>NZ_JAVRCA010000005.1:0-217915 GCF_034530995.1 Nostoc sp. DedQUE04 | reverse complement strand
CATCCACGAGTATCAAAGACTCATCCACGAGTATCAAAGACTCATCCACGAGTATCAAAGACTCATCCACGAGTATTAAAGACTCATCCACGAGTATTAAAGACTCATCCACGAGTATTAAAGACTCATCCACGAGTATCAAAGACTCATCGCCAATGCCCCATGCCCCATGCCCCATGCCCCATGCCCAATCCCCAATCCCCAATCCCCAATCCCCAATGCCCCATTCCCAAAATTTAATCTATGCCAATTACTACTGATTCTCCCTCGCCCCGTATTCCATCTGGAACTCGTGACTCGCGCAAACATACCCCCAAAACAGATATGCGGGGACTTTATCAAAGAGCAATTAGTGAGTCATTTGTCAAGCTCGATCCGCGAATTACTGTTAGAAACCCAGTGATGTTTGTTGTTTGGGTGGGGACAATTGTCACCTTGCTTGTTACCCTTAACCCAAATCTGTTTGGCACAATCCAGGCTGATGTCAATCAACAACGCCTCTTAAACGGGTTGATTACCTTTATTCTCTTTTTCACCCTCGTTTTTGCCAACTTTGCGGAAGCTGTAGCTGAAGGACGCGGTAAAGCACAAGCTGATTCACTGCGATCGACGCGATCGGATACTGTTGCCAACAAAATCCTCCCCGATGGTTCGATAGTAAAAGTCAATTCTACGGAACTGCGACGGGGCGATTTAGTAAAAGTCAGTGCCAATAATATGATTCCCGCCGATGGGGATGTTATTAAAGGCATCGGCTCGGTGGATGAGTCGGCAATCACTGGAGAATCTGCCCCGGTACTAAAGCAACCAGGTACAGATATTGCCAGTTCGGTGACAGGCGGTACACGCCTACTCTCCGACGAGTTGACAATTCGCATTAGTGCCGATCCCGGTCAAGGCTTTATCGATCGCATGATTGCCTTGGTAGAAGGAGCAGAACGCAGCAAAACTCCGAACGAGATTGCTTTGACGGTATTGTTGGCTGTGTTAACGCAGGTATTCTTGATTGTGGTAGCGACAATGCCTCCCTTCGTCGGCTACATCGCCAGCTTTATCAGTACAGCCTTTGGAGTTGAGGCGGGGAACAGTTTGCGGGCGGGTGCTAGCGTTGCTATTCTCATCTCGCTTTTGGTAGCATTAATTCCCACAACTATCGGTGGTTTACTCAGTGCGATCGGTATTGCCGGGATGGATCGGGTTGCTCAATTTAACGTTATTGCAACCTCTGGCCGAGCGGTAGAAGCTTGCGGTGACATCAACACCTTGGTGCTGGATAAGACAGGCACGATCACCTTGGGGAACCGAATGGCTGACGAGTTTATTCCTCTGGATAATCACTCAATCATAGATGTGGCGCGAGTCTCCCTAGCTGCTAGCTTGTTTGACGAAACGCCAGAAGGCAAGTCAATCGTAGTTTTAGCAGAAAAATCTCAGGCTGGGGTAGACTTTAATATTGATAAAGCCGAAGGTGTAGAATTTTCCGCCAAAACCCGGATGAGTGGTACGAATCTACCCGATGGCAAACAAATTCGCAAAGGTGCAGTGGATGCCATTAAAGGATTTGTCCGTTCCCGTGGCGGTAACGTTCCTGATGATATAGATGCAGCTTATGAGCGAGTTTCCCGATTAGGCGGTACACCCTTAGCTGTTTGCCAAGATGACAAAATTTATGGTGTCATCTACCTGAAAGATATTGTCAAACCTGGTTTGCGGGAACGATTTGACCAACTCCGCCGCATGGGTGTTCGCACGATCATGCTCACAGGTGACAATCGAATTACCGCTTCGGTGATTGCCGAGGAAGCTGGGGTGGATGATTTCATTGCCGAAGCAACTCCAGAAGACAAAATTGAGGTGATTCGCTCGGAACAATCTCAGGGTAAACTGGTGGCAATGACCGGGGATGGTACGAACGATGCGCCTGCTTTGGCTCAAGCAAACGTGGGTGTGGCGATGAATTCGGGGACGCAAGCTGCCAAAGAAGCTGCTAACATGGTGGACTTAGATTCAGATCCCACGAAGCTAATTGACTTAGTAACCATCGGTAAACAACTGCTAATTACTCGTGGAGCGTTGACAACATTTTCCATCGCTAACGATATTGCCAAGTATTTTGCGATCATTCCGACAATCTTTGCTGCTGCTGGAATCGGCGCACTGAATATTATGGGATTAAAGAGTGCCCAATCTGCGATCGTCTCGGCGCTGATTTACAATGCTTTGATTATTCCAGCACTAATTCCGCTAGCACTCAGAGGGGTGAAGTTTTTACCTTTAACAGCAGATCAACTGCTACGTCGTAACATCTTTATCTTTGGTCTTGGCGGTATCGTTGCTCCCTTCATTGCCATCAAACTGATAGATATAATCCTACCTTTGTCTTAATTTACTATGAAATTTATTCAGATCCGCCGCACTATTCTTGCATCCCAAGTATTAGAAGAAATAACTGAAATCTGGTGTCAATGGCGTAGACAAAAGCTGCCACTGTATTTGTTCTTGGCGATGTGTTTCAACCTAGTGGTTGCACCTATGGTTTATGCCGCTACTAATGAACAACTTTCCCGCAGTCAATCTTGGGGATTGGGGTTGTTAGGACTGGTGACACTGGGACTTTCCATCTATTTATTTTTTGTAATGTTTGTACCGGAGAAATTCTAATGAGTTTTGCACGCGAAGCCGGTAGAGCTGTTCGTTCTACCTTGGTACTCTGGGTTATTGGAGCGATTATTTATCCTTTTGCGATGATTGCCATTGGGCAGATTGCGTTTCCGTTTCAAGCAAACGGTAGTCTACTGAAAAATAGCGTCGGTCAAGTTGTCGGTTCTGCTTTGATTGGTCAACCTTTTAGTAGCGATCGCTATTTTAACAGCCGTCCCAGTACCACCAGCTACAGCACAGCCGATCCCAAAAAGGACGATGCGGGAGTTTTGAGAACTGGGGTTTCTGGCGCTAGTAACTTGGCTCCCAGTAATCCTGCATTAATGGAACGGATTAAAGGTAAAGATGACCCAGACCCCAGTAAAAAAGTTGAAGGTGACTTCAATCGTTTGAAAAAAGCAGGTGTGCAGCCGACTGGCGATTTAGTTTATACTTCCGGTTCCAGCCTTGACCCGCATATTACCCCGGAAGCTGCGATCGCACAAGTTGCACGAGTAGCCAAGGCGCGAGGAGTTCAACCGAACCAACTCGAAACTTTAATTTCCCAAAACACCGATGGTCGCTTTCTCGGCATCTTTGGCGAACCTGGAGTTAATGTGTTGAAGCTGAATTTAGCTCTAGATAAGATTAAGGGATAAAGGCTTGAGAGAGTGCTGCTGATTCTTGCTATGCCTTCTATTCAAAATAGTTATCTATAGTAATCCTTAATGATTACTTCAAATCTAAATGTTAGATTCTCGGCTTAATTTAATAAGTCGAGAATCTAATTTTTATTAGGTATATATAAAACCTATATCTCTAAACATATACCTGATTAGCTAATTAATAAACATATACTCTATTTATTTAATACATTTTATATATCTTCAAAATATATCTCTGCAACAGCAGATTTTCCTCGTAAAGTATTGGACAATACTATTAGAGTTAAAAAACATTTTGTGCTGAAAAATAAAAAAACTTTAGAACCAAGTCTGTTTGGTGTTTTTATCGAAGATAATAGCGTTTACTGTGGCATTCATTTAAGTAATATTAAATTACCGAGTAAATGCATTTTTCTAGGAGTTTTAAGAGAAACTCAAGTTATTTCAGTAACAGATAATCCTAGTATTTTCGCTGGAGATTACATTTTAGCAATAGCAACCCATCCGATGATGGTTCCCGCTCTCAAAGTGACTCTTAAAAAAATCCATTCTGTTTACTATTCCTTCAATAGTTGCTTATTGGAAGCTCGACTAAGAGAAAGTCAATCTGTTAATTCAAATTACCCAGACCTATCAAGTACTTTCAATTCCACATATTATTAGACAGATGAACATTTCTCGAATAAAGGCAGAAGGCAGTTCGAGCTTGCAGCAAGAGTAAGAAGATATATTTTTGCCTCCTGCCTCTTTAACTTTACTGAATCTGAGTTCGACTAGCTAAAGGTTTTTAATATGCATACTTCGGAGCTTTTCCGACTTTATGTATCCGCTCAAAAAAGCGTTCATCAGTCTACCCTGATTGAAGCTAACCTGTCTAAGACAACACATAGTGATACCAAACCACATAACGGGGACATTCCCTTTGTAGCAGTGTTTTTGGCTCACATTTCCTTTATGATTGTTTGGGCAATTGTTGTTTTTCTAGTTTCATCTGTCTGCAAAGCACTAGAAGATCCCCCAGAAAATGCGGCGCAAGATAAAGATGAAATAGTAAGCATTAAACATTTAGAGCAACATAACTGTAAAAAATGCCAATTTTTTAACAATAACTATTTTCTAAAGTGTGCAGTACATCCTACCACTGCTCTAACGAAACAAGCACTCAATTGTTCTGACTACAGCCCTAAATAGGTGAATTTATGCCTATGCTGCTAATCTCCAGTATGCAAATTTGCAGTGGCAGATATTCTGGAAGCAGTTAGCCTGAAAACTTTCAAACTTTGTTTAAAGGTTAGAAAGTTCATTTGAAAAACCCAAACAAATTTTATGAAACAAAAAGAAACAGTATTTGTTATTCCAACTCATAGACTGAGAGATGTAGCACAAACTATCGAAAAGTATGATGAGAATTTCTGGGCAAATGGTCATGCTTTAAAAATTATCGTTTTTGACGATTCTAGCATTGCCAATCACGAGAAATATTATCCACTTTTAGAGCAGACTAAGACAGTCAATGATGTGTTTTATGTTGGGCCACAACAGAAAGAGCAATTTATTACATTTTTAAACGAAAGACTGCGCGATCGCAAACTAGAATCACTAGTCAAAAACTTATTCCGACCTAGTTATGGCGGAAATCGCAACTTCACACTCATGTATACTCTTGGTCATTTAATGGTTAGTGCAGATGACGATATGCGTCCAGATGCATTAATTGAAACTAGCCCAGAATCTTTATCTGGTGATGAAATATGCCGAGGAAAATTAATTAAATCTAATCAACAAGGTGGCTTCGTTCATAAATCTTTTGATTTACTCACGGCTTTTGGTGATGTTTTAGGTCAAAAAGCCAGTCATGTACCAGAAAACTTCGAGGCTGGAGAATTGGTACTTGATACAGCAATGGATTTAGAAACCAATACAACTAAAGGTTACTTTCGAGAAAACAGCCTTTTATTACAACAGGGGAGAGTCTTGAATAATGCGATCGTTAAGATTGCCCAAACTTTTCGCACAGGAACTAATGATATTGATACCCTTGATTTTATTCACATGTATCTCAATGATGAAAACCAAATTAGTCCCAATGACCTAAATGATTTTTATATTCTTACCAATTTTCGACCCGTTATTACTAACAAAAACTGGAGAATGGATTGTGGAGTTGCTGGATATGATAATCAGCTAGGTTTACCACCCTTTTTTCCAACTCGCCTCAGATTTGAGGATTATATCTACAGGATTTGGATACAGCAAGAAGGGATTGCAGCTGCACACGTTGATGCTGTTCAAAACCATATTAGAAATAACTATATGCGTAATCCTCTAGCTAGCGAACTATTTAATGAAGAAATATGTAGCTTGCTGAAAAAGAAGATTAAAAACAGTGTTTATCATCTTGACGATTTGGGAATCAAGTTTGATTACTCAGGCGAAGTCACTTTACAAGATTCTGAGGAAATCTTGGAAAAAATCTCTGCTATTCACAGGCAGGTAGTCAAAGCCTCAATCTCTACCCAGAATGAAGAACGCAAGCAGTCACTTCAATTATTTGCTGAGAATTTATCGAGAGTCTTCTATGGATTTGAACCAGACTTTTTTCAGCAAAATGTTTCCAGAATTATCGATGATGTTATTAGCCAATTTCACGGCTCTCTAGAAATATGGCCAACTCTAGTAGAAATCTGTTACTTTTACAAAGATAAAAAGGATTTACCACAAATCAGGGTTAAAAACAAGAAGGTAAAGTCTAGAAATGGGACAAAATCGAGCGAAATTCTTGTATAAATGTGACCTTTGGCAAACAAGCCATCATTCATCCAGTAAAGTTTTCTGAAACCCTTTCTTTTTGAAGATGTGCCTATAGAACTTAAGCCAGATCCCCGGCTTCTTGAAGAAGTCGGGGATCTAATTTTTCACGAATGATTTAGGATTGCTATATGTGCTAGTTAAGTAACTATGTATGCAAACGCTAATTATTGATAACTATGACTCTTATACATTTAATCTTTACCAGATGATTGCCGAGGTAAATGGGGAACTACCTTTAGTAATTTATAACGATCGCCTTAACTGGGATGAATTAAAAGAAATTGCATTTGACAACATTGTGATTTCACCTGGCCCCGGTCGTCCAGAGAGATCGGAAGATTTTGGAGTCTGTCGGCAAATAATTGAGAATGTGGATGTACCCTTGCTGGGAGTTTGTCTGGGACATCAAGGACTTGGCTACCTATATGGTGGAAAAGTAATTCATGCACCGGAAGTTCGACACGGCAGACTCAGTAAAATTTATCATAATAATTCAGAATTATTTCAAGGTATTCCTAATCAGTTTTCTGTGGTGCGTTATCATTCATTATTAGTTGCTGATCAACTACCTGAATGTTTAGAAAAAATTGCTTGGACTGAAGAAGGATTGGTGATGGGATTGCGTCATCGGCATTTACCTTTTTGGGGTGTGCAGTTTCACCCAGAGTCTATCTGTACAGAATATGGGCAAAGATTATTAGAAAACTTTCGAGATATTACGCAGCAATTTACAGAGAAATCGTCAATAAGTCCAGAAAAACAGTATCGGATTCGATATGGATCTGTTACTCCTACTGTAGATAAACCCTGCCTTCGCGCAGCGTCTCGTAGAGAAGAACAGGAAGATAAGTTTGAATTGTATACGCGCAAGTTAGATATCTGCCCAAATACAGAACAAATATTTGTGCAGTTGTTTGAGAATGCCCCCAATGCTTTTTGGTTAGATAGCAGCCGTGTGGAACTTGGTCTATCTCGCTTCTCGTTTATGGGTGATGGCAGCGGAGTAAACAGTCTGTTGGTGCGATACCATACCCAAACGCAAGAACTTACGATCGCACAATCAGATACCGTGACTCATCGCACCGAAAGTATTTTTGAGTATTTGAAGCGAGAAATAAACTGCCGATTTTGTCAATCTGATGAGTTACCTTTTGATTTTAACTGTGGATTTGTTGGCTATTTTGGCTATGAACTTAAGGCGGAGTGTGGATCGTCATTGGTGCATTCTTCATCATTACCTGATGCAATTTTCTTACTTGCCGATCGCATGATTGCGATCGATCATCAAGAACAGTGTATTTATTTGCTGCAATTAATCAAAAAAGGACAAACAGAACAAGTAGAAACTTGGTTTGATACTATTCAACAACAACTCGAAACTCTAGATCCTCTTTTTTCTCTTATACCCCAAGAAAATTGTCAGCCAGTTAACTTCCGTTTGAGCCGCACTTATCAAAATTACATCCAAGATATTCAGCAGTGCTTGAACGAAATTCACGAAGGGGAAACTTATCAAGTTTGCCTGACTAATCAGCTGCACACCGATGCAACCCCCGATCCATTGACGTTCTATCGGACATTACGTAAAATCAATCCGGCTCCTTATTCTGCATTTTTACGCTTTGGTGAAATTGCGATCGCCTGCTCATCTCCAGAAAGGTTTTTACGGATCGATCGCCAAGGTTGGGTAGAAACTAAACCGATCAAGGGAACCCTACCACGAGGAGAAACCCCCGAAGCCGATTTCGTCCTCCGTGAGAAGCTACGCAACAGCGAAAAAGACCGAGCTGAAAATCTGATGATTGTCGATCTCTTGCGCAATGATTTGGGACGAGTTTGTGAAGTTGGTAGCATCCACGTCCCAAAATTAATGGATGTGGAAACATACTCAACAGTACATCAGTTGGTAACAACGATACGCGGGCGATTACGTTCGGATTTACAAGCGGTGGATTGCGTGCAAGCTGCATTTCCCGGAGGATCGATGACTGGTGCGCCGAAAATCCGCACCATGCAAATTATCGATCGCTTAGAACAAGAGGCGCGGGGAATCTATTCAGGTGCGATCGGCTTTTTGGGGTTGAATGGTTCAGCCGATTTAAATATTGTGATTCGGACTGCTGTTTTGACTCCCAGTCAAACCTCCATTGGTATTGGTGGCGGAATTATAGCCCTTTCTGAGCCAGAGATGGAGTTTCAGGAAACGCTGCTGAAAGCCAAAGCCTTAATTGACGCTCTGCTTCTGACGATGCACGGAACATCTGAACCAGAAATGTATCCCATTTTGGGATTAGAAGCAACAACTGCCGATAGTTATGAAAAATTATCTGCCTAAATTAGGGGCTTAATCAAGCATTGAGATGTCTTTGGGGTCGCTATCCCAACACAAAACTGGCTACTATTAAAGATTATTTGCCGTTGGTAAAGATTTTTGATACTGATTTTCAAACTGTAAAGACGCGTTAGTGCAGCTGTAAGAAGTAAAATTTTGTGTCTTTACTAAAGATTTGAGGCTTAACTGAACGGTATTGATTAATCTGACTTCGGCAGGTTGGAGGTTCAAAATAATTAATAATCAATAATTACTAATTTGTCATCAAAACCTCATATATAAATACACTTTCTTGATTGAGGAATGAATTTAAAGACAAAAAGTAACTACCGCAGATCGGGATTAAAAACAAGAAGCTAAAGCCCATAAATAGCACAAAATCGAGCGAACTTACCCGATCAACTCAACCTTTGGCAAATAAGCCATTTGCAAAACGTGACGATTCCTTATCTGTAAAAAATTTCTTAGATATATAGCTTAATTAACAACAATCTGATAAGATTCCGAACAAGTAGAATAATCACTTATTCTCTTTTTCTTGAACCAACTGATTTTGGCTATTTTTTGGGAAAGGAAAATAAAAATGTCTCATCTATTGTGGAAAACTCTGGTACTAAGTCCAGTAGTTTTGGGAGTGACGGTGTTGGTTTCCGCTAAGGCTATAGCTGCTGCCGAAGTAGCAAGTTCTTCTGAAGATACAAAGCCAATAGCTGCTAGTGCTTCATCAATATTCATTCAAACAGAGCAACCAAAAGTTAATCAGCAATTGCTTGCCCAAAAGGCTGATGAAAATAAGGTTTTAGAAGAGGTTAATCGCTACAACAACGAAGGCAAGAACCAGAATTCATTGTCTCAAGTCACATCAGTTTCTCAATTTTCTGATGTACAGCCGACTGATTGGGCATTCCAAGCTTTGCAATCCTTGGTTGAGCGCTACGGTTGTATTGCTGGATACCCAAATTCTACTTACCGTGGCAATCGGGCACTGACTCGTTATGAGTTTGCCGCTGGTTTGAATGCTTGTTTAGATCGAGTTAATGAACTAATTGCCACAGCAACAGCTGACTTGGTGACAAAACAGGATTTGGCGACTCTCCAGCGTTTGCAGGAGGAATTCTCAGCAGAACTGGCAACTCTACGCGGTCGAGTAGATTCTCTAGAAGCACGGACTGCGGAACTAGAAGCTAATCAGTTTTCTACTACCACAAAATTGGTGGGTGAAGCTATTTTTGCTGTTAGTGATATTTTTGGCAATAACACTGGCGATGCGAATAATACTGTCTTCCAAGATCGGGTACGTTTAGACTTGCAAACCAGCTTCACGGGTAAAGACGTTTTACACACCCGTCTTGCAGCCGGTAATGCACTATCCTTTACACAAGTAGGAAATGATGGTGTTGGAATCAATACTTCTGAAGGTATACAAACTTTTCAAATCGGCGCCACTGGTAACAACAGTGTGATTATCGACTGGCTGGCGTATTACGTACCAATAGGTCCAGCCCAAGTCTACTTTGCGGGCACCGGAGGTATTCATAGCGATTATGTTGCCACTAATAACCCTTACTTTGAAGACTATGATGGCGGTAATGGTGCTTTGTCTACCTTTGCTTCTGAAAGTCCGATTTATCGCATTGGTGGTGGTGCTGGTGCGGCACTGACTTTACCGTTTGGTAAGGGTGGCAGCTTTTTCAAACCAAGTTCGCTGACTATCGGCTATTTGGCATCAAATGCTGCTAATTCCGTGGCAAATCAAGGTTTATTAGAGGGTAACTATGCAGCCTTGGGACAGTTGAACTTTAGTGTTGGCGATCGCTTATCTATAGCTGCTACCTATGTTCACGGTTATCATGGTGCTGGAAGTGGTAATTTATTCGATCTAGGTGGTGGTTTGGGTAGTACTATCCGCGTTGTAGGTACTAATCAAGCTAATACTCTAAGTACCTTAAACGGATCTTCCAGTAACTCTTACGGTATAGAAGCAGCTTTTAGACCCAGCGACAAACTGTCAGTCAGTGGCTTCGTTTCTTACCACGATATCACAGGCTTTGGTGCTGGTGATGATTATCAAGCTTGGAGTTACGGTCTTGGAGTGGCCTTACCTGACCTCGGTAAAAAGGGTAACGTTTTAGGGATTTTTGCTGGTGCAGAACCTTATGCCCGTAACCGAGGCGGAGTTTTTGCTGGTACTGGTAATGATATACCTTATCACTTTGAAGGCTTTTACAAGTATCGCGTGTCAGATAATATCTCAATCACCCCTGGCGTAATCTGGTTGACCTCTCCTGGTCAAAACAGCAACAACGATGATGCAATTATCGGTACGCTGAGAACAACTTTCACCTTCTAAAGGTTTACGCAATTTGCTTTAGGGACGCATAACTATGCGTCCCTTTGAACTTCCGCCTTACGGTATTAGATTGAGGGCGTTCATAATTCATATCATGTCCGCCAAATTACCCATAATAAAAGAACCCCACCCCCCAACCCCTCCCCGCCTGCGGGGCTACGGTGTATACACAAGTCTTTCTCACCCCCTCTAACTCCCCGATGCCTTGGGGGAGAACCGGGAACCGGATATTTCCCCCAAGGCATCGGGCTACAGTGTACACACAAGTCTGAAATAGCTTACTCATCTGGGTTTTTGCGTCACTTTTACCCCACCCTAACCCTCCCCTTGCAAAGGGGAGGGAACCGGATCTTTAATCTCCCCCCTTTGCAAGGGGGGATTAAGGGGGGTAAATCCGAGGTTTGCGCTTCATTACCAAGATGTGTGTACACAGAAGCCCCGCCTGCGGGGAGGGGAGACAAAGCACAGCTTTGGCGGGGTGGCTTCTTCGGGTTTAATAAGCAATCAAGCGGACATGATATCACGCCTGATATGAATTATGAATTATAAATTTCCGGGTTGACACAATTAGCCAAGCGATCGCCCCTTAATCCTGCGATTAAATTAGCGATCGCCATTGAAGCCATTTTTGAGCGCGTTTGACGGCTGGCGCTGCCAATATGCGGTGCAATAATTAAATTTTCTAAGGTTAACAACAGGCTATCGCTGGGAATCGGT
The DNA here is from genome assembly GCF_034530995.1 of Nostoc sp. DedQUE04. Classification (NCBI taxonomy): domain Bacteria; kingdom Bacillati; phylum Cyanobacteriota; class Cyanophyceae; order Nostocales; family Nostocaceae; genus Nostoc; species Nostoc sp. DedQUE04. Next base: position 206,400 of record NZ_JAVRCA010000005.1, on the reverse strand, counting down.
TCGGGTTCAGTGACATCGACAGCCGCAGCCGCGATTTGACCGCTTGCAAGGGCGCGATACAGAGAATCTGGATCTACAATCGTTCCCCGCGCCGTGTTAATCAAAATAGCCGATCGCTTCATCAATTCAAATTGGCGATCGCTAATTAAATGATAAGTATCATCAGCCGATGGTGTGTGCAGTGTCACAAAGTCTGATTCTTGCAGTAAGTGTTCTAACGTAGCAAACTCCACACCTAAAGATTGTTCTAACTCTGGGCTGCATCGTTGCCTACTCGTATACAATATCTGCATTTCAAATCCTTTGGCACGACGAGCAACTGCTTGTCCAATCCGCCCAAAACCAACAATCCCCAAGGTAGCGCCCGTAACATTTGTCCCCAATAACAAATCTGGTTCCCAAGTCTGCCACAAACCTGCACGAGTAAATCGATCTGCCTCCACTAGTCGCCGTGCAGCTGCCATTAGTAATGCCCAGGCAAAATCTGCGGTAGCATCGGTTAACACCCCAGGAGTATTACCGACGGGAATTTGTCGTGCCGTAGCGGCGGCAATGTCAATGTTATCGTAACCCACCGCCATTTGACTGATAACTTTGAGTTTCCCAGACTCGATGAGTTGGCGATCGATTTGGTCAGTCAGCAGACATAGCAATCCATCTATTTCTTTGACTTTTTCTAGTAAAATTTCGTAGGGAGGGGGTTGGCGTTCTGGCCAAACTTCCACCATCGCGAGCGATCGCAGTTGCTCTAATTCGATGGGTAGGCGACGAGTAACGAAGACTTTAGCTTGAAGCATAATTCTTGAACCTTTTATCTCCTCAAAGAGATATATTACTGGTTCATTTTGTCTTTGCTTAGTCTACCCTGAATATAGATGTTTATCCGTGGTGCTGTAGTACCAATTTATGACTAACTCAACTCCAATGGATGACGAGAAAAAGCTCCCCAAGAAGAAAGGTAAGTCGCTTCCTCCCAAGCTGATTATCTGGCTAGGAAAGTTTGTTTGGACGACTATGTGGCAGATAATGATGTCAAACCTAGCTCCTCGCAATCAGTCGGGAGCATATATTCGTCCTAATAGCCAGTTTCGCAAGTTCATTGGTACAGAATCAGGGAATCCACACCCACCAGCAACGGGGCGCTACAAACTCTATGTTGGGCTGGGCTGTCCTTGGGCGCATCGAACTTTGGTTGTGCGATCGCTCAAAAAACTCGAAGCGGTAATATCAGTATGTATCGTCTCTCCTTCGCCCATTGAAGGCGGTTGGATATTCAACGATGAAGTTGAAGGTTGTCGCACACTGGCTGAATTTTATCAAAAGGCAGAACCGGGCTACAGTGGACGCTCTACAGTACCAGTATTATGGGATAACCAAACAAAAGCGATCGTCAATAATGAGAGTTCAGAGATTATCGTTATGCTGAACTCTGAGTTTAACGAATTTGCCAACAATCCGACGCTAAATCTTTACCCAGAAGAACTTCAAGAGAAAATTGACTGGTGGAATGAAAAGATTTATCACGCGGTAAATAACGGTGTGTATCGCTGTGGCTTTGCCCAGACTCAAGAAGCATACAATCAAGCCTGTAATGAACTGTTCGCAACTCTCGATGAGATTGAACTTGCATTGCAGACTAATCGCTATCTCTGCGGTGAACATCTGACACTTGCAGATGTGCGGTTATTTACGACATTATTTCGGTTTGATAGTGCCTACTATGGGCTGTTTAAATGCAATCGGCAGCGAATTCGAGACTATCAGAATCTCGGAGCTTATCTGCGTGATTTGTATCAGCTTCCGGGTGTGGCTGACACTTGTGACGTAGAAACTGTGAAGCGGGACTACTACGGAAACCTATTCCCACTCAACCCCGGCGGAATTATTCCCAACGGGCCTGATATGTCTTATCTTAATCAACCACACGATCGCGATCGCATAGGCAGAGTGAATGCTTCATGAACCAGATTAATCGAGTTGCAATTGTCGGTGGAACTCATGGCAATGAGTTTACAGGAGCCTACCTAATCCAGAAATTTGCTCAGTTTCCCGATTTAATTACTAGACCAAGTTTTGAGACAGTCACTCTGTTGGCAAATCCTCATGCTTTTGCCGCCGGAAGACGATACGTAGAGAAAGATTTAAATCGCTGTTTTCTCAAGCAAGATTTACAAAATCCGACTTTGAATAGTTACGAAGAGTTGCAAGCTAAATCAATTCAGAATACCCTAGTATTAAATAGGGACAAACAAGCCGATTTCATCTTAGATTTGCACAGCAGTACAGCTAATATGGGTCTGACAATTATTCTTGATAACAGTCATCCTTTAAACTTAAAATTAGCTGCTTATCTGAGCCAGATTAATCCTTTAGTTAGAGTTTATCGCTGCTCTTTTAAATCAATTGCAGAAAACCCATTTGTAAATTCTCTGTGCGAATTAGGCTTTGCATTCGAGGTTGGCCCAATTGCCCAAGGACTTTTAAAAGCAACGCTGTTCAAACAAACAGAGGAACTTGTTCGCGCCCTTCTGGACTACCTAGAACAATTTAACCAGGGTAAAATTCCATCAAATAATGAAACGTTGATTCTCTATGACCACTTATCAGTTGTGGACTACCCAAAAAAACCGGATGGTACAATCTTTGGGATGATTCATCCAGAGCTTCAGGATAAAGATTATCAAGCCTTGAACCCAGGAGATCCAATTTTTATAACTTTTGACGATAAAACAATTGTTTATGAGGGAACATCTACTGTTTGGCCAATTTTTATTAATGAGGCAGCTTACTACGAAAAGGGAATTGCCATGTGTTTAACCCAGAGGCAGCAAATCAACATCTAAGATGTGGATAAAGTTTTTAGATAATTGCTTTTGCTCGAAGCGATGATAAAAATTGAAGATCAAAATTATTAATAACTTCATATATCTAGCGCAATTACTAAAAACTATTTATGTAAGTATATATATCTTAGTTATAATATATTAACGATCGGTAATTAAGGATCGGGGTAAAAAGTTGTCAAAAGGTTTGATAAAATCGATATTAAAGGAGCGTTGAGAAACTATTATCTAATTCATCGGTAATATTTTTTAGAAAAGCAAATATAAATCTAACCCACTAATCTAGGCAACGTCTATGAAATACTGCTTTGAAAGTAACTTTTTGTTTTAAAAAGGAGGAAATGCAAACATTCAGGCTTGAGATTTCTTCTAAACTCAGCCCTGAGTTGAACTATGGAACTTGACTGATAAAATTCAAATTTAACAATATAATTTACGTTTAAAATTGTCTAAATACTTGAACTCATAATGAAAATTAAGCAAAAAAGAAACAAACCAATAGCCAGTCTTTCTTTAGATTTAGATAATATTTGGTCTTATTTAAAAAATCAGGGCGCTCCGGGTTGGCAGACTTATCCTTCTTACTTGGATATCGCAGTACCTCGTTTCTTAGATATTCTCAAGCAATGGGATTTGACAATCACAGTATTCATTGTCGGTCAAGATGCAGCGCTAGAAAAGAATACCAAAGCAATACAAGCGATCGCTAGCGCCGGTCACGAAATTGGCAATCATTCATTTTATCACGATCCTTGGCTACATCTGTATTCAGAGAATGAGATTGAAGAAGAGGTGGCACTCGCCGAAGAACATATCAAGCGCGTCACTCATCAACATCCTATCGGCTTTCGGGGACCAGGATACAGTTTTTCTCCAGCAGTATTGAAAGTCTTAGCACGACGAGGATACGAATATGATGCTTCGACTTTTCCGACATTTTTGGGGCCGATAGCACGAGCATATTATTTAATAACTTGTAAATTGAGCAAAGAAGAACGTAAAAAACGGGAAGCGCTGTTTGGCGGTTTTAAAGAGGGTTTGCAGCCTCTAAAACCTTACCAGTGGAAACTAGATAAGGATAAACTGACTGAGATTCCCGTTACTACCATGCCAATTTTTAAAGTGCCAATTCACTTCAGTTACATAATGTTTCTGAGTACATTTTCTTCGGAAGTGGCGTTATTCTACCTACGAATTGCCCTATGGCTGTGTAAAGTTACACGCGTCCAGCCTTCTTTGCTACTCCATCCTACAGACTTTGTAAGTCAAGAAGATGTACCAGAACTCTCATTCTTTCCAGGTATGAGTGTCCCTACTTATAAAAAGCTGGCAATAGTGAACAAAAGTTTAGAAATGATATCCAGTCAATTTAATGTTTTGACTGTTGGACAACACGCTAAATTTGCAGCCGATGCCCTTAAATTACCTGTATTAGTGCCTCAAAAGAGGTAAAAATATCATCTATGCGATTTACTAACAAGAATTCAGAACTCAGGAGTTAGAATTCAGTTGTCGTAGGGGTACAGCATTGCTCATTGGTGTCAACTTCAGCTAAAAGCTAGTTTTAGGCTGGCTTTGGCCCTAAGTTACAATGAGTATTGCTGTGCCCCTACCGCATGGTATATTTACCTGAAAATAGCATCTATTGCACAACAAAATCTGATGCACTCAGAGTTGGCGCACCAGTAACAGTTGCAAATAGACCGCCACTACCAAAACCAGCCGCACTGCCATTTTGATTGTAAAATAACTGTCCATTCACAGCGTCGTAGATAATTTTCGCTGTGCTAGTTTCCCCATTAGAAATGATTTGAAAATCACTCTTGTTACTAAAACCTGTTCCAGCAGTTGAAGTAATAGCACTAAAAGTAATTTTATCTAGGACAATTTTATCACCTTGAGAACTGTTAAAGTCACTAATGGCATCTACACCAACAGCAGTCAGGCCAAAAACTGCATCAGTGTTGTAAACGAAACAGTCCGCGCCAGCACCACCGACAAGAGTATCATTGCCAGCACCACCGACGAGAGTATCATTGCCATCACCGCCTCGCAATAAGTCATTCCCACTCAAGCCATAGATAATGTCATTACCCCCCTGAGCATTAATCACATCCTTAGAGTTTTCAAAACCTGTGATGCTGTTATTCAGGTCATTGAGGAATGTGACTGTGTTTTTGTTAAACAAGCTAGTTTGAGTAGAGTTGGCATCGAAGACATCAAAGCTATCGGCGATGTTAGTTTGCCCATCAAATAGGATATTGCCAATCGCAGGTGTTGCTCCAGAAGCAGGCAGATTATCGAGGGTTTCTAATTTGAAGTTTTGCAGAGTGACTTTGGTAGATGCCACATTTTCAAAGGTAACTTCTAAGTTGTTAGCATTTTGAGTTAATTGCAGATTTTGGGCAGTTAAATCACTACCTGTAAATTGCAAGGTGTCAACATTGGCGATCGCTGCTGCTGTTGGATTTGTGCCTTTACCAACGCCACCAAAATCGGTGATGGTGTCATTACCATCGCCAGGGCGAAATACAAATGTATCTTGACGGCTGTTGCCTGTCGGATTAAGGGTGCCGCCACTGCCCAGATTCGTCCCCCCAAAAACTACATAGCTTTCCCCAACAGTACCTTTGCCGTTGGTGTTGGGACCCGTTGCCCCAATAATCAGGTCGTCAATGCCATCATTGTTGATGTCCCCCGCATTACTAACTGAGTCGCCTGAGAAGTCAGCTTCTGCAATGCCGTTAATTGTAAAGCCATTAGTGCCATTCAAATCAGAGAGGTTGAGGTCAGAAAGGTTTAGGGTGCCGCCACTGCCCAGATTCGTTCCCCCAAACACTACATAGGTTTGCCCAGCAGAACTTTTGTCGTTAGGGGAGGCTATTGGTGTCCCAAAAATCAGGTCGTCAATGCCATCGTTGTTAATGTCCCCCGCATTACTAGCTGATAAGTTTACTAAGGCGTTAATTATAATAAAGCCATTAGTGCCATTCAAATCAAAGAGGTTGAAGGTGCCGCCACTGCCCAGATTCGTTCCCCCAAAAACTACATAGCTTTGCCCAGCATCAGCTTCAGCTCCAATAATCAGGTCATCAATGCCATCGTTGTTAATGTCCCCCGCATTGCTGACTAAGTCGCCTAAATTGTCATATTCAGCAATGCCGTTAATTATAAAGCCATTAGTGCCATTCAAGGAGGAAAGGTTTAAGGTGCCGCCACTGCCCAGATTCGTTCCTCCAAACACCACATAGCTTTGCCCAGCAAGATAGTTGCCGTTGGGGGAGGCATTAGATGCGCCAATAATCAGGTCGTCAATGCCATCGTTGTTGATGTCCCCCGCATTGCTGACTGAGAAACCTGATGCGTCACCTGCTGCAATGCCGTTAATCAAAAAGCCATTAGTGCCATCCAAGTCAGAGAGGTTGAAGGTACCGCCACTGCCCAGATTTGTTCCCCCAAACACTACATAGCTTTGCCCAACAAAATCTTTGCCGTTGCGGTCGGCAGAATATGCGCCAATAATCAGGTCGTCAATGCCATCGTTGTTGATGTCCCCCGCATTGCTGACTGAGAAACCTGATGCGTCACCTGCTGCAATGCCGTTAATTATAAAGCCATTAGTGCCATTCAAATCAGAGGGGTTGAAGGTGCCGCCACTGCCCAGATTTGTTCCCCCAAAAACTACATAGGTTTGCCCAGCAGAATCTTTGCCGTTGGGGGAGGCATTAGATGCGCCAATAATCAGGTCGTCAATGCCATCGTTGTTGATGTCCCCCGCATTGCTGACTGAGAAACCTGATGCGTCACCTGCTGCAATGCCGTTAATCAAAAAGCCATTAGTGCCATCCAAATCAGAGAGGTTGAAGGTGCCGCCACTGCCCAGATTCGTCCCTCCAAAAACCACATAGCTTTGCCCAACATTATCTTTGTTGTAGGGGTCGGCATATCGTGCCCCAATAATCAGGTCGTCAATGCCATCGTTGTTGATGTCCCCCGCATTGCTGACTAAGAAGCTTAAGTTGAAACCTACTACAATGCCGCCATTAATTATAAAGCCATTCGTGCCATTCAAGTCAGAGAGGTTGAAGGAAGAGTTGGCAGCCGCACTACCGACAAGGGTATCATTGCCTACACCACCAACAAGGGTATCATTGCCTGCACCACCTCTCAAAAGGTCATTGCCACTCTTGCCGTCGATGATGTCGTCACCCCCCTGACCATTAATCACATCATTAGAGTTATCAAAACCCGTGATGTTATTGTTGAGTTCATTGAGGAAAGTCACCGTGTTCTTGTTGAATGGCGTAGTTTGAGTAGAGTTAGCATCGAACACATCAAAGCTGTCGGCGATGTTGGTTTGCCCATCAAATAGGATATTGCCAATCGCAGGTGTTGCTCCAGAAGTTGGCAGGTTATCGAGGTTTTCTAATTTGAAGTTTTGCAGAGTGACTTTGGTAGATGCCACATTTTCAAAGGTAACTTCTAAGTTGTTAGCATTTTGAGTTAATTGCAGATTTTGGGCAGTTAAACCCGAACCTGTAAATTGCAAGGTGTCAACATTTGCAATGACTTCTGCTGAAGGATTTGTACCTTTCCCAACGCCAGCAAAATCGGTGATGGTGTCATTGCCATCACCAAGGTTAATAATAAATTTATCTTGACCGCCGTTGCCTGTTAGGGTATCGTCTCCAGTTAACCCATCGATAATATTGTTGCTAGGTGTGCTAAATAAGTTATCTGCATCGGGAGTTCCAGTCAGGTTAAAAGAGGTGTTGCTACTGGCAATATTCGTCCCTCCGAACACCACATAGCTTTGTCCAGCACTAGAGTTGCCGTTGCGATTGGCATCATATGCCCTAATAATCAGGTCGTCAATGCCATCGTTGTTGATGTCCCCCGCATTGCTGACTGAGATGCCTGATGTGTCACCTGCTGCAATGCCATTAATGAAAAAGCCATTAGTGCCATTCAAGTCAGAGAGGTTGAGGGTGCCGCCACTGCCCAGATTCGTCCCTCCAAACACCACATAGCTTTGCCCAGCATCATATTTGCCGTTGGGGGAGGCAGAATATGCGCCAATAATCAGGTCGTCAATGCCATCGTTGTTGATGTCCCCCGCATTGCTGACTGAGGAGCCTGAGTAGTCATCTTCTGCTATGCCGTTGATTATGAAGCCATTAGTGCCATTCAAGAAGGCGAGGTTGAAAATGCCGCCACTGCCCAGATTCGTTCCCCCAAACACCACGTAGCTTTGCCCAGCAAGACTGATACCATTGGGGTTGGCACCACCTGCCCCAATAATCAGGTCGTCAATGCCATCACCATTGATGTCCCCCGCATTGCTAACTGAGGAGCCTGAGTTGTCACGTTCTGCAATGCCGTTAATCAAAAAGCCATCACTGCCATTCAAATCAGAGAGGTAGAGGCTACCATCACTGCCCAGATTCGTCCCCCCAAACACTACATAGGTTTGCCCAGCATTATTTTTGCCGTTGGCGGTGGCACCAGGTGCCCCAATAATCAGGTCGTCAATGCCATCGTTGTTGATGTCCCCCGCATTGCTAACTGAGGAGCCTGGGAAGTCACGTTCTGCAATGCCGTTAATCAAAAAGCCATTACTGCCATTCAAATCAGAGAGGTTGAGGCTGCCATCACTGCCCAGATTCGTCCCTCCAAACACCACATAGCTTTCCCTAGCTTCAGAATTGCCGTTGGGGGACGTACCATATGTCCCAATAATCAGGTCGTCAACGCCATCGTTGTTGATGTCCCCCGCATTGCTGACTGAGTTGCCTAAGAAGTCACCTGTTGCAATGCCGTTAATTATAAAGCCATTAGTGCCATCCAAAGAGGAGAGGTTGAAGATGCCGCTACTGCCGAGATTCCTCCCTCCAAACACCACATAGCTTTGCCCAGCAGCACTAATACCGTTGGGGGAGGCATTTCGTGCCCCAATAATCAGGTCGTCAATGCCATCGTTGTTGATGTCCCCCGCATTGCTGACTGAGAAGCCTAAAAAGTCACCTGCTGCAATGCCGTTAATCAAAAAGCCGTTAATGCCATTCAAATCAGAGAGGTTGAGGGTGCCGCCACTGCCCAGATTCGTTCTCCCAAACACTACATAGCTTTGCCCAGCATCATATTTGCCGTTGGGGTCGGCAGAATATGCGCCAATAATCAGGTCGTCAATGCCATCGTTGTTGATGTCCCCTGCATTGCTGACTGAGATGCCTGTTGGAATGCCGTTAATGAAAAAGCCATTAGTACCATTCAAATCAGAGAGGTTCAGCAGGTTGAATGATGAATTAGCCATGATTTTTTCCTGTGTTTATTTTTTGTTAGTCAGCGAGTGAACTTTAAGGTTCTACGCTTGAAGTTCGCGTTCTAAGTAGGGGCATCCATCTATATGCCCCGACATTTGCACAACAAAATCTGATGTGGTAAGACTGAGCCTACTATTAAAAGCTGCAAATTAACCGCTATTTCCACAATCAGGTAGGCTTTGGGTTTGTAGAATAATCGCTGATTAATTAATTTGTACAGTGCGTCAGTCCTAGTAATATCCAGCAGCTAAAGCACAGTGAGATTCTCAGGAATTTTACTGAACCAATAGAACATTAAATATTACTAATATATACATAAATATTGTCAGGATGCTGAATATGTCAGATATGCCGCTTCAATGCAGAAATTTGAAAGAGCAGGTTGAATCTATATTACAACTATTACAACAAGAACCAACGCTACGTTCCCAAGATATTACACCTGTACGAACTTCTTTAAGTAAAGCGATTTCTCCAAAGTTTGAAATTGTGTTTGCAGGTGCGTTTAGTGCCGGTAAATCAATGCTAATCAATGCACTCTTAGAAAGAGAATTACTCTACAGCGCAGAGGGACACGCTACAGGTACAGAATGCAAAATCGAGTATGCAGAAGTAGATAAAGAACGTGTTGTTTTGACATTTTTAAGTGAAGCAGAAATTCGAGAACAAGCAGTTTCTTTGTGTCAGCAACTAGGATTTAAAACAGTGCCTAATATCAACCAAGCTGAAGTAATTAACCTGCTACGTCAAGGTTCTGAAGCGATTATTCAACAGGAGGGTGGTGAGAGTCAATCAGAACGTGCAAAACAGGCGAAGGCGTTAATGTTGTTGCTAGAGGGATATATCGCAAATAGCGATCGCATCAGCACGGTAACTAATGCTACATATTCAATGGAGCAATTTAACTTTTCCAATCTCAAGGAAGCTGCTGGATATGCGCGTCGTGGTAGTAATAGTGCCGTATTGAAGCGGATAGAATATTACTGTAATCATCCTTTACTACAAGATGGCAATGTCATTATTGACACACCTGGCATAGATGCGCCAGTAGAGAAAGACGCACAACTCACTTATGCCAAAATTCAACATCCTGATACTTCGGCGGTGGTGTGTGTGCTAAAACCTGCTTCGGCGGGTGAGATGACAAAAGAAGAAACAGAACTTTTAGAATTAATGCGGGAGAATGGGGGAGTACGCGATCGCGTTTTCTATGTCTTCAACCGGATCGATGAAACTTGGTATAATACTCAGCTACGGCAACGATTAGACGATTTAATTAGTGGGCAATTTGCCAATTTTAGGAAGGTTTATAAAACCAGTGGATTATTAGGATTTTATGGCAGTCAGATTAAACAAGCAAGTCCACAAGATAGATTTGGTTTAGATTCTGTTTTTGCAGAAAGTATTAAAGGTTTAGATGGTAAAGAAGAAACTCCACAATTTGTCTATGCGTTTAACAACTACTGTGTAAATTCAGGAAAGTTATCTTCCAGTAAATTCCGTGTTTCTGTGAACGGCTTTGAAACTCCAAATCAAAATTATGTGCGGATTCTGGGAGATTGGGAAAATGAATTGATTGAAAAGCTAATTCAAGATAGTGGAACTGAAGAATTTCGCACAGCTATTACTCGTTATCTTACCGAAGAAAAGCGTCCCCAATTATTTAAAAATCTTGCTGATGATTTAGAAGATGTTTGTATTAAGCTCAAAAAACATTATCAGAGTGTCCAACGCGATTTAGATAGTCAGCCCCAAGAAATTGAGACGATGAAGGCGCAAGAGTTGCAACACCTAAATCAGCAACTACAGCAAATTGGGAGAGAATTTAACGAGCATATCAAAGAAGAAGTTAACCATGTAATTAATAATTCTTGTGATGCTTTTGAAGCAGATTTTAAGCAATTGCAATCACGAATGATTCGCCGCTTAGATGAATTGCTAGATACTTTTTCGGTAGCTTCTGCTTATCAACGTGCAACCATCAGCCATCCTCGCAATGCTACTGCACCTTTAATTGCTATTTTAGTAGAGGCATTTTATTACTTAGCAAATCAATTAGAAGATATTTTGGTTGAATCTTCTCAGCAAATAGTTGCAAATTATTTTCAGCGGTTGATTGAAAAGATTCGCAAGTCAGAATATTATCGCCAACTATATCGTTTATTAGATAATGATGGTGGTATTGAACAAGAGATCAGAATTTTAGAAAAAGGAGTTGCTCAAGCATTATTTAGTGCAGCTAGTGTGGAGTGCGATCGCTTTGTACGAGAAAGTCCTAGATTTTACGATGAAGGCACTTTTTCTATATATCAATTTCGCCAAACTTTATCACAAACTTCTCAAGGTTATGACGCTGAAAGTATCGTGGAAGCAGAACCAGCCATTAGGCAATTGTTGAAGTTAGATTTTGAACCAAAAGTTTCCCAAACTATTCGCAAATCTTTCCGTCAAACCATTAATCAAACCCTGAAAAGTCAGTTATTGCCAATGGCAGAACAGCAAGCAGATGAAATTTTGCAACAATATCCACAGGCACGTGCTTATTTAGAGAAAATATTAGAACAAGAAGCCGAAGAAAAAATTGCAAATAATCGCCGCTTGTTGAATATTGTTGAAGAAAATATTGCAGGATATAATTCGGCAGTTTCTAATATTAATAGTTGTTTACAGGCGATGCAATTATACGATCGTCTTTTGCCTGTCATTGGTGATTCATTTGCTACTGATGCTAAGTTCGCTAATAATGGATTTGTGATTTCAGATATGGTACAAAAGGTTTAATTTTATAGCAAGGGACTGGGGACTGGGGACTGGGGACTGGGGACTGGGTGAAAAGCCTTTTTGTGTCTAAGTTTTATCGTCTGTTGATGTCCTAACCACCAAGGCTTGTGCTATACATATCGCAATCCTATTTAATTTGTGAAAATTCGCGGTATCCAGATCCCCGGCTTCGTAAAAGTTGTCGGGGATCTAACTTTTTAGAATCCTAATCCCCAACAAAATAGTTATGAATATCAAGCGTCGGGAATTTCTTACAACCTGTGGGCTGGCTACGTTAGCCACTCAAATACCAACACTTACCGCCCAAGGTAAGCCATCTCTAAACACCATCCGCAAGCCGTCCCGCCTACAACCTGGCGATACCGTAGGGTTGATTTCTCCTGCGGGTATCGTTGACGCTAAAGACATTGAAGCAGCGCAGAAATCAATTTCACAGTTAGGGTTAAAAGTCAAGCTGGGGAAGCATATTTTAGATCGTTACGGCTATTTAGCGGGTAAAGACGGCGATCGCGCCCAGGATGTAAACTTGATGTTTAGCGATCGCACCATCAAAGCAATTATTCCTATGCGTGGTGGTTGGGGCTGCAATCGCATTTTACCTTTACTCAATTACTCGCTAATCCGCTCCCATCCAAAAATTATCATCGGGTATAGCGATATTACAACGTTGTTGTTGGCAATTAATGCCCGTAGTCAAATGGTTACTTTTCATGGGCCAGTTGCTACGTCTACCTGGAATCAATTTACAGTCGATTACTTCAAGCGCATCCTATTTAATGGTGAAGCGGTGACTATGCAAAATCTCAACCCTAGCGAAGTGCGGCTGGAGATAATCGCACCGGGAAAGGCGAGGGGTAAACTGGTGGGTGGAAACTTGTCAGTTCTATCAGCGATGGTAGGTTCACCTTACCTACCTACTTGGAACAAAAGCATTCTCTTTGTCGAAGAAGTTGACGAGGATGTTTATCGTATAGATAGGATGCTGACGCAATTAAAAACTGCTGGGATACTTAATCAAATTGCTGGCTTTATCTTTGGGCAATGCACTAAATGTAGTCTTGGAGATGAACCGTCATTTACATTAATGCAAGTATTGCAACAACACATACTTCCTTTAGGTATTCCTGCTTGGTACGGTTCAATGATTGGTCATATTAAGGATAAATTTACCTTGCCAATCGGTGTGGAAGTAGAAATAAATGCCGAACTTGGGACAATACGAATGTTAGAGGCAGCTGTTAGCCTTGTGTGAATGAGGCAGGAGGTTGGAATAAAAAATAGTGGCTCACATTTTATCTAAATTGCAAGCCACTAAATTGGAGATTTTGGTGTTCTTGACTATCTGTGCAAAAACCTGAAAACTCTTTCGCTCCCTTGCAGTCTTAATGATAAGTCTTTAACCGGACATGATATTACTTATGACGACCAAACCATTTAGAGGCGATCGCTCCTAAAGCTGCTCCTACCATTGGATTACTGAGAAACTTAAGAATCGCTGGTTGTTCAGCCATCACTTCGTGGAAAATGTCAGGATGGCTATGATATGTGAAAGATGCCACCTTACTGAGGTCATCTGCACTCATGTGGTTAGGGTTGTGGGTAGAAAGCCCCAAATCTCGCTCCAGATGGCGCTCGTCTAGACCTCTTTGCTTTAAGTGCTTGAAAAATGCCCGTGCAACATCATCCCGTTCGTTAGGCTTAATCTGAGCGATCGCCTTCTGCAATTCTGGCTCCAGCTGGCTTGGTGGAATGCTGTTATGGTTGAAAGACCGACCAAATAATTGACGACGTTCTTCGTGAGATGAACGCTGGGCAAAATCGTCAAAATTTTGGTATTCCTGAGTTGGGTCAGATGAAACATCATCTAAAGACTCTGTATTACCATGAGCCAACTCGTTGAGAATTTCGCGTTTATACTTGTCACTGCTGCTCATTTTAAATGTCTCCTTTTTTTACTTGCAATCAACTGAATTAACTCAGATTTTCTCCAAAAAATGAGTCCCTATTTATACTCAACTTGCTGAGATTGCACATCATACTGAGCCGTCAAAATCAGTTTTTTGTCTGGTGCATACATCAAAACTTTTAAGTCTTGATTGGGGAAATTTTTGTGAAAACCTTGGAGTAAGGATTTTGCTAATGGTCGCACTTCGGTCGGACGAACTTGAGGCGCAATCACGACACCTAACTTATTGTTGTCACGTACATAAGCATCTTGGACAATTCCTTTGGCTGTGCTGACAACCCAGTTCCCAAAATCTTGACCCTGTACACTGTTACCGCGTGACAACAAGGCATAGTCGGCACTATAACTAGTTCCAGACGGTAATTGAGTTGGTTGTTTAGCTTGAACAGTACCACTACAGGCGGCAGTCGTTGTTAGTACTAATACCAAGGCTAAAGCTGTTAAAACCCGACGAAACTGTTGAATTATTTTCAATTTAACCACCTCATCTAAACTAATGACTCTTTTGGAATATCAATCTTGTGAAAGTAATTTTGAGTAGAAGTAGATAGAAAATCCACTCCTACTAACTCAAAAACAATGACCTTTGTAGTTTAAGTAGGTTAACAAGTGGTGGGGGTTTAAATTGCATAGCTTCTATCAAGCAGGGCGAATAGAACGCCTAAATCTAAATCTAAATCCCCGTCACAAAAGGTAATTGCGTTAGCGACGTAGGAGCGTCATCGCGTTAGCGTAGCGGGGCGAAGCCCATTGCGAATTGTTTTAACCTCGGTCAATTTTATTCTCTATTCGAGTTCCATCAGTATCAACATCTAATTCTTCGCGTCGAATGGTTTCTTGAGCTTCAACGGTTTCTTTGTCTACAACTTTCTGCACTTTGACTTCTTCGCGCAAAAAAGCTTCCTTTCGGATGTCTGGAACTTCTTCATAGAGGTCTATATGCGCTACCTCGCCCTCGGAAAAGTCAGTCGCTTCAGCAGACACAACTTTGCCTGTGTCTTGAGAAGTCACTCGCTCAATCACGACTCGCTCTTTTTCCACCGGAACAGCAACTTTTGCAGTTTCAGTTTCAACATGCTTACTAATCGATACTTCCCCACTTTTCCGGCGCTGTTTATTAGCAACTAACCTTTCTTGGTAAAGTTTGAAGGTTTGATCTTCGTGAGCGCTAACATCATACAGATCCGCGTCGTCTGCGTAGGTGTAGCTGTCAGGACTGGGAGTAGTGCGGCCAACTGTCGATCCAAGCGTAGCTGAACTTTCTACAGACGGTGTGCGATATCTTCCACGCACCTGTTCTTCATAGTCGTAGTCAAGCGTTGTATGCTCTTGATATTCAGGTAAATTTTCCGCTTGCTCTCTTGTTATACCAACGACATATACACGGTTTGCTGTAGAGTCAATACGCGATTTACCTACTGGTAGTAAGATTTTCTTGCCAAAAATCCAAAAGCCTATGTCAACAATTAAATAGCGGAATGCTCCTTGGTCATCTAGTACAGCATCATTTACTGTGCCAATTTTCTCATCAGTTCCTTGAACATACACACCCATTCCTTTGATATCGTTACCTTCAAGAGTATTAAGGTAGTCTTGATCGAATTCACTTATTTTTTGGAGTGGCATTATTTTATTCCTTAAAATTTTGCTGTGTCTTTTTATAAATTACACAATTTAGTTTAAATACATCTTCTCTCCGAAGATTGACTTAAATTATCTGGATATTTAATCAATCGAAGTAATTAAATATATTTTTATAGCCCATAAGTATGATATAAAACAATATTTTAGTATTGGTGTATTACTAATTATAAAAATAATTTAAACTAATTTTTGTAAATAATGTGACTAGTTTCTAGCATTTATGTGACTAGTTTCTAGCAGTAAATTTCAAAACTAAAATTAGCTAAATCAATACATACTATCAAACCTAGCTAGTTTGATATATTTATTAACACCTTACACTTAAATTAAATATCCTCACATTATTAAAGATTTATTTGCTTAAGTTGTAATACTTGTTCCATCCCTCTTCTATAAGACAAAATCTATGCCAAAAGATTGATGAGAAGGAAATTTAAAAATGCCTAAATATTATTAAAGTCCTAACAAATTTGCCAATCAATATTTAGCTGTGCCGCTAAGGATTAAGAAATCTAGTTGCAAAGCAAGTGTTGCAAAAATTGATAATAATAAAGTGTAAACTTTAAAACTGCTCTCATTGCAGAAAATCAGGAGATAATTATGGACACAGAGTTACAGCAAGATCAGTACGTCGATACTGCCTCCCAAAACCAGATAAAAGCACTTAAAGGTTCAGAGTCTGGAAACCTGGCAATGTTGCCACCCGCCTCGGAAAATGAAGAACAATGGCAAAAAATAGGTAGACAGATTTCTATATTTTTGGCAAAAATACCTGAGTACATAGGTAGCTTCTACCAAGAATACAAATTGCTGATTATCAGCTTTGCGTTGCTTGTGATAACAGTTACGGCGCTAAGAATTTTTCTAGCGGTACTCAACGCCATAAATGATATTCCCCTAGTTTCTCCATTTCTCCAATTAATTGGACTTGGTTACACAATTTGGTTTACTTCCCGCTATTTGCTCAAAAATTCGACTCGGCAAGAACTAGCAGAAGAAATTCGCTTGCTTAAAAAACAAATTTTAGGCAGAGAAGAATCAGAGACTTTAAGCTAACTAAAGTATCGTGGCGGATACAGTGTATCTGAACTTTTGGTCAAGTAAAAAGCTGAATTTTGCTTGACCATTGTATAAAACTGTAAACTCTTATACCATATCAGCTAAATTAGCCGGAAAAGAAAATGTATGATCGAGACAAATAGATTAGCTTCGCTGACAACAACAGTATTTCTTTCAACATTGCTAACAATCCCTCTGCTTTCTAGCTGCGGCGGAGGTTCCCAAAATGCTACGCAACCTCCAATTGACGATACTGTTGGGAGAAATTTAAATAATCGCGCCCCCGTAAATCAACCCCAAGCTAAAAGGGGATTAAGTACAGGGCAGAAAGTGGCAATCTTGGCAGGAGCTGCTGGACTTTACTACCTCTACAATCAACGAAAGAATGCCCAAGGAACGGGAGCGCAGGGGAAACACTACCTTTCTAAGAATGGGCGTGTTTACTATCGAGATGCTCAAAATCGCCCTGTCTGGGTAACACCGCCACAAGAGGGCATTCGTGTTCCAGAGGAGGAGGCACAACAATACCGGGACTTTCAAGGATATAACAACAGTCCCACAGGGCGAGACTTAAGGGGTTTGGGTGCAGGTACTGTTCCGACAAATTAATTTTTTTACAGATTATAAATAGATGGCGTTTAACCGTCATCCTATTTTTTAATAGAAACTTTTTTTGGATTTAAAGTTAATAATACTCATAAGTATAATATTAAGTATTATACTTTTTCACAAAAGTTTCTTTTAAAATTTTATACGAGTATATAAAAATCTTATTTAATTGTTGAAAATATTTTGACCTCTAATTTTTGTACAACAGGGTTTTGAGTCTCAGGATGCTTTCAAAATTCAAACCGGAGTTTTATATACTAATAGTTATACTTTTATCAAAGTAAGAGTAACCTTTGATAGATGATTTTTAAAAAATATAACAATTAATATATTGAAAGTAATTACTTTACCGTTGATAGTTTAGTAAAATCACAGTTTAGGAGTCACAAATGAATTTATTAGAAAAAATATTTGGTGGCGGTGAGGTTCCAGAAAATGACTACCGCAATTTTGTCAATCGCTATGAGCAAGGTTTACCTCATGAGGGATACTCAGATGAAGAAGTTTTAAACCGTTATCAGCAAGTATCTAGACAGTTACCTCCAGACCTTTATCAGGAATCTGCACAAGAAGCCTTTAGTCGGATGTCACCACAAGAGCGGATGCAATTTGGTCGCTCTCTTCAACAGCAGACGCGCTCTTCAAACTTGAATTTTCCCGATCTAAACCAAGATGGTATAGACGATCGCTTTCAAGACCCAAATTATCTTGCTCAAACGACAGGCCGGGTTCACCAGCAACAACCAGATATACTCAGTCAAATTATGAGTGGTGCTGCGGGGAGCTTTATGGGTGGTCAAGGTGGTAACATTATGAGCAATCCATTAGCGAAGGGAGCGATGGCTGGTATCGCCGCCCTAGCTATGAAAAAGTTGATGCAAAGAGGCAACCAAGGAAATTACGGGCAGTATGGTAACGTCCGCCCAGCTAGCCAAGACCCCTACGGCGATCCGGCGGATTACGGGCAGTATGGTAACGTCCGCCCAGCTAGCCAAGACCCCTACGGCGATCCGGCGGATTACGGACAGTATGGTAACGTCCGTCCAGCTAGCCAAGACCCCTACGGCGATCCGGCTGACCAACAGTACCGCTAGTAACCTGAAGCAGCAAAGCTGCAATTCGTAATTACAATCAGTGAAAGCTTGAACTCATCACTGATAATTATGGTCAAGTAAAAATCAAATTTTTTTACTTGACCACTTTTTATTAGATTAGTATCACTTAGTAGAAAATCTCTTGGATTGTTGGCGATCGTTTAAAGCGACTCAAAGCGGCTGAGAGTTATATTCTAGCAAGGTCAATTAGAAGAAACTCAGGCTTTATTTATTTCATCATTGTAAATTACCTACATGAGCAGCAAATTGGTAGTAGGAAAATGAAACACTTAGCAAAAACATTATATATTAAACTTCTGCATCTATTTCACCAGGTCATGGGAATTACTATTTCCCGTAATCCAAATCAAAAAGAAACTAACGTTGCTCTTGATGAAGAATTTTTAGAAGACCCAACTACTCAATCATCAAAGCAAATTACTCTTCAAGACAGAGTTAATAAATCTGAGCAAAACTTAGAATTAAATTACCAGGATTCAGCAAAACCTCGGCAATTCAAAAAAGCTTCTTTATTTCCTGATAATAAGACTAATATTGCTGCATTGTCGCTAGTTTTGTATGGAGTTGCCGAAGTATTATCTCAAAAAATGAATCTGTCATGGAAAGGTCAAGTAAATAAGACTTTTAGTTATGAAAGAGAAGCTGAAACTGGAAAAGGAAAAATCTTTTACTATGTGACAGATAATCCCGAAACTCCACAACCAGAAACTCTGGCAGAAGAGGCAGCTTTAGTTGTTATAAACGAATTCGATCCAAGGGCGTGTGCTATTCACCTGATTTACTGTGCCTTAGTAGCTAGCCTAGATAAACCTTGGTCAGGTAATTTTGTAATTGATGATAAGCAACTACTTGAATACACAGGGCTTGTTAAACGCAGGGATTTATGCAAGCATGAAAAATTGAGTATTTTGTACTCCTTGTTACGCCAACCTGCTCAAGTACTAGCTTGTATTGCATCGCCTAAACAGGGTAAAGTAGGAGCTTTTACTGTTGCTGATTTAAAGATTTGGGACATCAGCATAATACGAGATTTTGAAACAGATAAAACTGGCAATAACAAGCTAGTAGGTTTAAAGGTAATAGGTCAAGCTGGAGTATGGACAAAATACTTCCTCAATAAATCTAAATATCACTACCACACTGGAATTATTACCAAGAAAACCGTACAGAAACTATTTAGTATTGGTAAACAAAATGCTGGCGCGGCTAGAATGCTAGTTTGGCTAACCTTCCAAATCAAACCGGAATTCCAGGATTGTGTAATGGGGAAGACTCTGATGGAGATTGCTTACGGTGCAGACAAAGTGTCAACAGCAGAGCAAGACAGACAGCTTAGACGGCAAATGGCTGATGATTTGGAAACTGACTTGAAAGTTGTCAAAGAAGCTGGATGGCAAGCAGAACTCGAAACAGGCCCAGCTTGGTTAACAAGCAGCAAAACTGCTAAAAGACCTATAGGTTACTGGAATCAAATACTCAATTCTAGATGGCGTTTTCATTTACCAGCAGAAGTACAGGAACGCTTGACTGTGGACTCGAATCAACTGAGTGCAAACAATATCCAGCCTCTATCAGGTAATGTCATTAGAGGAGCGAGAAAAGCAAAAGGTTGGTCTAGAGCATTTTTCGCTACAACGATGGAGAAAAGCGTTTCCTGGGTTGATGCAGTCGAGACGGGTACACGTCAGGTTTCTCAAAAGGACTTGCCTAAGTTGCTCAATACATTGGAACTACACCTTAACAGGTATTGATTTCAACTAAACTTTTCTTGTTTCTCTGAGGTAATTATTGCTACGTATTATTACTCGTTGCAACTGTGTCGGGAGGAACGTTAAGTTTTTCCATGACGTGAAAAGTTAGTGTTTATCTAAGGTTTCGGCAAAAGGCAGTATTCGTCATGCTTCCTGCCTCTGTTGTTAATATTTTGATAGACAGTATGCATTTCTCCTCGCTATGTTACGCCTAACAGAAGTAAAGCTCCCGCTCGATCATCCTGAAGATGCCATCAAGACTGCCATCCTCAAAAAGCTGCAAATCACAGACGAAGATTTGATCAGCTATTCCATCTTCAAGCGTAGCTACGATGCCCGTAAGAAAGGAGAGATTACCCTTGTTTATATTCTGGATGTAGAAACGACTCAGGAAACTCATCTACTCAAGCGCCTGAAAAAAGATCCTCATGTGATGATCGCGCCAGACATGAGTTATCGCCCAGTGGCACAAGCACCAAGCAATTTGGCGATTCGCCCCATCGTGATTGGTACTGGGCCTTGTGGCTTATTTGCAGGTTTGATGCTGGCACAAATGGGCTTTTGTCCGATCGTTTTAGAACGTGGCAAACAAGTCCGCGATCGCACTGCTGATACTTTTGGCTTTTGGAAGAAAAAATCAGATTTCAACCCAGAATCTAATGCCCAGTTTGGCGAAGGTGGGGCGGGTACATTTTCCGATGGCAAACTCTACAGTCAAGTCAAAGATCCTCAGCATTATGGACGCAAGGTACTAACCGAACTCGTCAATGCGGGAGCCTCACCAGAAATTCTTTATATCAACAAACCGCATATCGGCACTTTCAAACTGGTGGGAATCGTCCAAAGTATGCGTGCCAAAATCGAATCCCTCGGCGGTGAAATTCGCTTTCAAAGCCTAGTGGAAGATATCAACATCGAAAATGGACAGGTGCGTGGAGTCACCCTCGCCAGTGGGGAATATATCGCCAGCGATTATGTGGTTCTGGCGGTAGGTCATAGCGCCCGTGATACCTTCCAAATGCTATTTAATCGTGGAGTTTACATAGAGCAGAAACCATTTTCTATCGGCTTTCGAGTCGAACATCCCCAGTATCTCATTGACCAATGTCGTTTCGGCGCTCAGGCGGGTCATAAGCTTTTAGGTGCTGCCGATTACAAACTGGTTCACCACTGCCAAAATGGTCGTTCCGTCTATAGTTTTTGTATGTGTCCGGGGGGCTTGGTGGTTGCAGCTACATCAGAACCGGGGCGAGTCGTCACCAATGGGATGAGCCAATACTCTCGCAATGAACGCAATGCCAATAGTGCGATCGTTGTGGGTATCACACCTGAAGATTATCCGGGGAATGCTTTGGCGGGAATTGACTTTCAACGGCGCTTGGAAGAACGAGCATTTGAATTGGGCGGTGGAACTTATGAAGCTCCAGGGCAGTTGGTGGGAGACTTTCTCAACCATCGCCCCTCTACAGCATTTGGCACAGTTAAACCGTCTTATACACCTGGGGTACATTTGGGTGATTTGAGTGAGAGTTTACCAGATTATGCGATCGCAGCCATTCGTGAAGCACTTCCCGCTTTTGACAAACAAATTAAAGGATTTGCAATGGACGATGCCGTGTTGACTGGGGTGGAAACCCGCACGTCATCACCGATTCGGATTAAACGCAAAGAGGATTATCAAAGTTTAAATACCGTCGGTCTTTATCCAGCTGGTGAAGGCGCGGGATATGCAGGGGGAATTCTCTCGGCTGGTATCGATGGTATCAAGGTAGCGGAGGCGATGGCTTTAAGTATTTTGAAGAATTGCAATTAGTAAAATCTAAAATAGTGAATGCGATGCCTACAGTGATAAACTACGCAATCTCAGCATCCGATTTTGAGTTGAAAGGAAGTTTCTAAATGAACGTGAGTTCGATGAACCTCTCCCCAACCCCTCTTTGAGGCACAGAGGGGCAGAAATATTTTTAGTTGACAACGAAAAAATTAGGGTTTCAAAGCCTCTCTCCCTGTGGGGGAGAGGAATGGAAGTGGGGTTTTTAGAGCCGTCGAACTCACGTTAAATGAAGTTGTATTGCAAATACTATTACAACAATTAACAACTTAATTTCAGTCGAACTTTATCCAGCAAATAGACATATACCTGCTTCTACAATTAATTAGCTTACTGAGTATAGATATTCCTTATTTGTACAGAAATGACTTCTATATTGTACTAGCCCTAATATCTTTTTTGAGTCAATGCATTAAGTGCATTTATAATAGCTTGATTTAACTATTGATAAGTTCTGGCAGCTTGCGAACGTAATACGAATTATTTAGCCTTGGGTGTTTTTATTATTATTTGTACCCCCTGAACGTTTACAATTAATTTCATCGCAACCTAACTAATGCCTCACACATTTACAGGTGTAAATTTGCATGTAAACTCCCCATTCACAGGGAACATTAATTTCATGGCAATAGAATTATAGTAATAATGAACAAATTCAAATATTTTTCCATCTTATTTTTATCTATCGTTTTGATGGACGGAGCGACTATAAAGATTTCTGCCCAAGCTGCTGGAACTAAAGTTTTAGTAACGGCTCAAAACGAATCTCTCAACAAATCTGATATTGACAAAGTTATCGCTTTTTACGAATGGGTCTTTTCAGGAAAATTCACTAGCGAGCAGCGTAATGAATATCAGTCAATAAAATTAAATGAGTTTCGCAAAGACCCAGATGGAACTAGAAAAAGCATTGACAATCTAATTTCCAATTATACACAAGCTCTTGCTAAGACCGAAGAGGAACAAAGCCGGATTCGGCAGGCATTTAACGGAGAATTTGTAGGGCAATTACGAAATTTACCGAATGATGCGGAAGCTAAACTTTTGCTGTCTGTTTACGATAGCGCTCACGCGGGCGAAACTGCTTCAAATGATACTGATGATTCATCTGGTAGCGTTGGAGAGATTTCGTCGTTAGTTGGAAAATGGGTTTGGACGCGTACCGGAAACAGTGCTATAAGTACGAATGGTACATATATCGGATCGAACGGTTCGCGTTTCACTTATCAATTTTTGCCGAACGGAACGGTCGAATTTACAGGAATAATGAACGTAATGAACGGCAGCTGCAACCAGCAAATTTTCCAATCTCGAAAAGGAAAAGCCAGTCTGAGCGGCAGTACGATGACAATTAACTGGTCTCCAGCAACTTTCACTCGTGACTTTTCGTGCGACAGAGCGAATAACTACACGAAAACTTTGCCTGCGGAAAACGAAACTTATCAGGTGAAATTCAAAACCGATCTAGGTCAGAAACAGCTTTGTCTGATCGGCAAGGATGAAACCTGTTTCAGCCCGACAAATTAGGCCAAATGACAAACCCAGCTTTATTTGTTTACTCAAGCAGCTAGATTTGAACGCACCACCAACTAAGCTTGCGGCTCATGTCAATTTTAATATCAAGCCCCACCTAGATACTTTCGAGGTAGGGCTTTTATTTTTATGTCTGGAGTCGATATGCAATCATGTATCAAACGCAATGGCGTACACGCCCTTTCCGGTGGCGATCGCAGTGTAGAATTTATCCGATTGTTAAAGCTGGTTCTTCACAGAAGTTAAATAGGGCTGATTCTGTTTCTGATTCATCTTCAAATACAGCAGAGATGTACCATTCACAGGGCGAATCATTCGTATATTCAGCCCAAGCAATTGTTACTGTTTCACCCGATGGAATCCCTGAGTCACTCAAGGTAAATGAAGCCCACTCTTCATCATCGACAGATACCCACAACTCTGTAATTGCTTGTTCGGTATCATTGGTAACGGTAAAGGTGAATTGGTCTGACATAAATAGCCTTGCCTTTTAGCTATAAATAAATTGCAGGTTGTCAGTCACCGATTATACTGCCACTTTTTTAAAGCGTTGTCATGCAAACTCCCACAATATAGATTCAGGAATAGTTTCAATCTTTTTTTGACTAAATTTAATTTTGTTAAAGAGTATTAAAAATATCACAGGTAAGACGCGATGAATCGCCGTCTCTACAATAATTTATCGCGTCTTTACGATCTAACAGAAATAGTTGAGAGCGATCGCTTCCCCAAATAGGCGCAGTCAGGGCGTTTCACAGGCTGTCCCTAACTTCTTCGAGCAACTTCTCTAAAAGGGACATGTTAATTCTAATATCAAGCTGCACTTAGATACTTTCGAGGTAGGGCTTTTATTTTTATGTCTGGAGTCAATATGCAATCATGTATCAAGCGCGATGGCGTACACGCCCTTTCCGGTGGCGATCGCAGTGCAGAATTTATTTGATTGTTAAATCTGGTTCTTTACAGAAGTTAAATAAGGCTGACTCAGTTTCTGATTCATCTTCAAATACAGCAGAGATGTACCATTCACAAGGCGAACCATTCGTATATTCAGCCCAAGCAATTGTTGCTGTTTCACCTGCTGGAATCCCTAACTCACCCAAGTTAAACGAAGCCCACTCTTTATCATCTACAGATACCCACAACTCTGTAATTGCCAATTCAGTTTTATTGGTAACGGTAAAGGTGAATTGGTCTGACATAAATAGCCTTGCCTTCTAACGATAAATAAATTGCAGATTGTCAGTCATTGATTATACTGCCACTTGTTTCAAAAGTTGTTACACTAACTGCTAAAATATAGACTTATACATAGTTTCAAGTTTGTTTGACTTAATTTAAATTTGTTAAAAAGTATTAAAAATATCACCGATTCAGATTGAGTTTATCGAGATAGCCAATGCCATGCAACAGCAGATTTAGGTCGCGGTTCTTACAAACTCCAATAATACAGCACATCCCCAGTGTCACAAAATTTTCAGGCAATGTATTTTTTACTCAGCAGAAGTAGTTGAGAGCGATCGCCTTTAACATACTACAAACCGACAATTTTCTTAATACAACTCATATTTCATTAACTGACAAGGCAGCGTTCCGTTGTACACCGCAATTCGCTGGGATGATTTTAGTCCAATCGATTGAGACAGTTCCTTGTTGCCACTGAGGACAAAGGCAGTCCAGCCTTTGAAGCGTTGTTTCAGCACATCGCCTAAAAGTTTGTAAAATGCTCCTAGATCGCGATCTCGCCCCAGGCGTTCGCCATAAGGTGGATTGCAGAATAAAATCCCACTATCTGCGGGGGCGACAACATCGGCAAGTTCCATTTGAGAAAACCATACATGGTTATCAACGCCGCAATTTTGAGCATTGTTAATCGCTTGCTCAATTATATTTTCATCGCGATCGCTTCCCCAAATAGGTGCGCTCAGGCTATCAAGTTGGCTGTCTTTAGCTTCTTGGAGGAGTTTTTCTAAAAGGGGCAGGTCAAAATCGAGCCAATTTTCAAATCCAAAGGATTCGCGAAACAGTCCTGGTGCGATATTTAGTGCCTTTAAGCAAGCTTCCAGAGGTAAAGTGCCAGATCCACACAGAGGATCGTAGAACATCTGGTTTGGTTGCCAACTTGAAAGTTGAATCAGGGCAGCAGCCAGAGATTCCTTGAGAGGGGCTACTCCCACCGCCGGACGGTAGCCTCGGCGATGCAGACTATTTCCCGAACTGTCGAGTTTAACGGTACAAAAGTCGCGTTCAATATGAACATTAACCCGCACATCTGGTTCATGAAGCTCTACATTTGAACGTTCACCCAGATTTTCTTTTTGTTGATCGACGATCGCATTTTTCACCTGAAGAGATGTGAAGTGGCTGTGGTTGAGGCGATCGTTTTTGCCCGTGACATTCACCGCCAGCGTCATATCTGGCGTGAGATAGTTTTGCCAATCGATAGTTTGGATACCGCGATAGAGATCCTTGGCATCAAGGCATGGAAACTCATCGATATTCACCAAGATTCGGAACGGCAGCCTAGCCCAGAGATTGACGCGATAAAGTAAAGTGCGATCGCCCTCAAAGGCTACACCGCAAAACCCCGGCTCTACGGAATGGGCACCCAGTTGCTCTAACTCCTGAGCCGCAAGGGTTTCTAATCCGCGAGCAACCGTTGCAAAATACTGATTCATCCTCTAATCCAAAGCATTATTTTCAGTGCTTACCCATTGACGCACTTTAGCTTAACTTATATCTTGTAACATTCTCTCTCGTTAAGTCTGCGATTATAACCTGAGTAGGGTAGAGGCAGTAGTCAGGACACAGCAAATATTTTTTCAAAGAGATTATATTTTCTTCAGTTTAAGGACTATCTTAAATCAATTAACCCTGCTAATATCAAGCTGAAATAGCATTCAGGCACTTTGCAATACAACCCATCAATAAAAATAGTCAGAGGGAAAAACTGTGAGTTTAGTATCTGATATTATTCTGCTGCAAGACTTAACATCGTCATCTGACGAGAATTTAGTCCAGCTGAAAACCGTACTTCCGGCGACAGTAAATCGCTTAACCAACCCGGCATTAGCAAATATATTTGGTGATGACCTGAAATTTGGTATTGCCTCTTTCAAGGATAAGCCACTTGCGCCTTTTGGAGGTTACGCTGACTATGTATATCAACCAGAAGTCACTTTGACAAATAATGTCACAACAATTAAAGACAAAATCTTTAACTTTCAAGCTTTTGGTGGCAATGATGGGCCAGAATCACAATTATTTGCACTCTTGTTCGCAGCTTTAAATAGCGGCAGTCTTGGTTACAGAGTAGGTTCATTTCGTGTTATTCTAATAGCCACCGATGGTACTTATCACGTTGCCGGCGATCGCGCAGCAGTTCTTCCAAGTGATACTATTGCCAATAATGGAGATGGAATAGCTGATGCTTTTGAAGATTATCCACAGGTCGGACAAGTAAAAACTGCGCTAGAAGCAAATAACATTATTCCAATTTTTCTAACTACAAGTAATGTTGCAGCCAATTACGAGACACTAGTTACCCAGCTTGGTCGAGGTGGTGTACTAACTCTTGGTTCTACAAGTGAAAATCTTGCTGATGTCATAAAAGAGGCAGTTGCTCGAGCTAGAAATGCGATCGGTACTGATGTCACTACAACCAAGGGAGACGATACCTTTAGTAGAGCGGATTTTTCGGCTGGCGATAAAGTTATTTTTGCTGGGGATGGTGATGACAGTATTTCGCTTTCTGGGGTTATTGGTAATCATTACATTGATGGGGGGGCAGGTTCTGACATCCTTTTTGGTGGAACTGGTGCAGACAAAATAGATGGGGGTAGTGGTGACGACAACCTTCTGGGGGGCAGAGGTGATGATATTCTTTTTGGCAGTAGTGGAAAAGATATTCTGAGCGGGAATCAAGGGAACGATTACCTACAGGGAGATAGTGGGGACGACTTACTAGAAGGAGGCGCTGGTTCAGATAAGTTTGCATTTGCAACAGGATCGAAGTTTAATATTAGGGAACTCGGAGTTGATGTTATTAGTGACTTCAATCCTGAGCAAGACAAGATCCAACTATCTAAATCTACCTTTACAGCTCTAAGTAACTCGGTTTTTCCGACTCAATTAGATTCCGCAGACTTTGCCACAGTGACAAACGATACTTTAGCTGCAAGTAGTAGTGCAGCGATCGTTTATAATAGCGCAAATGGTAGTCTATTTTATAACCCTAATGGTTCGGCGGATGATTTTGCTGAGATTAATTCCGGGGGTAAATTTGCACAATTGGATGCTACCTCTTTTCCTGCTCTAACTACCGCTAGTTTTGAGGTAGTTTTTTAAGGTTTGTGTTTGATTTAGAGTTCTGCATTTTGTAACCCATCTACCTGAAAACTGCTTTCACAAAAAAAGAGGCGATCGCCAGGAGCAAATTAAACGTTATATTTTCAAGATGCCTCTGCTTACCTCAATAGACTACTATCTATTTGAACTATTTTAAAAAGTGAGAGCCTCCCAGATAAACAAATTGAACTAAGATTAATCTATATTTTTCTAAAATCAATCATTGTCTGCCGATAAGTATCTGGCAAACCTGTATCAAAACACTTGCCTTTAACAACATATCCTGTCATTCCCTCTTCCTGACGCAATTGTTCAAGACAAGATGTTAACTGAAATTCACCTCGTTCTCGGAAATTTTGGTTGATATGTTCTGCGAGAAAGTCAAAAATTTTCGGCGTTAGTAAATATAAGCCAAATATACATAAAAAATTATTTTCTGACATTCCTTCTACACGTAAATGCTGTTGTGCATACTCAATAGTCGGTTTCTCATACAGTTGTCTAACTGACAAAATCGAGTTTAACTCTTGCCAAACTCCTGTTACACACCCAGCTTGATGAATAATTTCTGCTGGCATTGTAGTTAAGCCAACAACGTTTTGATTAACTTGTTCGTAAACATCTAAAACTTGACTAGCACAAGACTTTTCAATGTCAGATGCATAAATGTGGTCGCCCAACATGAGCAAAAACGGTTCATTTTGTACCCAATCCTTGGCACAAAATACTGCATGACCATAGCCTAATTGTTCCTCTTGTAACAGAATGGTAATTCTGCTACCTAAATCTTCGAGATATCGGCTATATTCTTGATTTTGTGGTGAAAGTTTCTCTAAAAGCTCTTTTTTGGGTGGGTTTTTCAAGAAATCTGCAAATATTTCTTTGTCATCTGGCTGCACCACAATCCCTACTTCTGTAATTCCAGCACTAATTGCCTCTTCAATAATTGCAAGAATCACAGGTTTTGCCCTACCATCTCGATCGATAATCGGGAAAAGTTCTTTTTTGACAACTTTAGTAGCTGGAAACAAACGAGTACCGAAACCAGCTACCGGAATTACAGCTTTTCTAACTTTATTTTTTTGCATAAACAGTTCGTCAGCCCAACTTCTCAAACAATTCTGCCAATACCACATTAGAAAACAAAAACCCTTGGGGATCGATCAAACGCAATCTTCCCTGTGCAACTTCCACCCAACCTTTTTCAAAATACAATTGCAAACACCGACAAATCTCCTCCACCTTCTCTTCGCCAAACGCCTCTACCAACGCCGCCAAACTCAAACCTTCTGCCAAACGCAACCCCAACATTAACGTTTCTAACAATACTTCCTTTGGGGGGGTTACATCACAATCAATTACACCGCCAGCTTGTACCCACTGGTAATACTCTTTAGTTTTGCGCGGACGAGTGAAGCGTTTCCCCTGAACATAACTCGCCGCACCCATGCCAAAGCCATAATAAGGACGGTTTTCCCAATACACTCGATTATGGCGACACTGATAACCAGGTTGAGCGTAATTGGAAATTTCATAATGCTCATAACCTGCACTAGTTAAAACCTGCTGCCCCATCTGGTACATTTTGACTGTGGCTTCATCCGTAGGCAAAGGAGTATCGCCAGGTTTGTAATAACGACCAAAGGCTGTACCTGGTTCGATGGTAAGATCGTAAATGGAAATGTGAGTGGGTACTATCGCCACGGCTTTTTCTAAGGAATCTTGCCATTGATCTAAAGACTGATGCGGCAACCCAGAAATTAAGTCTAAGCTAAATACGGGAATCTCGACTTGGTGGATTAGTTCCACAGCTGCAAAAATATCTTCAACTGAGTGCGATCGCCCCGCCCTTTGCAATAATTCTGATTGAAAGGCTTGTACGCCCAAACTTACCCGGTTCACGCCTGCATTGCGATAGCCTGCTATGTGGGCTAAATCAAAGGTACCTGGGTCAATTTCCATAGAAATCTCTGCCCCAGACGCAATCCCAAAATGCTTCTGTAGCTCTGTCAGTATTCGTTGTAGCTGCTCTACTGAGAGCAACGAAGGAGTACCACCACCGAAGAAAATTGTCTTCAGAGGTTGACCAAATGCTGGTGTAATGGCAATTTCTTGACATAGCACCTCAACATATTGGGAGATAGTACCAGATGTTTCGCCCCGCAAGCGATCGCCCACAACAGATACCGGGAAATCACAATAAAAACAGCGCCGTCTGCAAAAGGGAATATGCACATAAGCAGAACTCGCAATTCCAGAAATACTAAATGTTTTACTCATTTTGAGAAAAGTTTTAAGTGAATCCAACTGCGAATTAGAGACAATGAAAATGAGATAAGAATTCAGGAGTCAGGAGTCAAAAGCCAGAATAATTGTCAAATCAAGCGTGTAATGACTTCTTGATTTTATTAAACTTATTAAGTTTAGGTATCAAAGTCTTCTTAATTCTGACTTTTAGATTCTGGATTCTGAATTCTTACAAAATAAGTAGTTTATTTACAAGTTTTTGTCTTTTTACAACAAAACAATGAAAAATATTAAGATAAAAACCTTTAGTTATAATAATTGCAGATATTGTCAGCCTAAAACCTTAGTGTAAGTCAATGTTGATAGGTTTATCTTACCGATAAAATAAAAAATACTTAACTTTATCGGTTAACACAGTTACAGGAAAACAAGACAACCATGCTTGACGCCATTATTATTTTCTCATTTATCCTAGCAGCGTCGGGAATAGGGTTCTACAGCATTGAACTACTACCCAATGGGGCGCTAGATCAGGTAACGAATCTAGAAGCTTTACGCTTAGTTGTTGCCGTCTTTGCCGCTATTATTGGTGGTGCGATCGGGCTGAGTTTCCAGACGACATATCGTCGCCTAGAATCACAAGTCAAAGAAATGCCTCTGGAAGCGATTTTAACTCGTGCCATTGGCTTAGTGATTGGGCTATTACTAGCCAACCTGATGCTAGCCCCACTATTTTTGCTCCCGATCCCGGCGGATTTTGGATTTATTAAGCCATTGGTGGCAGTTGTCGGTAGTATCATCCTCTCCGTCACTGGCATGAATTTGGCAGACACCCACGGGCGAGGCTTATTGCGGTTCATTAATCCCAACACCGTTGAATCGATGGTAGTGGAAGGAACATTAAAACCAGCCAATACCAAAGTTCTAGATACTAGCTGTATTATTGATGGTCGTATTGAAGCCTTACTAGAAACAGGGTTTTTAGAAGGGCAAATTCTCGTACCGCAGTTTGTCTTGCAAGAACTCCAACAAGTAGCGGATGCTAGCAAAGACCAAAAGCGGGTGCGGGGAAGGAGAGGACTAGAAATTCTCAATCGTATTAAGGAAGATTATCCCGATCGCATCCTGATTAATACAATTGACTACGAAGATATTCCCACAGTGGATGCCAAGTTAGTACGCTTCGCCCAAGAAATTAGCGGCACACTGCTAACCAACGACTACAACTTGTCTAAAGTCGCCAGTGTTCAAAAAGTACCTGTTTTGAATGTGAATGATTTAGTGAATGCTGTCCGTCCCAGTTATTTACCTGGCGACAACCTGGATTTAAAAATCCTCAAGGAAGGTAAAGAACCCAGTCAAGGCATTGGCTACTTAGATGACGGCACAATGGTAGTTGTTGAAGAAGGTAGCAGTTATGTGGGTGGTGAACTGCGAGTAGTAGTTACCAGTGCTTTGCAAACTACAGCAGGAAGAATGATTTTTGCCAAACCCCAAGCTTCAGCATTGGCGTGAAACAATGGGATGTTCAATTCAAGTGACACTTGGTAATCGGTGTAGGTTGACTGCACCGATTATTTATTGATTGGACTCACTTGCCTGTAAATACTGTAACTGCTCAATTGATAACCCTGTGACTCTGCCAATCTGTTCTAATGGCATACCAGTACTAAATAGATTTTTTGCCACTTCAAGTAAAGCTTCAGCCTTGCCTTCAGCCTTACCTTCTGCCTTACCTTCGGCCTTACCTTCAGCCTTGCCTTCAGCTTTACCTTCTTGTAGAATGTCTTGATAAATCGCTGACTCGCGCATAATATCTGACCTCAAAACTCGTTTAATAACCTCTTTATCTAATACTAAACCAGCTAAAATCGCTGTAGAAGCAGCAATATTACTTTGAGTTCTTAATTCTGTAATCCCGTTAATTTCCCGTGCAACTTCGGTAAGTATAACTTCTGGATCGATTGTATTGCTTAAGACCGCTAAAGGTAAGAGTCCAGGTGTTCTCAAAAATACTTCTGTAGGTTGTTCCCAAAGTCTGATAACTGCAAATTCATGTCGTGTCCCAGGAATTGTAAATGTATTTTGTTGCACCAAATTTGAATTTGTTTGCTTGAGGTAAATTACAACTTGATGCATTGCTTTGTCTGGAAAGCGGCGATATGCTCGTAATCGATAGTCAATCATCCGAAAAGGAATTTCTGCATCGACTTGGGTTTGAAATTCCAAATGCAATATGCTTTGCTCCGACTGCAACAGAATTAGAGCATCAGCCCGAATCGGTTCGAGAGATAATTCTTTTGGACTTAGTTCTGTTAAATTAATAGATTCGCCTAATAACCATGTAGCGAAGTCACTGGAGAAGTTCTCAACTAAAAACTTGCAGATATTGTCAAACATCTGAATTAGTGTAGTTGGTGCAGATGGGTTCGCATGATGCTAGAAACCTATCTAATACATTGTTTGTATATTGTGTACGACTATATGTCCATAATTCTATCAAACTAAAGTCTGCGGCTACACAAACAGAGTTATAGATTAGCAGGCTAATTATCTTATGGTCATTTACACAAACATCATATAACTAAAAGTGACTTTTATTTTAGGGTTGATTTGTTGATTGCGTACATACCAAGTTTCGCAGCGTCGTTTTTTATAATTTATACGGCTTAAAGGTGCTAAGAGCGCAAAAGCGTTAATCCCAAAATATACAGTTGCAGTATTGATTATTCCTATACCAAAACCTGCAACCGATCTCGATCTGGTAGACGACTACGAACTACTGCTATATATTTTGTAAATGGGACAGGATGCTTAACATACGATAATAGTGCTATGCCTTTGTAGTTAAAAATTTTAATAAACCACGAAGGCTTTAAAAAATCACAAAGCCGACTTTTGCAACACAACCGTATTTGATGGCTAAATCAATTGTTTCAACAAAACGGCTCGGCAGTCAGTTAATCCACTGGTTGCTTGAAGAAAACCGACAAGAGAAAAAAGGGCCTTACCGCAAGGAAGAAGCACATCGCCAGCATTCTTGGTGGCAGGTGATGTGCTTAACTGGTGTAGATTATTTCTCTACCCTTGGTTATCAACCTGGGATTGCAGCACTGGCTGCTGGCGCTCTTTCTCCTATAGCTACCTTGATTCTGGTTTTGCTGACGCTGTTTGGAGCGTTGCCAATCTATCGACGCATTGCTGCCGAAAGCCCTCATGGTGAAGGGTCGATCGCAATGTTAGAGCATTTACTTTCCTGGTGGCAAGGCAAATTACTTGTACTGTGCTTACTTGGGTTTGTGGCAACTGACTTTATTATTACTATTACTTTGTCAGCTGCTGATGCCACAGCCCATATCGTCGAAAATCCGCTGACACCACATTGGCTTCACAATCAGACGATCGCAGTTACCCTGATATTAGTTGCACTACTAGGTGCAGTCTTCTTGAAAGGTTTCCGAGAAGCCATTGGGATTGCAGTAGTTTTGGTGGGAGCTTATCTGCTGTTAAACTTGATTGTCGTTGGCGTCGGTGTGTATCAAATATTAAATCACACAGAAACGATCCCGAATTGGCAAACTGCACTTTTTGCACGCCATTCTAACCCTTTGATGCTAATCGGCATCTCTTTGATCATCTTCCCTAAACTCGCGCTGGGATTGTCAGGTTTTGAGACAGGTGTTACCGTTATGCCCCTGGTTAAAGGTAGCAGTAACAGCACTTCGCAGCATCCCAAAGGGCGGATTCGGAATACACGCAAGTTGCTCACCACTGCTGCTCTAATTATGAGCTTCTTTTTGCTTACCACCAGTTTTATAACCACTCTATTGATTCCACCCGCAGAATTTGCATCGGGGGGCAAAGCTAACGGACGGGCCCTTGCTTATTTGGCACATTTGTATTTGGGCAATGGCTTTGGCACAATTTACGATTTAAGTACTATTTCTATTTTGTGGTTTGCAGGTGCATCTGCAATGGCAGGGCTATTAAATATCGTGCCTCGCTACCTACCACGCTATGGTATGGCGCCCAATTGGGCACGAGTAACCCGACCTTTGGTGTTAGTCTACACAGCGATCGCTTTTGTTGTCACAATTATCTTTAAAGCAAGTGTAGAAGCCCAAGGTGGGGCTTATGCAACTGGTGTGCTGGTGTTGATCACCTCAGCCGCCTTTGCCGTCACCTTATCAGCCCACCGTCACCGACAGAAGCGGGCCAGACTCGTTTTTGGCATCATTACACTGTTATTTTTATATACCACTATTGTCAATATCATCGAAAGACCAGAAGGCATTAGGATTGCCGGATTCTTTATCGGTGCGATCATTTTTACCTCGCTGGTTTCTCGTGTTTGGCGTTCAACAGAACTACGAGCAGAGCGGATCGAAGTTGACGAACTTGCAGGTCAATTCCTTGCCCAAGAAAGCCAGGGAGTAATACGACTGATTGCAAATCGCTTGAATACAGGCGATGTCCTAGAGTATTTTATGAAAGAAAAAGAGGTACGCGAAGACAATCATATTCCACCCAACGATCCAATTCTGTTTCTAGAAATCCATGTATCCGATGCTTCGGAATTTGCGGATGTAATCGTAGTAAAAGGGGTGCAAGTTGGCGATTATCGCATCCTCCGGGCTGAAAGTGCAGCAGTACCGAATGCGATCGCAGCTTTACTACTTTACATTCGCGACCAAACAGGTAAGATTCCCCATGCTTACTTCGGCTGGGTTGAGGGAAATCCCATACAATACTTATTGCGTTTTATCTTGTTTGGCGAAGGTGACATTGCTGTAGTTACCCGTGAAGTACTGCGTCGGGCTGAAAAGAATCCCCAGATGCGACCTGGTATTCATGTTGGGGGTTGATTGAGGAGTGCTGAGTGCTGTTAGCGGAAAGCTAAGGTTTAGCCCGTGCTGAGTGCGATTATTACTTTTTTACTCAGTACTCGTTACTCAGCACTCCGCACTATTTCGGTGATAGAAGTAGCGATCGCAGCTTTTACCTCAAATTGGAAGAAATTGCCTTAAAATTTATGTAAATATGAGTCGCTCAATCTAAAATTAACTTTAAAATTATTTCACTTTTTAGAATGCCAGACGCGGAAAAGTTTTACAACCAGCTGGCTAATCACAAGCTGCTGCATCGGCAAGTTAGTAAAAAGGCAAAATCTTCGCTAGTAGCCAGTCAAGAAGAAGGAATGGTGCTTCACTTGCCTGATGGCACTATCCAGGCTTGCAATGCCGCTAGCGATCGCATTTTGGGACTGACCGCCCAGCAGCTTGTGGGGCAAAATTTGCTCGATCCCAAGTGGAAATTTATTCATGAAGATGGTTCTCCTTTACTCAGTGAAGCTCACCCTGCGAGGGTTACTCAAAATACAGGTAAACCTTGCTTAAATGTGGTGTGTGGCTTTTATAAGCCAAATGGTGAGCTAGTCTGGCTATTGTTTTCCTCGCAACCTCTGTTTAAAACTGAAGGAAGCAATCTGTATGCGATCGTGACAACTTTTTCGGATATTACGGAATCTAAGCACGCTCAATCAGAGGAAGACTGTAATTGCGAACAAGATACTCAACGATTTAATGCAGATGAATTTCAAATACTGTGGGATAGTCATCGTCTGTTTCAACAAATTGCTGGCACTCTTCCGGGGATAATCTACATTTATGACCTAATTGAGCAGCGAAATTCTTACGTTAATTACGAAATTGCTCAAGGTTGGGGCTATACACCAGCAGAAATCCAGGCGATGGGAAAGGAGTTATTTACTCAACTTCTACACCCTGAAGATTTGGCTCGACTCCCTAGCTATTTGGAACAATTTAACTCTGCTTATCAGGGTGAAGTCCTCAGCTTTGAATACCGAATTCGACACGCTAATGGAGAGTGGCGCTGGTTTTGTAGCTATGACACTGTGCACAGCAGAACTGCTGAGGGATTGCCGCAATATCTTTTGGGGATCGCTTTTGATATTACAGAGCGACGACACATAGAAATTTCTTTGCGGCAAAGTAATGAAAGGTTTGAGCTAGCAGCGGCGGCGGTTAATTGCCTAATCTATGACTGGGAGATTGGCAGAAATACTGTGGAAAGAACTCAGGGTCTAACCGAGGTTTTTGGCTACACCCAACAAGAAACAGAACCTACTTTTCAGTGGTGGCAAGAACGCATTCATCCCGATGACCAACAAAGAGTTAACGACCAATTCATGGCTAGTATGGCCAATGGAAACCGTTATCGGATTGAGTATCGCGTGCGTCACCAGGATGGCCGCTATTTGTGGGTGGTAGATCAGGGGTTTGCAGTCCGGGATGAAAATGCTCAGGTAGTTAGGGTAGTTGGTGCGAGTACTGATATTACCGAACAGCAAGCTGCTAATTGGGAACGTCAAAAAATTGAAACAAATCTGCGCGAGAGTGAAGAACGGATTCGGTTGGCCACTAATGCTGCTGAACTGGGTATGTGGTTTTGGAATATCACTACTAACGAGGTAATTTGGACAGAGAAATGTTATCAACTGTTTGGAGTGTCCCTAGAAGCCGAAATCAGCTTTGAGATTTTCCTCAACTGTGTATATCCAGAAGACCGCCAATGCATTCATGAAGCGATCGCCCGCTCTCTGGAGGAAAATGTTGAGTGTGATATTGAATACCGCACCCTTTGGCCTGATGGTAGTATTCATTGGATTGCTGCTAAAGGTCGCGTCTTTTATGATGCCGAGGGTAAGCCAGTACGAATGATGGGTACTACCCAGGATATTACCCAACGCAAACAGGTAGAAAATGATTTGCGCCAGCGCGAAACTCAATTAAGGCGGTTAGTTGATTCCAACATTATTGGCATTATGTTCGCCACTCCTGATTACATTACTGAGGCGAACGAGGCTTTTTTAGAAATGGTGGGTTATACGCGAGAGGAACTTTTAGCGGGTAAGATATACAGAAAACACATCACCCCACCTGAATATCACGATCTCGATCGGCAGGGGCTAGAACAACTTTTAACAGTTGGGATATGTACTCCTTTTGAAAAAGAATACATCCGCAAGGATGGTTCCCGCATTCCGATACTAATTGGTGGTGCCTTGGTGGAACGAGATCCCGTATCTTGGATCTGTTTTATTCTTGACTTAACCCCCAGGAAACAATTAGAAAAAGCACTTAGGCAACAAGCAGAGGAACTCAAACAGGCAAACCGGAATAAAGATGAGTTTCTCGCAATTCTTTCCCACGAATTGCGATCGCCCCTCAACCCGATTTTAGGGTGGTCATCGCTACTCAAAAGCCGCAAATTTGATGAAGTGACTACAAATCGTGCTTTAGAAACCATCGAAAGAAATGCTCAATTGCAGATTCAATTAATTGATGAGTTGCTCGATGTCTCCCGAATTATTCGCGGTAAGCTAAACCTGACTTTTGCCACTGTTAACTTAGTAGCTGTAATTGATGCTGCATTAGAAACAGTCCGGTTAATTGCCGAAACCAAATCTATCCAGATTAAAGTACAGGTTGACCCCAATGTTGGTAAAGTGTTAGGCGATTATAATCGCTTACAGCAAGTTGTCGGGAATTTACTCTCAAACGCAGTCAAGTTTACTCCCTCTCGTGGTTCAGTCGAAGTCAGCTTATCATTGAGTAATGAATTAACTTCTCCCTCAGCATTAATTCAAGTTAAAGATACAGGCCAAGGTATTTCCCCAGAGTTTCTACCCCAAGTATTTGAATATTTTCGTCAAGCTGATAGCAGCACAACCAGGACATTCGGCGGACTGGGACTGGGATTAGCAATAGTTCGTCACTTAGTAGAGTTGCATGGTGGTACTGTAAAAGCAGCCAGTCCAGGAATTGGACAGGGAGCAGTTTTTACTGTCAGACTGCCCGTGATGAAGGAAAGTGACGGTTCAGAGAAAGCAGGAGGAGCGGGGGAGAAATTTAACTCGTCAGTTCTGCGTGGACTACGGGTCTTAATTGTTGATGATGATCTTGACACACGGGAGTTTTTGCACTTCTTGCTACAACAGAATGGGGCGTTGATAACTGCCGTAGCATCGGTAAAAGAGGCGCTTAAAATTATAGCACAGGCTGTACCTAATTTATTAATCAGTGATTTAGGAATGCCAGAAATGGATGGCTACAGCTTGATTAAGATGCTTAGAGCCATGCCTAAAGAGGAGGGCGGGGAAATTCCGGCGATCGCTCTTACCGCCTATGCTAAAGAAAGCGATCGCGATCGAGTTTTAGCGGCTGGTTTTCAGAAACATATTGCCAAACCAGTAAAACCAACTGAATTACTCACCTCAATTGCAGATTTGCTAGGGCAAAATCATCGCTAAAACTCTATTTCTGTCCATTGGATTTTAGGCTCAACTGAACTGTATTGGGTTATAAATAATACACTATTCATCAAGCTTAAATCTCAATCGACTTAACCATGACCAAGAAAGATTTGCTTCGCAACCAAATTTTCACGCTGGAAAATATTCTTTCGCCAGCAGAATGCGCTGAATATATTACTTTAACAGAAAACATTGGCTATGTAGATGCTCCTATTACTACCCACCGAGGTTTTGAAATGCGTCCCGACATCCGCAATAATCAGCGCGTTATTTTGGATGACCAAGAGCGTGCTTTTGATTTATGGCAGCGTGTGTCAAATTATATCCCCAACACCATTGGTAGATGGCATCCAGTTGGGCTGAATGAGCGTTTTCGTTTCTATCGCTACGATCCAGGTCAGAGGTTTGCACCTCACCATGATGGTGCTTATCGACGAACTAATGGTGAGGAAAGTTTATTGACTTTCATGATTTATCTGAATGAAGGCTTTGAAGGCGGCGAAACCCGCTTTTATCTTCCTCAATATTACCAAGATTTATCTAATCTAGCTGTGCTTCCAGTAAGAGGTATGGCTTTGTGTTTTGTCCACGAACTAGTACATGAGGGCGCTACTATTATCCAGGGGCGAAAGTACGTCTTGCGATCGGATGTTATGTACAGTCAATAGTCGAGAAAGTGATTAACCAGCAAAATCAACAAAACTTAATCTAACTCCCGACGGCCTTCCAACGCCCTCGCCAAAGTAACTTCATCTGCGTACTCCAAATCGCCGCCTACAGGTAAACCAAAAGCAATCCGCGTCACTTTGGTAAATGGTTTTAATAGCTGACCGATATATAGGGTTGTTGTCTCCCCTTCTACACTGGGACTAATTGCCAGAATTACCTCTTGAGGTTTTTGCTGATTTACCCGGCGCTGCAAAGGTAGTATATTCAATTGATCTGGGCCAATTCCATCAATTGGCGAAATCACCCCGCCCAAAACGTGATACTTGCCTTTGTATTCGCGGGTTTTTTCTAATGCAATCACATCACGAGGATCTGCAACAACACAGATAGTGTTATTGTCACGGTTGGCATTGCGGCAAATTTCACAAACAGGTTCAGCAGATAAGTGAAAGCAAACAGAACACAAGCCTATTTGTTTTTTTGCCTCAACTAAAGCTTGTGCCAAAGCTTCGACTTCTGCTTCTGGTCGCTTCAAAATATGCAAAGCCAGTCGTTGGGCACTTTTGGGGCCAACTCCCGGTAGGCGTTGCAATTGTTCAATTAACCGTGCTAAAGGGCGTGCGTAAACCGTTGTCTTGTCTCCAGAATGTTTTCACTTTAACTATGATGACATTTTTTGGGTACTTCCATCAGGCGCAACACTTCTAACTCGCGATCGCTTAGTACAGCATTTCATTAATTTGTAGCAAATTAAATTTCGCAATACCTTACAATGCCAATGCATCCCCTTGCAATGTTAATGCGTGCCCCTGCAATGTTCCAAATTGCTTTCATCCTTAGTTTTCAAACACGCCCTAGCAAAAACTTATCCTAACCACTCAGGATTTTTGGCTGTACCATCAAATTGGTTAGTGGTTTTAAACAGTTCATACTGACCTTTGAGAGCAGCTTGGCGAGTCCGATTCAGTAAGGCTTTAACTTGTTCCTGGCTCATGGGTGTAAAAGTACGTACTGCCTCGAAAGCCTGGTTTAAGATAGGCATACTTTCAATGCCTGTAATCACCGTTGAAGTTGGCAGATTCATCGCGTAATGCAGACATTCGATAGGTTTGACCACATTGCTTTTGAGGATATTTTGGTCGCCCATTGATTTCATCCCCAGTACAGCAATTCCGTCTTCAACCAGTCTGGGTAAAACTTGCTTCTCAAAACTGCGGAAATGGGCATCCATAACATTTAACGGCATCTGCACTGCATCAAAACGGAAATTGTTTTGATTGGCAACTTCCAACATTCTCAGGTGTACTAAAGGGTCTTTGTGTCCAGTAAAGCCTATGTAGCGAATCTTGCCAGCTTTTTGTGCTTCCACAACTGCTTCCATCGCACCACCAGGGGCAAAAATCCGGTCTGGGTCTTCCATGCGAATAACTTCATGATGCTGCAACAAATCAATGTGGTCTGTTTGCAAACGTTTTAAAGATTCATCAATTTGTTTGGCAGCAGCCGCCTTTGTGCGACCGTCGATTTTAGTCATCAGAAAAGCTTTTTGACGATAACCATTTTGCAGAGCTTTACCCATGCGAATTTCGCTACCTCCATTATGGTAATCCCAGCAATTGTCCATAAAATTAATCCCGCGATCGAGAGCAGTACGGATCAGATTAATACCCTCTTGTTCATCTTTTGGTCTACCAATATGATGACCACCTAGACCAATTACAGATATTTGTTCTTTGGTGCGTCCTAGTGGCCTGTAGAGCATTTCCCCTTTTTTACTCTGGAGTGGGGTAGACTGATTTTGTGCTAAAACCTGTTTGGTTAAACCTTGTAAAGCAAATACCCCGGCTCCACCTAAACCAGAAGCAGAAACTACCTTCAATAAATTTCGTCTGCTAATATCCACAAATTTATCCTTTGACCGCAATATGAGAACTTTCTTTCATAGCTTTGCATGGAGCAAAATTCGTTGCTTCTAACTCTTGAAGGATAAAAGCAGTGAAGTAGAGATAGATTTTTGATAGAGGGAAGGTAATAGAAAAATATTTTATTGTTGTGTAAGTAGAGGAAGCATTGGAGACATCGGCAGCAGAGAAAAAATCTGATAGTTATATTCCCGCTCTCGTTTCAGTAGTTAAAATGTCAACTGCAACACAATACTTTAGTCCGAAAGTTTTCTTGGAGAATTGTTTTTAAATTTTGGCAAATATTATTTGTATTGCTAAATAGGGCTTGCAAGTTTTTTAAACACAAGACTTACGCAAAAATAGCCAAAAAGCTTAATTTATCGAACCACCAAAACGCCTTCGCGTTCGCTTTAGCATCTCTGAAAGAGAAGCGTCTCGTAGAGAAGAACGCCAATAGTTCGTAGAGTTTGCGTAAGTCCTAAAACATTTAGTGCGTGGTTCAAGAGTTGATAAAATCGAGAAAATTTATTTAGAAAAATTGTAATTTTAAAATTGATTGCGATAATACGTTTAGGTAAATCAAACCTGTTTATCTTAAACTATTAAAGTTCCCCGTACTAAACATGAGTAGAGTCAATGACTGCTTCATCACCAGAAAATTTAATCAGTTCATCAAGTACTCATACTTTAGATATAGCTAGACAAGAGTATCAATATAACTACATCCATATTCCATCAATTGCAATGCTAGATCGGCTTTCTATTGCCGAAGAGTTCACCACGAACTGGTATTTTTTATTAGCCCAGCAGTTACGAATTGTGTTTATTAATACCTTGATTGTC
Source organism: Nostoc sp. DedQUE04 (assembly GCF_034530995.1). Taxonomy (NCBI): domain Bacteria; kingdom Bacillati; phylum Cyanobacteriota; class Cyanophyceae; order Nostocales; family Nostocaceae; genus Nostoc; species Nostoc sp. DedQUE04. The sequence goes on along the minus strand of NZ_JAVRCA010000005.1, from coordinate 164,600 downwards.
AACAGAGGCAATCAAGGTTCTAAATCGATTCGTGATGATGTCGAAAAGTTTATTTTAGAAGCCTTGCTCAAGGGAGCAATACCAGTAAAAATCAGTATTCTGGCAAGAATCTTGCAAATTATCCCTCAGTTTTTACTCAAAGGCATCTCTAAGGATGTTAGAGAACTCGACGATCTTTTTTATTCTATTTTGAAAGAAAACGGACTTGTGATCCTCAGAGATGCCCTAAATAGGATAATTAACCTTCTATACGAAGGACAGCCGACAGGACATGCAACCAGTCTCAAAGACTACGAAAATTTGTTTCAAGTGATTGGTGTGCCAGCGATCGCTAAAACTTACCAAGAAGATGAAGTATTTGCCTATATGCGAGTGGCTGGCTACAATCCCGTCACGATCGCGCGAGTAACTACTTTAGGCGATCGCTTCCCAGTCACAGACGAACATTACCAAGGCGTGATGGGAACTGACGATTCATTAGCAGCAGCAGGACTTGAAGGCAGGCTTTACTTAGCTGACTATAAAATTTTAGATGGTGCGGTCAACGGTACATTTCCACACGAGCAAAAATATCTCTATGCTCCCCTAGCACTGTTTGCCTTACCCAAAGGCTCAGACCCCACCCGTTTATTGCGTCCGATAGCCATCCAATGCGGTCAAACCCCAGGCCCAGATTATCCAATTGTTACCCCTAACTCCGGTAAATACGCTTGGCTTTTTGCCAAAACAATAGTCCAAATAGCAGATGCCAACTACCACGAAGCTGTTACTCATCTAGCAAGAACTCACTTGTTGATTGGTGCTTTTGCGATCGCCACTGCCAGACAACTGCCACTCACCCATCCCCTAAGAATTCTGCTACACCCGCATTTTGACAGTACTTTAGCAATTAACGATGCCGCTCAACGGATTCTCATAGCTCCAGGCGGTGGTGTCGATAGATTACTCTCATCATCAATCGATAACTCTCGCGTTTTAGCAGTGCTAGCCTTGCAAAGCTATGGTTTTAACAGCGCCATCTTACCTAAGCAATTTCAACAGCGTGGTGTAGACGATCCCAACCTCTTGCCTATTTATCCTTACCGAGATGATGCTCTACTAGTCTGGAATGCAATTCATCAATGGGTTTCAGACTACCTGAACCTTTACTACCCTACCGATGAAGACATTCAGAAAGATACAGCCTTGCAAGCGTGGGCAGCCGAAATCCCAGCTTACGATGGTGGTCGTATCCCCGATTTTGGCGAAGATGGAGGCATCAAAACGCTCAATTACCTGATTGATGCCACTACGCTGATTATTTTCACTGCCAGCGCCCAACACGCTGCGGTTAACTTTCCGCAAAAAGATTTTATGGGCTACGCCGCAGCCATACCATTGGCAGGTTATTTACCAGCCTCAACTCTCAAAAGAGAAGTTACTGAGCAAGACTACCTTAACTTGCTCCCCCCCTTAGATCAGGCGCAACGGCAATACAACCTACTCAGCTTATTGGGGTCTGTGTACTATAACAAGCTGGGCGATTATCAGCAAGGATACTTTACAGACCAAAAAGTAAAACCATTGCTACAAGCATTCCAGAGCAATCTTCAGCAGGTAGAAGACACCATCAAGCAACGTAATTTACACCGTCCACCCTATGAGTATCTACTTCCTTCTAAAATTCCTCAGAGCATCAATATCTGAATTAGGGACAAATGACCAATGACCAATGACCAATGACCAATGACAAATGACAAATGACAAATGACCCAAAATAAATACTATGACACTTAAAGATAAAGTCCTCAAAAATCACGATCGCCAGCTTTGGCTTGCACCTATACTAGCTAAAGTAGGTTACGATACTGCGATCGGTAAGTTTCTCCGCTTGATTTTTTATTACATGGATGCGTCAATCATGCTCAATGCATGGCGAGACTTTCTTTACATCCGTAAGGATAATATTGGAGACAAGTATTTTGCAGTCGATCAAGCAATTATGCATTCCTCTCACTCGCAGGTGAGAGAACTAATGCAAACCCAACCACAACTGCGAGGAAATGATTTAGGTATCATCAGAATATTAGCTCCAAGCTACTTGCTGGATAATCCTCTGAGCTTGGGAACAAACGGTAACGAACACACAGGACTACGTACTGTAATCTTACAAGCCTTACCGGAACCGTCAGGGCAGATAGACTTTTTAGGGAATCTAGTTGAGCAAAGGCTGTTAGAAGCTGCTAAACAAGGCAAATTACACATCGGCAATGATTTACCAAAAATCATGCTGTCGAGTTTGCACCAACTAGTTTTTCAGATATCTTTATCTGAGGAAGAAATCACAGCATCCGATAGTTATATTAAAGGTTTGGCTCTTGCATCCTTGCCTAATTTTATCAGCAAGTATCTGCTGGCAATATTAACAGCGCCAAAAATTCGGCATCGTCAATATTTAACTAAGCGATATAAACAATCATCTAAATGGGCATCTTACTTTGAAACAGGCGCTCAGTATAAATTGAACGAACACCAAATTGCTAATACCCTTTTCGATATGATTCATATCGCTGGTACTGCCGGCACAAGTGCGCTTTTAGGATCAGTTATTGGTGTTCTCTGCTTGAATAATACTCTCAGAAATGATGTAGTGTCAGAAGTGAATGCAGTCTGGAATGGCAAGAAAACTTTAGACTCAGACGCTCTAGAAAAGTCAACACTTCTCAATCAGGTGATTTTGGAAACGGCTCGTCTCTATCCACCTGTGCGATTTGTTAGCCAACTCACCACTGAAGCGGGTGAAATTGAGATTGGAAAACAAAAATGTCCATTCCAAAAAGGTACTCGCTTGCTTGGCTCTATTCTTACAGCTAATCGGGATGCCAATAGATACCAAAATCCAGATGATTTTGACCTAACACGGAATTTTTCAGATATCTTATCTTGGAATGGCGAAGAGCATGAACGAGCCTGTCCTGGTAAATCTTTATCAATTGGCTTTATCAAAATTTTCTGTTTACATCTGTTCCACAACTATCAATGGGACTCAATTACAGAAGTCAAATGGGATTTTGAAAAAGTGACTGCCGTTACTCCTAATAATTTAGTACTACAAGGTTTTGCTCAACGACTGTGAGTAAGGGATTTCCAGTAGGAACGCACAGATGTCATTAGTGTCAACTTAAGCTGAAACTCCTTTAAAACCTCGTTTCTAGCCAGAGGCTAGAAATGCACTTCAATTGCGACTCTGCCGCCAGCAAGGGAGGCGGAGCCTCTAGGACGGCATTCCCAGTCGGAGCAGGGGAACGAGACAATGAGACAATCTAGAAGCTTGTTCTAGGCTGGCTTTCACGTTAAGTTGACACCAATGCACATCTGTGAACCTCTACTTCTCATGCGGAATTATAATTTGGTAATTGTTCTGGTTTTTTGAGTTGATTTTACTCTTTTTCTAGCGCCAGATTACTCATCTTTTCTCTGACTCGGTTTGTTAAAAATTTAGGTATTCTTTTAGCCGAAAGGAAGTAATTACAAATTATATGGCTGAATTAATTGAAAAGAAGCAACTTAATAATATTGCAACCTGGATGATTCCAATTAGAGAAACAAACTTACCATCTGTCCTTAAAGGTGTGTTTTTTATGGATGGCAATCCACTGCCAGATACTTGCATTACTATGTACAATTTAGAATGGGATATACAGAATAGGACTTTGCTTTTACCGATCTTCGCTCCGTTACAATGGACTTTTCATGACTCGATTGCTGGCTGGATATTACTACGTTCAATTCAATGGTTTAGAATAAGTTACAAAATTCAGTTTGAAGATGAAACTTTGCAACAAGCTCAAGTCACACCTATTTTTCTAGGAATATCAGTTCCAAAATCAATTGTCAGTTTCACAATGTCCCAAGACAAAAATTCTCTCAATGGAGATATTTGGCACAGAAAGAATGTTTGGTTCGGCGGACTTTCTCGGGCTGGTGAGTATACTCTTCGTAGGGTTGTTGATAAAGATGGTTCTTATACTCCTGCTTTTAACAATATGCTTACCAGAGTCCAAAATGAATGTTTAGTAATTGAACGCCACTCAAATTGAGCCGAATCATGTTAGTCAGCTAAGGCTTAGAGCCTTGTCGCTCTCCCATCACTAACTTTTGTCACGTTCCAGATTAAGCAAGTAGTAAATAACTAAACGATCCAGATTAGCTACTCAATTTAATTTCAAAGAGAACCTATCAATTAGTTGTACCATTTTGAAAAATGATTGCGACACATGGATTCACACCAAGCCAGACGCACCAAGGCAATTCCCAATCCAAAATCTAAAATCCAAAATCTAAAATGGTATTAGCTATTATACGCGAATATCAAAAACTCAGTGCCTTCATAGATGAACTCTGCCATCTTGCACATACCCATCTTTTGATGTGCTTGAAGTGATGCTTTGTTGCTTGCCTTGATGAACAGTATTCCTTCCCGCTTTGGTAGCAAATCTTTCAACTTAGCAAACATTACCGCAGCAATACCTTGCCCACGCATCGTTTCATCAACACAAATAGGGCCATACAAGTAAGCATCTCTTGTACCAGGATAGGTTTGTAACATCACCTTTATAATTGGTAGATTAACAGTTGTCTTTGACCAACTGAGTAAGAATCCTACAACTTGACCATTTTTTCGGGCTACAACACTCGGCATTTGAGAGATAGTCATCATCACAGCCTCTGGCTCAAGATGACCTAACAACATACCACCATGTTCTGCATCATTGGCTTGGGCCAACTTGACGATTCCACTAACATCACTGGGGCTGGCACGGTCGATCGCTACATCATTGAGACACATACCTGGTTAATATAAATAGGAGAAAGACTTGGAGCAAAAGAATTTTCTTTTAGAAGAATAACAGAGAATAACGCTTTGGGGAACGCATTGCAGAGGCAACTAAACGTTAGGTGAAGTAGCTTTTGATACTTTTATTCGTTTGTAGCACTCTTGTATCTGACAAAAATTCAAAGAGTCAAAGTTGCACCAAAGTAGCGATCGCTTGCAACAGGCACTACACTGCTACTATGCTAAAACTTCTAAAGTGCGTAGGCGTAGCCCAACCTAAGCATCGCTGTTTTTTCTACTAGTAAAAGTGTTTTTCTAATGGGAATACTTTATATATAGTAATTCCAACAAATAGAACTCCTGTAGTAAGTAGGTCAACCTAATTAAACATAAAACGTTCAACTTGGTACTGACCTTGCACGGCTCTATTTTCTATACCCTCAATAATAGCGATCGCTAATTCATATTCATCCTCAAAAACTCGGCCGGCAAGCTCATCACGTTTGAGATGCAACCATTCGTCTTCAATGCGATTCATTTGTGGACTATAAGGAGGTAGAAAAAAAATGTACAATCGTTGCTGTTGCCAACGTTGATGCTGCTGGCGAGCCAAAAGACTTTTGTGAACAGAGGCATTATCGTGAATGATGACGGTAATTTGTCCAGTTTCCAATAAGCGGTGTGCAGCAATTTGAGCTTGCCAATCCATGAGTTGGACATAGGTTGGTGCTTTCAATGTTCCAAGCATCAAAGCGTAATTAAAACTAGATTTCGGCTCCCAAATACCGAAGATGTTGATCCGCCTACCGCGTCGTCTATTTTGTCGAATACGTTTTTGCTCTCCCCTACGCCCATAAGTGTAATCAGTGGGACTAGTGCAGTAACAACCAGATTCATCCAAGTACTTTAAACAAACCAATCCTAATTTTGCCCATAGCTTGAGTAATTCCCAATCTTGGCGTTTAGCTTTTAAATATCCTGCATTCAGATTTAAAGCCGGACAGTAGCGGATACGTTTCCAATACCACCCCTTTTTTTGAGTAGTCGCCTGATTTGTTCGGCTCCTAGTTCGATTTGTCGTTCCTCAAATAGCTTTTGACTTAGCTGCCGAGCACTGTAACGACGATTTTGTCCCAAGCATTCTTCTACTACTTGCCAATCTTCTTCTTGCCAAGTTCTCTTTTTTCCACGTCCTGGCGCTTCCCACAAACCTCCTAACCCTTGAAATTGCCAGCGTTTTATTGTCTGCCTGACCGTTTGTTGTGCCCAACCTAAATACTTTGCAATCTGAGGTACATTCCATCCGTGGGCATTGAGGCGCAAAGCGATCGCTCTTTGTTTGGTTCGATGTGGTACTTTATCTGCACAACTGAGTTCTTTTAGTGTCAGGTCTTCTTCAGTAGTTAGTATTATTCTTAACGCGCTAGGCATCATCTATCACTTAATTTCTGCACTCTATCTATCTTACGTTTTTTTTGGTTGACCTACTTATGAGCTACTGTACTAATATTGATTGCCTACGTCCACAAAATTCTGACAGTTCTTGTTTTTGCAATAGTTGTGGTCAGGAATTATTACTTAAACAGCGATATCGTCCACTCGCGGTTATTGGAAGCGGTGGCTTTGGGAGAACGTTTTTAGCTATTGATGAACATCTTCCAGATCGACCCAAATGTGCAATCAAACAACTATGTTTTCAAAAGGAAAATACTGAGATTTGGCATAAGGCAGTCAATTTATTTCATCAAGAAGCGCTTCGTCTCAATGAACTAGAACACTCTCAAATACCCAAATTATTAGCACACTTTGAACAAAATCAAAAGTTTTATATCGTTGAAGAATTAGTAGATGGACAAACACTCGCCCAGGAATTACAAAAACAGGGCGTTTTTCAAGAATCGCAAATTTGGGAGATATTAAAAAGTTTATTGCTCACATTGCAATTTATCCATTCCCGACAAGTAATTCACCGAGATATTAAACCGGAAAATATTATGCGCCGTTCGGGTCGAGGAGACCTGGTATTAATCGATTTTGGAGTTGCTAAATTCGCCAATAACATGAAGCAGCTTCGTACAGGCACGATAGTAGGTAGCCCAGAATATATCGCTCCCGAACAAATGCGAGGAAAGGCATTACCTGCCAGCGATCTTTACAGCTTGGGTGTAACGTGTATTTACTTACTTACCAATGTTTCTCCCTTTGATTTGTTCGATATTGCTAGCGATCGCTGGGTATGGCAAGAACATTTACCAGCATTCAATACTGTTAGCGTTTACCTCTGTGAAATCTTAGATAAACTTTTACAAAATGCCGTTTCGCAACGCTTCCAATCGGCAACAGAAGTTTTACAGATACTGGAGCAACAACCAAAGAAATTGCTAAATTTTTCTAATTATCGTACAGTAAATACTATTGATTGTACGCATTTGCGTGATTTATTAGCAAAGGGAAAATGGGAATCAGCAGATAAAGAAACTTGGGAACTAATATGTCAAGCGCTAGCAAAGCCTAAAGGTAGCTATATATTTAGTAGCGATCTTGAAAAACTTCCCTGTGAAGATTTGCAAACCATTGACCTTTTATGGGTGAATTATAGTCATAAACGCTTTGGTTTTAGCATACAGACACTTATTTACAAAAACGTCAATGGCGACTATGGAATTTTTTGCAATCAAGTTGGTTGGCATATATACAATTATAGTTCTGCCAATTCGGAATTCAATTTTAGTCTCAAAGCACCAATCGGTCATTTACCCTCACGTCTTTGGATTGGTGGTTCTCAACTGTGGCGCTACCCCAATGCTTTAACTGTAAAATTAGCAGCTTGTGGTATTAGTTAGTTTTGATAAAAAAATTGTTGAATAAGATTACTAATAAACTCCTAGTTTGTAGTGAGCGATTCATCGCTCAAAGCAACGATAATTAGGACTAAAGTCCTCTCTACAAACTTTAATTGATTTACGTCTAGCTATTTATAACTTAACAGTGAGCTTTGTCGATCGCTCTTCATCTTTATGCCCCAGGTATCGCTCCCTCAATCGTTCTATCCACACCTACCTCTCACCGCTCTTGCGCCCATGCAGGATGTGACAAACCTCTGGTTTATGAAGGTGATTGCTCACTATGGCAGTCCTGACTACTTTTTCACCGAATATTTCCGCGTCAATGATACTTCACGGCTCAATCGTGGCATTTTAGCAGCCATCACCGAAAACGACACAGGTCGTCCCGTTTTTGCGCAAATGATTGGCGAAAGCATTCCAGATTTAGTCAGAACAGCGAAGGAACTTTGCAACTATAATATCGCTGGAGTTGACTTGAACATGGGCTGTCCAGCACCTAGAATTTATCGCAAAAATGTTGGAGGTGGATTGCTGCTCTTACCGGAAAAAGTGGATCGGATTTTGGGAGAACTACGGCAAGCAGTTAGCGATCGCCCTTTGACTGTCAAGATGCGCGTAGGCTTTGAAAATACAGATAATTTTTACAAAATTCTAGATATAATCAATCGCCACAGCATTGATTTGCTCTCTTTACATGGTCGCACCGTCAAAGATATGTACCACGGGGCAGTGAAATATGATTTAATCGCTGAAGCAGTTAGACGAGTCGATTGTCCAGTGCTGGCTAATGGCAATATCAACTCAGCGACGACTGCTGTTGAAGTGCTTTCTCAAACGGGCGCGGCGGGTGTGATGGTGGGACGCTGGGCGATCGGGAATCCTTGGATTTTTAATCAAATTCGGCAAGCTTTGCGCTGCGAACCGATCGCGCCCGTTCCTTTGGCGGAGGTACGCAACTATATCGATCGTTTATGGCAAACCCCCACAGCAGCAAATATGCCAGAGCGATCGCGCGTCGGCTATCTGAAAATGTTCCTCAACTACATTGCTCTGAGTGTTGACACTGAAGGTCATTTTTTACGGTTGATGCGACATACTTCTACTGAGGCAGAACTGTTTAACTTGTGCGATCGCGTTCTCCTTACCGATCTGACAAAAACTTTAGCCTTAGCACCTTCTTTGAGCGTGTGATATCATGTCCGCTTGATTGCTTATTAAACCCGAAGAACCCCACCCCGCCAAAGCTGTGCTTTGTCTCCCCTCCCCGCAGGCGGGGAGGGGTTGGGGGTGGGGTTCTTTTATTATGGGTAATTTGGCGGACATGATATGATATCGGGCGTTGTCGATTTGGTTATGATTTATGGTAAATTCAACCGCTTGCGCGCACCAAATCGAAATAAGTTATCTGGCAATATTGCTTTTAAGCGAGGCAACCATTGTGCCTCATTGCCAACACGATAGCGTAATCGTGGCAACCGACTACGAGCAGCAAATAGAATCGTCTGTGCGACTTTTTCAGGATCGTCGCCTTGTGCAATTGCTTGACTAACAGTTGAGCGAATCACATCGCGTACATTGTCGTAATCAGCGTAATTCAATGTGGATGATAACATGGCGTGGTTGAAGTTGGTCTTAAAGTAACCAGGCTCAATTAAAGATATTTTAATATTGAAAGGGTCTAGTTCCACGCTCAATGCTTCACTATAACCTTCGAGTGCAAACTTACTTGCACTGTAAAAACCTTGGCCTGGTGCGCCAATCAATCCCGCCACTGAACTGATATTAATAATATGCCCACTACGCTGCTGTCTCATAACTGGCAAAACAGCATTGCTAACCCGGACAACACCCCAAAAGTTAGTTTCAAAAACCTCCTTGGCTTGTTCTAAAGAAGTTTCTTCAATCATGCTGGCATGAATTTGTCCAGCATTGTTAATCAGTAAATCAATGCGATTAGTCCGTGCAAGCAACTGTTTGATACATGATTGGACTGAAGACTCAGAGGTAACATCGAGTGTCAACATTTCCACATCTTGTACAGTTGGATGTTCCTTGCGACTAGTACCGAAGACCCAGTAACCTTCTTGAGCAAGCTTTTGAGCAGTTAATTGCCCAAATCCAGATGATGCTCCTGTTACTAGCACGACCTTTTTATCAGTCATCGGTTCTCCTTTTGCTTGTGAATTCTTTGATACTGCGATGGATTACACTCTGCTTAATAACAGCGATCGCGTTTTTTCTAAATCTTATTCGTTATTCGTTCATTATTCATTCTCAATAAAAACATAATTTTAGCAGTCCTATACTTTGTACCTCATCTACTTGAGAGCTGCTGTATATGTTTTTATAGCAATTTCATCAGTAACACCAGAACAAAAATATCCCCGACTTCTTTAAAAAGTCGGGGATATCAAGCTTTCAATTAGGATTACCAAAGCTATTTAATCACACACCATATCACTCAAATTGCACAAGCGATCGCCCCGATACCACAATAAAACCCACAGAATCAAGTCTCAGAAGCGGCTGGCGAATTCCCTCTAGAATGGCTGCATTTAAAGCAGTTTCTATCTTCAATTCTTCAGCTAATGCGTTATCCCAACTTTGCTGATTTAAACGTAGTCGCAATTGTTCTACTCTATTGGCTAATTTCTTTTCGGCGACTTTAGCACAACTTTGACATAAGTCAATAAAATCGGGACGATTGGCAAGTAATTCTGAAGAAGCGTTACGCACTTGATAGCAAAAATTTTGCCATTTACTAGGATCAACAAAATCGTCAATAATTCCTAAGCGCTCTTTTGCTAAGTTGTAATCTCGTCCTTGATTATTGTTTTTATCTTTATATGGACGTTGCAGAATACTTAAGAGTGCTTTATCTTCAACAACCCGGATTGGCTGCTTGCGACCATCAACATAGATAGTTTCTATAATTGGTGGAAATAGAGCATCAACGCGGCGCTGCAAGTTTTTGAATTGAGAATTATCTAGTTTGTTATCTAGTAAAACTTGTTTGGCAATTTTTAAATTTGCCTCGACTACATAATTGCATTGGAAACCGAACCACTCCTTCCCTTCTTTAGCGTCCCAAGATGCATCAGTGCGCCACAGAGCAAAGGCTTCACCTCGGTCATCCCAATTGATATAGTTTAAGAGTGCTTCGATAAATCCTTCGCCAACTCGAAAGAGTTTAACACCAGCATTCTGGTTTGCCACTCTGCGATTATAAGTACCAAATTGGTCTAGATAACTCTCAGCAAAACGGTCTTTTAACTCATTTATCGGCACTAATGTCCGCGTTGTTGGTTGATAACGTCGCATCTCTGATGAATCGGGGTTATTCAGTCCTCTAAATCCCAGCGCGTCGCAAATCCAGCCTTCAATTGCTCGTTTCATTTCTAGATGACGAGCATCGTAATTATCTAGCTCTTGAAAATACTCGGTAGCAATTTCATCGTTGGCATCAATTTCATCTAGAGCATTTTGTTCGCTAATTTTGGCGATTTCTGCTTCAATTTGCTCTTGAATTGGTGAAACCATCTCTAACAATCCAGCCGCACCTGATTTAAACAAAACTGTTTCTAATTCTGCAAGTTTCTCATCAACATAAAACTGGAGACTGGCAATTGATTGTTGGAAAATACCAAACCCATCTTTTAATACTTTATACCAAGCATTGTGAGGGCTATCTTCCAAATAGGGGCCAATCAAGGCACTAGATTGGATGCCAATTTTGCTGCCAATGCGGTCAAGTCTGCCAATTCTCTGCTCTAATTGATTAGGCGACCAAGGCAGGTCAAAATGAATTAACCAATCGGCAAATTGAAGGTTACGCCCTTCTTCTCCAGAGCGATCGCATACTAAAATAAAGCAGTTGGGGTTATTCTTGAACCGATTTAAGCCTTCCTCAACTTTGTCTGGTGATTCTCCAAATTGATGGCTGGCTATTGTCTCTGCACCAAAGGTATCAGATAAATACCGGACAATTTCGCCACAAGTTTGAGCAAAACTGGTAAATACAACAAATTTGGGCAGAATATCGCCAGTAATTGGTCTTTTAATTCTCTGCTGTATCCTGGTGATGAATTCCTTTTGATTCTTCCGAACGTTTGCGGGAATTTTGAAATATGTACCTAGCTGATTCAGCAGCACTGTTTTTAAATTTTCCGTCCGTTGTCCGTCCTCTTGAGGTTGACGAATAATTTTTAGTAAGGATTGGAGAATCTCTTCTTCCCCTGAGAATTTGGGGGTTGTAGTTAATAGGCGAACATCATCTTCTTTAAACTCCTGGATGAGTTTAGCATGAGGTTTCGCAGTTAAACGCGCCGTAATTACCTGCTCTAAAATGCCTAACCAAGTACCAGCAGCTAAGAATAACAGCAGAAAAACTCGCTGATATTGCTTTTCATCAGGAGCAACACTTTGCCATTGATTGAGCAGTTCGTGGATATCAAGCGATCGCTCGTCTAAATCATACTCTTCTTTGGGCGTAAAGTTGCGGTCAAATATCACATCTTCCACCGCAGCGCGACGGTTGCGAAGCATTCGCCGATGTAGTCGATAAATATCGCTAACGTGGACGCGAATCGCTTGAACGATTTGCTCTTGTTCAGGAGAATTTGCTGGTAAATTTTCCAAATCATCCGCCAGCTTCAGTAAATACTTATCCTCAGCCAAGAGTTTTCGTAGTTGCTGCAAGTTGCTTTTGAGAATCTCTGGTTCTGCACCTTCTTTAAAAGAAAGCAGAAGTTTACCAATTTGCTGACGGCTTTCAACTTTGGCGCGAAAACCTTCTAGATCGCCAATTTTATAGGTTGTCGGGTCGAGCAAGTGCAACATCGCCAGAAAATCCTGCTCGTGATTGAGAACCGGAGTGGCAGATAATAAAAGTAAGCGATCGCTTTTATGAGCAAGTTCTTTGCAAGTCTGAAAACGCTGGCGCACTGTTGCATCCTTAGAGGTTGCCATTGCTGCAATATGATGAGCTTCATCTAAAATTAAGCAGCCTATCTTCGCTTTCAGGTTGATTTTATGAATATCTTCAACCGCCAGCACCGCTACCCGTTTGCCAAAATGGGAGATGTAAAACTTGTTTTCTAACTCAAGCCGCCATTGTTTGAGCAAATATTGCGGAACTAATACCACCGCATTTTTTTTCGGTTCATCGAGAAGGAACTGACGCAGAATCGCACCCGCTTCGATGGTTTTTCCCAGTCCCACCTCATCTGCTAACAAGTAGCGTTGAATTGGGTCTTCCAGTACCCGCCGCACTACTTCAACTTGGTGAGGATAAAGATTAATATTTGCCGAAATCAGTCCCGTCATCCCGCGACTCACAGCGCGTTGCTGAATTAAGGATTTCACGAAAGCCAATCTTTTGTCGTGGAAATAGGGCGTTTCGTGACCCTTCATCGCCAGAGTTTGGATGGGGTCTGTATTTGGTAGATTACACCGAACGTAAATATCTTCAACAGATGCGATCGCAGTTTTCTTATCTGGTAAATCAATTTGATACATTTCTGTATCATCATCCCAGATAAAAACTCTGCCCACTATCCATTTATCCTGAGTTTGGGACTTAATATAGCATCGAGCCTGGGGTTCCAGCTTAACTTGAGAGAGCGAACTTAAAGGTAAAGTTTTTTGGAGACGTTGGCCTATAGAGCAGAAATACTCAACGTTTGCATTGGTATCAGATATTTCCGTAACTTTTCCGATACCCAAAGAGTTATTCTGGGACTGTACCAATAAACCAAGCTTAATCATAGATCCAGTCCCCTGAACACACTAAAAGAACCTTCCAGACTAGTTTTTAGCCCATATCTGGCAGTTTTGTCGATCAACATTATAGATAATAACTGGTATTACAGTTTTTGTTAGAGCGATATCTACGACGGGCTACTCGGCGTCGCTCCATCACAACCAATTAATAAAATTAGCAATTTTCAGGTAAATACACCACACAGTAGAGGTACAGCATTGTTGTGCTTCTACAACATATACAGTTCAATTAAATGAAAACTGCTGTAAATTCACATTTCTCAGCAAAGTTTTGCGTAAAAGCGAAACGTTATTAAATGCAGGCTAACGCAATGGCATTGTTTGCCGATGCAATCGCATTGCAGGGTATTGCCAAACTAAATTTGCTACGAATTAATCAAATACTGTACTTAGCTGATTATATGGTGTAACAGATTTACGCTTTGGCTTGAGAGGTTGTTTGAAAAGTGGTTGACTGTGCTTTTAATTGCGTTTTTACCCCCCTTAATCCCCCCTTATAAAAGGGGGAAACAAGAAAAATCCGGTTCTCTCCCCTTTACAAGGGGAGGGTTAGGGAGGGGTAAAAAAATATTTGATACATCAATCATGACTTTTCAAACATCCTCTGAGAAGACCACGATACAATTAAGATTGTGTACATTTATTTACTATGAAGAAAATTAGAGACAACACAATTAAGTTAAATCAATTTTTAAAGTTGATGGGTATAGTGCCAACTGGAGGGCAAGCCAAGCTGATGATTCAAGGTGGTGATGTCCAAGTAAACGGGATGCTGGAAACTCGACGAGGACGGCGACTAGTACCGGGCGATAAAGTGACAATCCAAGGACAGACTTTAGAAGTGAATTTGAACAACAATGAAGACCCAGATGTAATGATAGATTTAGCCGATCAAACCGAGTAAAAAAAGTTTATCCCAAAGTTACAAGTTTCTTTTTTGCCTTGTGAGTAATGCTGCAAATTTCCAATAATGTTATTATCCCACAGACTGAGATTGAAATTACTGCGATTCGCTCGCAAGGAGCAGGAGGTCAAAATGTAAATAAAGTTTCTACCGCAATCCACTTGCGCTTCGATATTGCGGCTTCATCATTACCAGATTATTATAAACAACAGCTTTTAAAGCTCAACGATCGCCGCATTAACCAAGAAGGAGTAGTTGTAATTAAAGCCCAGGAACATCGAAGCCAAGAGAACAATCGCGAGTCAGCCTTGAAACGACTTCAAGAACTCATTCAAAGCGCAGTTGTCGTAACAATCAAACGCAAACCCACTAAACCAACTCGCAGTTCTCAAAGAAAACGCCTTGACCACAAAAGTAAGCGCGCACAGATTAAATCTAACAGAAGACAGGTGACAGATTGTTAATTCATTGATTATTTGTAGAGAACACACATATTATTCAATATGAAAAAAGATGAATAAGACATTACTAAAGATTTTGATGTTTGCGCTTTTAATCTTGTTTAGCATCTCTCCCTTTGCGGCCCTTACAGGTTTAATGCTTGTAGTGTTAGTTGCGGCATTTTTCTTTTTACTAGGGGATGTGTTTCAAGCAATTATTGGTCGCAACACCGACCCGAAAAAGTCATAAAACCAAAATTCCAAATCAAGATAGGGATTTCTCGCCGTTAAGCAACCAACTAGCGCCGTATTGGATTCAACACAGAAGCGCTATAAACAGCGTTCGTCTCGTTCCCAGTCTCAGACTGGGAATGCTGTTCTAGAGGCTCCGCCTCCCGAACTCGCGGCAGCAGCCCAATTGAAGTGCATTTCCAGCCAAGAGGCTAGAAACAAGAGTTTGACAAAGCTTTTAGCTTAAGTTGACACCTATGAACATTGTTGTGCCCTTACAAATACAGAACTTACGCAACTGGCATATTATTTTCAGTTCGTAGTGTACCCCTCCTGGGAAGCAAGCTACGCGTAGCGTCTCACAGAGAAGACTTTAGTCCTCAAAATAAGGGCTAAAACCCTTACTACAAACTACAAATCCGATTTTTTTGTGACACTTGCGTAAGTCCTAAAATAATCTGTACCTCACAAAGTTGCAATCTGCTGTAAATGTATCTATTTTAATGAAAAATATCTCTTGCGTTTGGCATAATAATATTTGAACAACTCGCTATTTGATAAATAAAAACACCTAAAATTCATTTAACTGAGGAGTAATAATTATATTTGCTGAAGATAAACACACTGAGGTCTAGTAGAGCTAAACTAAAGAAAAAGAAAAATTAAAAATTAATAGTCACAATATAATAAATGTTATGAAAATGAATTTGTAATAACTTTCATCACAGCCTAAACACTTTTTTAAAGTCAACATCAAACAGAATACATACATGCGGATAATTGGACATATCAACAACAAAAGGTACTACCCATGAGTTCCCGCGCACTGCTGTTAGTAAATCGTCATGCTCGCCAAGGGCAAAAGGGTCTATCGGAAGCGATTCAAAGTCTGAAAACATTAGGCTTTGATTTAATTGAGGAGTCTACAGAAGATCCCAAACATCTTGCTGAAGTTATACTTCGCCATAAGGATCGAGTTGACTTGGTAATTATTGGCGGAGGAGATGGTACTCTAAATGCTGCCGTAGATGCTTTAATTGAGACTCAGTTACCTTTGGGAATCTTGCCTCTGGGAACTGCCAACGATCTAGCGAGAACTTTGGGAATCCCAAATACCCTCAACGAAGCTTGCAAAATTATTGGAGATGGACATTTACAGCGTATCGACTTGGGTTGTGTGAATGGCAAGCACTTTTTTAACGTTGCCAGTATGGGATTGAGTGTAAAAATTACCCAACGACTTACCAAAGAAGTTAAGCGCCGCTGGGGAGTATTTGCTTATGCTGCCACTGCATTGCAAGTGCTTTTGGAAGCCAGACCTTTTACAGCAGAAATTACAATCAACGGTGAATTGGTTCGCGTCAAAACAGTTCAAATTGCAGTCGGTAACGGCCGCTATTACGGTGGTGGTATGGCAGTGGCTGACGATGCCACAATAGACGATCAAAGGCTAGACCTTTATAGCTTGGAGATTGAACACTGGTGGCAGGTTATATTATTATTACCTGCAATGCGACGAGGGCGACATATACATTGGCAAAGTGTACGCTCCCATCAAGGTCAAGAAATAGAGATACATACTCGCAAACCTCGCCCTATCAATACAGATGGTGAAATTACTACCTACACACCTGCTCATTTTCGGGTTATACCTAAAGCTATAGCTGTTTTTGTACCCCCAGAAAGCAAGAGTTAGGAGTCATTCAATTTTAGATTTTAGATTTTCCTGAAATTCAAAATCTAAAATTGGCAAAGTTTAGAAGTTATTCTCTCTCATCTTCCTCTACTACAAAGAGGGAACTCGCATCAACTCACGCCAAATGCATCTGAGATTTTCTCAAGATATAAAATCCCTGTTGCAACGCCTAGCCGAACAACCGCTGACTCTAGGCGATATTCTGACAGAAACCTCAGAACGGGGCTTCAGTCTGGTAATTACATTATTAGTTTTGCCTTTTTTGCTTCCTATGCCACCGGGATTAACTGGCCCATTTGGTGGTGCTTGTTTACTATTGTCAGTGCAAATGGTTTTAGGAAGGCGATCGCCTTGGCTACCGAAAAGAATCGCTAACTACAAATTTCCTCGTTCCTTCGCCCAGTTACTTTTGCAAAATTTGGGACGGCTTACCAAAGTTTTCCAGAAAATCGCCCGTCCTCGATTAGCAAAAATAGCTCATAATCCTTTGGTTTGGCGAATTAATGGGTTTTGTATCTCTTTATTAACAGTATTACTAATATTACCAATTCCGTTTACAAATCCTATCCCGACTATCGGTATTTTACTTTTGACTGTTGCCACCATCGAATCTGACGGTTTATTAATTTGCATCAGCTACGGCATTACTGCCGTGATTACTTTGCTGTTTGGATTTATTGGTTATGCATTGTGGTTAGCTCCCAGTTTACTGCCATCGATATTAAAATAATAAAAACCTTCAACTAAAAGCTGAAGGCTGTAAATTCTTAGGGTGCATCTACTATTTATTAATCCGCTTTATTTATTGCCATATCCGGGAAAATTAGACTTTTAATAAAATTTATTTTTTTCGTGAAAAAAGTATGAACAATAAAAAAGCCTTCAGCTAAAAGCTGAGGGCTGTAAATTCTTAGGGTGCATCTACCATTTATTAATCCGCTTTATTTATTGCCATATCCGGGAAAATTAGACTTTTAAGCAAATTTATTTTATTTCCGAATAAAAAAGTATCAGCAATAAAAAAAAGCCCTCAACGAAAAGCTGAAGGCTGTAATTTAATTAAGGTGCATCTACTATTTATATATCCGCTTTAGTTATTGCTGCATCAGGAAGAATTGGAAAAAATGGATAGTTGTGGAATTGATTTCGTTAGCTAAAACGGTAGTACTGGACTCAATCAGGATTACCTACGGTATTTGACTAGGTAATCATTGACTAACTTCACATTAATTTTACAATTATTTCAATTTTCCTCTGAATATACAAAGTTTCTGTTAATATCTCTGATTCGATATCCGCAATAGTACGAATTTAGTTTATTAGTTGGGTATATGACTATGAAAGTTAGATACACCCAACTTGATGAAGCGATCGCAATTTCTATTAGCCCTTGCTAGTCTTAGTATTGTCGGGGGAAGCTTTTTTCTGAGAACAACTTTTAACAGTACTAGCGAGCCTAAAATTATAACTGATACATCACGCTACAAAGAAATTCGTAATCAACTATGGTCTGAAAATGACCAAATAAAACATTTTCCTAATGAGATTCCCCCTGATGCTAAAGACGTTCGCATCGCTTACTCTCCCAAAGTTTTGCAAGGAAGTAGTTTTTTTCAAATTAGGTTAAAAGAGCCACCAAAGAAGATAGAAAAATTACTTTCACAATATAGAAATAGTGCCAAGCATAAATATATAGGTGGTGACACAAACGACCACATAAACCAACCTAACGGTGTGCCGACAACTTTCTTCTATACTAGTGATTCTCCTACAGAATCTTTTCCAGCTACTTATGAAATATTGGTATTAAATACAGATGACAAAGGTAGACCTGGCTTTAAGTGGAATCATGGAGACAGCTACGGCGTTGCTATTAATAGTTCCACTTCAGAAATTATCTATTGGTCTGAAAAATGGTAATTGGCAATTCAAAATGAATTTGAATGGCTATTATAAAAATCATTATTTGTGACCGAATTAGACGAAGCCAATGGAAGCAGATATTTTCTAATCTTAAGCATTTGGACTCTAAATTTGTATTTAAGTGGTTGCGCCAGGACGCAGAATTATCAGAAAAAATCGACTCGTCTATTCAATATACAGATGAAGAAGATTTAAGAATCTCCTATATCGGTATATTTGGAGAATTAATATAGTTTCCAAAAGTCACTAAGTCTTGCTTTTACCCTTTTGGATATATCACTTTGGGTAGTTAAAACTTATAGTCAACATAGCTAAGATTTATAAGTGCTTAAAAATTATCTGAATATGTAGAATGTCAACTGCTTTAATTACTGGTGCTTCTAGTGGTATTGGTAAAGCCTTTGCTCAAGAACTAGCTGCACGCAAGACAAATCTTGTACTCGTTGCTCGTTCTGAAGAGAAACTAAACCAATTAGCTAAACAACTACAAGAACAATACAACATTCAAATAGATGTTATAGTAAAAGACCTCACAGAACCTAATGCAGCAGCTAGTGTATTTGATGCCACAAAATCAAAGGGATTAACCATTGACTTATTAATCAATAATGCTGGTTTTGGTTACTATGGCGATTTTGCTGAAGGAGATGGAGAAAAACAAGTCAAAATCGTACAATTGAACATTTTGGCATTGGTAGATTTAACCCACAAATTTTTACCATTGATGCGGCAACGTCGTTCTGGAAGTATTATTAACGTATCCTCGATTACCGCATTTCAACCAATACCATACCTTTCTGTTTATGCTGCTAGTAAAGCTTTTATTCTCAGCTTTAGTGAAGCATTATGGGCAGAAAATTATCAGTATGGTGTGCGTATTTTAGTCACTTGTCCAGGGCCAATAGAAACAAACTTTTTTGCAGAAGCTAATTTTCCTCCAGCGCTGGCAGGTAGTACAGATAAAGTTTATTCTTGCGAAAAAGTGGTTTGGGAATCTTTAGAGGCTTTAGAAAAAGGCTATCCAACTGTTATTAGCTCTGATAGTACTACTCAAATTAGAAGCAAATTATCTCGGCTTGTACCGCGCAAACTTCTACTGAATATGTTAGCGAAACGTTTTAAAGCCTAAGTATTAAGTATCTATTTAGGAATAGAGACATGATTCATCGCGTCTGTACAAGAGTTTGGAGTTAAGAGACGCGATGAATCGCGTCTGTACAAGAGTTTGGAATTTGAAGTTAAATAAACTGATGTATTTAAAACTACTCACTCCTAACTTTTCACTCCTCACTTATTACATATATCTTGTTAATTGAACTCGGTAACGCTCTTTTTTGGTAACGGCTATTTCTCCAACTTCTAAACGCCCTTTAGAGCGAATGGCGATTAAGTCGCCTGATTTGACTTGAGAACTAGCTTGAGTAACTTCCTTCCAATTGACGCGGACATCACCAGCATCGATGAAATCAACCATTTTGCTACGGGACATACCAAAACCAGCAGATGCGATCGCATCTAATCTTAAAGAAGCCTCCACAGTAGTTAATTCTTTTTTCTTGGGTTCCCGAACCTTTAATTCTGTTAGCTCAATCTGCTGAGTTTTCACAGGAACCGATCGCACCTGTTTCAGGCTCATGGACAAAAATTCCACCAACTCTGGTGCAACAATCGCCTGCGCCCCCCGTTCTCCTAAGACAATCACATCTCCCGTCTTTTCGCGAACAATTCCTGTCCCCAACATTGCGCCTAAAAAGTCGCGGTGAGAGGCGGTATCAAACAGGAAATTACCAGCAATTTCTACGGCTACAAGGCTGACTTGAGATTGATCTAAGGGAAGTTCCGAACGAGCGATCGCTATTCTTTGGCGTTCAGCTTGCGGATATCCACCCCACGCAACTAATTGCACTTCTGTTAATCGGTTAAACACTCGTTGAATTTCTGCCAATTCTGGCGGAGATAGAAAATCTGTCAAAACCACTTCCCAAGTTTTGATCGCTTGCTCTGCTTGATCGATTGCACGAGCTACACTATCTCGATTTTCAACACCTTTTAAAAGTTCTTCTCGTGGCAACATTCTTAAAAATTATCAGTTATTAATTGAGAATTAATTTGCTATAACTATCTTGATTCTAGCTTTAATTCCCATTTCTATAGTTCTTGTCCAGATTGGGTTAACCTTTCTACTTGAGATTTGTTGGCGATCGCAGCGGCTTAAGCCATCTCCCAAGAATAGGAAAGTAACTCAAGCCGCTGTGCCGCGATCTGTAAACTATGATTTATTCAATACACAGTATTTGTATCGGCATAACCTTGGATATTTTCTGGATCGAACTGACGTAATATTTTGGTTGCTTGGCGAGTCAGAGTTTCAGAACCTTGAACGGCGACTAAATATTTACCTGCATCTAAGCGGTTGCGATAAGGTAAAGCATCACCACCACCTACAAGTAAACCGACTCCGCCACCGACAAAGACACCACCCATTGCACCACTAGCAGCACCCAGCAGTCCGCCAACAATGTGATTGCCAACTTCACCCGCCCAAGCAAAAGTATCTAAACCAGTAATCAGGCTGAATGTAAAACCTGCAAAAAAGCCAAATGGTATCAGCCAGGTTGCCATCTGTTTTGCTTGCTTTTTAGCCTGTTCTTTGGGGTCAATTAAGCCAAACTCGTCAGCCGTTTTATACCCTCTTCCCAAAATAGTGCTGTTAATGCCTTCTTTTTCTAAAGCTAAGTAAGCAGCTTCGGCTTGAATGCGGTCTGGTAATACGGCAACAAGGTAATTCATTGATTTTACAATTTGTCTAAATTTGTTTAATAGAAGTTTTGCCTTAATTAACAGCGTATCAGTCCTGGTGGATTGAACCTCGCATGACTAGAAGTCATACACCTGAATTACTCCAAGACTTACATCAGAAGTTACGAGGCTCACATCTTGCACCAAAGCACTAAAAGGACTACACAAACGCAGTGAAAGTCTTCCCACAGGCTAGTCTGTCTGCACGGACTAGGGTCAGATTAAGAGCTTTGAAGCCCCTTTGCGTCTATGTTTGCGTAGCCGCGATTTTAATCTCACGATTAAAACGCGGGCCGATCATTTTAGCAAATCTAGTGGCTCACAAAAATTGTTTACGCCTTGCTTGAGGACATATAGCAAAACTGGCGTTGCCAAAATCTTAGGAAATGTTGGCGTTGTTTTTAGATGTTCCATCATCTTCACAAGAGAAGTATTAAGCAAATCTTCTCGATATTCTGGTTCGCAAACGACCACACGCCATTTTCTAGCCAAGGCATCTAACCACTCGGAATTTGCTCTTTCTGGTTGTTGTCCTGCTCGGATAGCTAGCGTCATCGCTGCATCTTCCAAATCTCCATCACAGTCTTCAATTAAATCCAGCGCTTCCATATCGCTAGGATCGTCTGCCAATTGAGAGCGAAACTGTGCAATTTCTTGAGATGTTACTTTAGTCATGAGTCTTTGACGAGGCAAGCGAGCGAACACTCAGTTATGTTAGTCC
The DNA here is from genome assembly GCF_034530995.1 of Nostoc sp. DedQUE04. Taxonomy (NCBI): domain Bacteria; kingdom Bacillati; phylum Cyanobacteriota; class Cyanophyceae; order Nostocales; family Nostocaceae; genus Nostoc; species Nostoc sp. DedQUE04. The sequence goes on along the minus strand of NZ_JAVRCA010000005.1, from coordinate 142,443 downwards.
AAATTTGACTATAGCGCTTATCTGTTAAGTCCAATACATATGTCACAAAAACAACTCTCAATACTGCTCGGGTTTTGGATTTTTAACTCGGAATTGGATTTGGGGAAAAGGTTACTGGGTTTAGGTTAAAGGTTTTTTCTTTCCCCTTTTCCCCAAAACCCGACAAGTATTGAAACAACTCTTTCCCTTCAGATTTTGTTGGCGTAATTCTTTAGCGATCGCTAAAGAATTTCTCAAAAATTACAATTTACAATATTGCTTTTTGGACTAAAAAGCCTCATCTTTCCAGTTAATACACTGAATAAATGAGGCTTTTAGCTAGCTTTTTATCAAAAACGTTACTGGAATCTGCGATCCTCTGATAGAAGGTGCAAAGTGGATTACAAAACACAACAGCAATCAAAAATACTGATTCAGTTGAGTTTCAGCTAATTAGCGGAATGCTCTGAGGGTAACAGACCGTTGTAACTGAGCTAAAGCGCGGTTGTAATCCAAAATTGCTGTAACTCGATTACCTTCAGCTTGTGTGAGGTCGTTTTCAGAGTTAATCACATCAGTTTGAGTACCTACACCAGCTTGGAATCGCAAACGCGCTAAACGTAGAGCTTCCCTGGCTTGTTCTAAAGCGGTATTAGCGGTTTGAACATTCTCCAAACTAGATTGCTGGGTAGAATAAGCTTGTTCTACCTGAAACCGAATTTGGTTGCGCTGTTCAGCAAATTGAGTTTCTGCGATCGCAATATTAGCTCTCTGTTGAGATGCTCTTGCTCTTGCTGCTCCGCCATCAAACAAACTTAGGGTTGCCCTAACTCCGAATGAATAACCATCAGTAACGCTGACATTATCATTGAACTGATCGAGCAGGTCGTAGCTGGCGACCAAACTAACTTGGGGGCCCAGTTCTGCAAGAGCCTGTCTACGCTGTTGCTCACTAGTATTGCGTTGTGCCAAAAACTGTTGCAGTTCCGGACGATTTTGATAAGCCAACACAATACTTTGTTCTAGGGTTGGGTTCCAAAGACCAGCTAATTGTACAGGGTCAGCGGCACTGATATTTATTCCTTGCGGCAAACTTATCCGAGTTGCTAATTGACGACGGGAAATCAACTGCTGGGATCTAGCATTAGTTAAATTTTGTTGGGCATTTGCTAAATTCACCTGCGATCGCAACACATCAAACCGCGTACCAACCCCAGCTCGCTCTAAAGCTTCTGCATCACGCAAACTAGCTTCAGAGTTCACCACAGCCGACTGACTAATGCGTACTTGTTCATCCGCTTGTTGCAAATTGTAGTAGTCAGTAGCAACATTCAAACGGATTGTCTCAGACTGAGTTTCTACAGCAAGCTCATAGTAACGTACCTGTTCTTCAGCCGCTCTGATGCTAGCTTGCACTCTCCCAGAACTATAAAGGTTATATGAAAGTTGTGCTTGACCAGAAAAAGATGTACTGGGTCGATCTTGGTTAGCGGCAAACGGTCCGCTTAATTCGTTCTGAAGTTGACCGCTAGAAGATTGACCACGAGTCAGATCCGTGCTAAGTCCCAGAGTGGGCAATAAAGCAGCTTGTGCCTCGCGTAGAACCGCTCGATTGCGTTCTAGCTCCAATAAGGACACCTGTAGATCGCGATTGTTACGCCGTGCCAACTCCAGAGCCTGTGCCAAAGTAATCGGCTGATTTCCTTGAAGTTGCACCTCCTCCGGTTTGGTGGGAAATTGCAGGGGATTTGAGTTAGGAATCAGGTTCTCTGGAACTTGCACCGACCCTGACGGCACAGGAGTTACGGTTCCTGGCACAGTAGAAGGTTGCACCGACCCTGACGGCACAGGAGTTACGGTTCCTGGCACAGTAGAAGGTTGCACTGAACCTCCTGGTGCAGGAGTTACAGTTCCTGGCGCAGTGATTGGCGTCGAACCTCCTGGTGCAGGAGTTACAGTTCCTGGCACAGTGATTGGCGTCGAATCTGTCGGAATCGTGGTATTACTCTGAGCCAAGCGACCAATAGCATTTTGTTGTAAGCAGGTGCTTGAGGTTAGCAGCAAAGTCAAGGAGTCAGTTTTGCTTTTGCTCAACTCCTGTGGACACCTCTGCGCTGACAACAGTTTTGCTGCTCCTGCACCTGTCGCTGAAGTTTGTAAAAATGTTTGCAACTGAGTAACAGTATTTATCTTTTGAACCACTGGCTGCTGTGCAGAAGACAGGGACAAAATTTCTTTTTGGACAGATGGGGTTTTTGAAGTATAGTTGGGAACTAGTATCTTCTTTAATTTCTGCCCAGAAGCACTCGAATTACTCTGTTTTTGGTTCTTTTGAGCTTGGGAAGAATTAGAGGTAGGTGTCAAACTAAAAAATCTACCTTTATCTTTCTTAAGTAGTTGTTTTATTGGCACAACAGTATTTTCAGCCGTAAATACTGGAATACTGTTATTACTTAAAGGTTTCACACTAAGTTTAGTAAAACCCAAAGCAGGTACTAGGGTTGGAACACTAACATTTGCACTGTTAGGCAGTTGCCTATTTTTTATGGTATCCACAACCAAGCCTTGACCATAAGTAGAAGTCAAAACACTAGGAGAAGATGCCAGTTGTATCTTAGTTAGTTTCGCAGTACCAGCCCAAGCAGGCTGAGTTGTTAAAACTGCTGCCGTTACACCAGGTAAGAAGCTATAAAATAATTGCTGTCCTTTCACCGCATCCCTCACACGAAAATCAATCTAGCGGCAGAAAACCTTTCTTCACCACAGAATATAGCACGATACTAAACTTAGGAAAGAATATACTACGATACTAAATTTAGGGTTCGGAACTCTGTTTGTCTTCAAAACGTCTAACAATGCGAGAAAGTTCCGCCTTTTCATCGATATTAACGCGAGTAGGAGCACCGCTGATAATCCGTTCGTAGTTTCGGAAAGAATCTTTAATTTCGGGCCCATCAGCAGTAATATTATACTCACGAATGCCTTTATCATGCCAAGACCCGCGCATTTTGAATACGTTAATTGCCCGCGACATTTCTCCACGAATTTCTACGTACTGTAACATCAGAATTGTATCGGTAATCGTGGAAATGTGAGAGTCAGTGATCGAATGCGCTCCTAGAAATTGGTCGGTTGTGTTGGTAAAAAAACCAGTAATTTCTTCTTGTTTAGCATAACCTGTCACACCAATTACAAACTGCCGAAATGCATTATTCGTAACTCCTCTAGCTAGTGCTGATAAAGAATCAATGGCAATCCGAGCAGGTTTGAAAATAGCAATTTCTGATTTAATAATTTGTAAGTGGTCTTCTAAACCAGTTGATTCAGGATAGGTACAAATTATTTTGAGTAAACCTTGATCTTCTAATTCTTCAAAATCAATTCCCCAAGAGGAAGCATTACGAGATAGTTGGGCGCGTGACTCTTCATAAGCAAATAATATCGCCTGTTCTCCATTGAGACAGCCATCTTGAATAAATTTGCTTACTAACAGGGTTTTACCAGTACCTGTAGCTCCTGTCGCCAAAATAATTGAATCTTTAAAGAAACCCCCACCGCACATTTCATCTAAAGTTTTGACGCCAGAAGATACCCTGACATTAGAAGAACGTTGAGTCAAGCGCATTGCTCCGAGTGGGAAGATGTTAACTCCTTCATTAGTAATTGTGAAGGGATATTCGCCTTTCATGTGAGTTGTGCCGCGCAATTTGAGAATTTCAATTGTGCGGCGGCGGCGTTCTCCTTCTAAAGCGTTGCGAACAATTACTACATTATCGGAAACAAATTCTTCCACTCCAAAAGAGGCAACAGGCCCGTATTCTTCACTACGTTCAGTGGTAATTAGAGTGGTGACACTCAGTAGTTTGAGGCGTGCTACCAAACGAAAAATTTCGCGTCGCACTACTCCCATCGCTTCATACTGCTGAAATACTGCTGTTATTGAGTCGATTGAAACTCGTTTAGCTTTATATTTGCGGATGGCATATTGCAAGCGCTCAATGAGTGCAGAAAGGTCAAAATTTCCCACGATATCTTGACCTTCTGGATCGGGAGATGCATCAAGAATAAACAACTTGCCTTCTTCAATTAAGCGGGGCAAGTTCCAACCAAAAATATTAGCATTTTTAATAATATCACTCGGTGATTCCTCAAAGGTTACAAATACTCCTGCTTCATCAAAGTAGGTGATACCGTTATAGAGAAACTGAAGAGAGAATAAGGTTTTACCTGTGCCGGATGTACCACTAATCAAGGTAGTTCTACCAATTGGTAAACCACCATGACTAATATCGTCAAACCCTTCGATCATCGTCCGAATTTTTTCTACACCCCTAATTATCGGTGGTTGTTTTGGTTCTACTTGCTCTTTTTCACTCATTGCTCGATCACAAAAGGGGATTAAAACCTGTTTTTTTATTACTAAAATTTTGAATTAATTTTTTATGATGAAAAATTTACTCTTCAAAGTCTTCTTCACTCAGTTCTTCATAGAGCAAATCCAATCCAATCAACACTCTTTCTCTATCTGAAAGATCCCCAATAATTTTGCGAACGGGTGGAGGCAAAATTTTAGATAATGTTGGTGTGGCCAATATTTTATCTTCTTCCGCCAGTTGCGGGCTTTTCAGTACATCGATCACTTTTAAAGCATAAACCCCTTCAAACTCCTGTTCTAAAATCTCTTTAAGTGTTTTTAATGCCCGGACTGAATTAGGAGTATTACCTGCTACGTAAAGCTTGAGAACGTAGGTTTTTCTGGCTTTATTCATATACTTAATAACTAATCATTATCAGAGAAATACAATATTTTTCTATGCACCGTTACTCACAGTTGTAGCTTGTTCCCAGTTGAACACAGAGCAATAAATTTCATTTATTTTATCTAGAAATCGAACTCCTATAGACTTCGCACAGGTGAGCCAAGATATCTATTAACGTTAGGCGGTAATCAAGTAAAGTTTCATTGCTCCTACCTTCTAATTTTAGCTGGTTAGAAAATTCTTCAATTATCTCCATGTGAATTTCGATTATTTGGGGCACAGGAATATTAGCATAAAATATAGTATTGATAAATTTATCAATTTTATCTTTGAGGGTTTTGTCTGTAGTAAAATAATCTATAAGAATTAGGCTATAATCTATTTTAAGCTGTCTTAATAATCCTTCTCTTTCTGCCGGAGTCATCTCCTGAAAATACTGCTGGCTTTTTTGCATCTGACTGGCAAATACATAAACGTACTCAAGAGTGTATGCCTTACTTGGATTTAGTAGCAGCCAATTTGGTAAATAGTTGATTGTTTCAGAGCTTGTTACAGCAACAGGTAAGTAGCAAAATTGGGCAATAATTGCGTCTATCAATTGCCACAGCCACTTACTCAAACCTTTTTGGTTGGCTAAGTCAACTGGATTATTTAAGCATTTGTTAATATTAGATAGCAGAATCAAGATCGGTAATAACATCTATTCTTGAATATATCTCCTTGATCGCCCTGACCAAGAAACGCGGGCTGATAAGTTTGGCTAACGCTTGTAGGGGAATACTGCGTGTGCAGTAAAGTGCTGATTTAACCCCAAAATAACGCTCTAGGCGAGCAGATAGTGCTAGGCACTCAACATTCTAGTGGAGCAACTAACTGATAGAACTTAGTAGGTCTTTGATGATGAGGTATCCGTCGGCATTGCAAGACACAGTAATTAACTCATGATTTACATACTTATGTATATAAATAGATAGATTTTTTTATTTTGCTCCTTGATAAGATACTTAAACGAACTTAAAGGATTGTCGCATTCCAAATCATTATAATTCCTCAAGGTTCTAAAGCGAATCTTTGGGGCCATAATTGTCTTAGCCGTCGCTATCGATGAGGAGTTTAAATACCAGTAAGACACTGGGGAGGCTGGCTAGTTGCTAAAAATTAGAAACGTCGCCTCTTAGAAAAATGCACTCGTTTGCAATTCCCGTGTCCGTTAGGGGAAATCCCGTTGTTTTAATGGCGTTGAAATAACCAGAGTTGCTTATATGAGTCTTCTTAGAGGATATGACTTCAGGCGAAAAGACCATCAACTGGCAGATGGAAATGCCGGAGGGTTCCACAGGAAGAATGACCCCCAAATCCCTATGTTAATGCTAGATTACCCGCTTTATAACTTTCAGGCAACCGTACCTAGCTGCCCCCAAACAAGTTCTCTGGCAGTGGTGTTGGAGATTTTTGAGCAAGAGCAGTGCGATCGCTTGGTAGTAGTGAATCAACAGCAATGCCCCATCGGATTGCTGTATTCTGCCCGTTTAATCCCAAAATTATTAGCACAAAGTGACGATAAAAATCTAAATTTACACCAATCGCTCTCTACCTGGGGTCAAGGTCTAATTGAGCCAATACAGACAATATCAGCTTCGGAGCGTGTAGAGCGATTAAGCTTGCGCTGGTGCGATTCACAAGTCGAAAAAGCCCAAAACTTAGATTGGGCGCTGATTGACTCCGAGGGTCGATATTTGGGGCTGCTAGATAGTTCGCGCCTGTTGCGATCGCTAGCTCAGGAACGTATGGCTGGCTTACAAAAGTCTAGCGAACATCGCCATGAATATGATGGTCGGCCAAACGAACCCAAGTCATTAGGACATCAGCCATTAGTACACTTGCTAGAAAGACTGCCTTGGCCTTTGATGTTGCAAACCGGTACTGGCGAGGTGGTAGCGCGAAATCCCGCCTGGTGGCAGCAATTAGGAACCTTAAAAGATCCAGAAGGGGTTAGGCAACAGGTGGAGGCAATACTTGCCCCTAAACGCTCCGAAATAGCAGAATATGCCACCCAACCAGCAATCAAGGTTCATCCCAATGGTAGGGAGAATGAGCATACTGATGAAGAAGAACTGATTCAGCAAGAAGCATCAGGTGATGCTGCATACAGCCGATGCTATTTAGATAGTCAAGTGGGTACTTGTACCTGCGTTGTCGAAATGCAAAATGGTCAAGAGCGAATCTGGCAGTTTGCCAAAATTCCCTTAGATAATCCTGAATTTAAAGTGATGAGTGCTGAAAAGGAAATTGCACTCAGCACTGATTTGTGGTTGGTTTTAGCTACTGATGTCACTGAACAGCAGCAACTTTGTAAAGAACTAGCAGCGAAGAATGCCGATTTAATTCAACTAAATCGGTTAAAAGACGAGTTTTTAGCTTGTATTAGTCATGAACTCAAAACTCCCCTAACTGCCGTTTTGGGATTATCGCGCTTGCTAGTGGATCAGCAGTTAGGAGAACTTAACGAGCGTCAAGCCCGTTATGCCGGACTGATTCATCAAAGCGGACGCCACCTGATGAGTGTGGTGAATGACATTTTAGATTTGACCCGGATGGAGACGGGACAAATGGATTTGACGCTGACTCCGGTGAAAATTCAGGCTGTGTGCGATCGCGCCCTATCGGAAGCCAAAGCTATCCACACTCAAACCACCAAAGCGACATCTGCCCCGCCACCTGCAAATGCCCGTTCATCTGCTCCTCAATTCTGTCTTTCCATTGAACTAGGTTTAGATCAGATGGTGGCAGACGAATTGCGCTTACGCCAGATGCTAGTACACCTACTTTCCAACGCCTTTAAATTCACCGAAATATCTGGCGAAATTGGGCTGCGGGTAAGTCGTTGGGAAGGATGGATTGCCTTTACAGTTTGGGATACAGGAATTGGTATTCCCGAACACCAGCAACACTTAATCTTTCAAAAATTCCAACAATTAGAAAATCCCCTCACCCGACAATTTGAAGGCACTGGTTTGGGGCTAGTATTAACTCGCGCCTTGGCTCGCCTCCACGGAGGAGATGTCAGCTTCTTATCGCGTGAAGGTAAAGGTAGCCAGTTTACCCTACTTCTGCCACCCAGTCCCCCGAAAACAGGCTTTTCGGAACCAGATATGGGAATCAGAGAAGCCGAGGAGACACGATATCAACCGACACGGGAAAATCTCGCCGCCGCTCGTCAGCAAGTTAGTACGCCCATACAGCATCATCTTGCGAGTTCGCAACGATTGGTCTTGGTAGTCGAGGCAGTAGCTCGATATATTGAAGACTTGACCGAACAACTCAAAGGTTTAGGATATCGCGTAGTGATTGCGCGATCGGGGACAGAAGCAGTCGAAAAAGCGCGGCGCTTGCAACCAATAGCAATATTTTTGAATCCGTTGCTACCCCTGCTATCAGGCTGGGATGTACTGACTTTACTAAAATCTGACGCTGCAACCCGTCATATATCTGTAATTGTCACCGCGACGGCAGCCGAAAAAGAGCAAGCATTTGCTAACCGAGCCGATGGTTTCTTAAGTTTGCCAGTAGAGCATCAGGTCTTAGCACCGGTTCTCGAAAAATTATGTACTGCACAAGTAATGCCGCAGATAGGGTCAAATAATAGTGCAATTATCCCAACTAAAACCCCACTGCGAATTCTCAGGTTGGTGAATCCCCAGTTAGAATCGGTCAATCCCCACCCCTCACTTCGAGAACACCGAGTGATTGAAGTAGATGATCTAGATCAGGCAGAACTTTTGGCGCGGGTATGGCAGTTTGATGTGATTTTGCTAGATGTCGAAAGTACCACTGCGCAAATTTATTTGCAACAACTAATTGGACATCCACGTTTAGCAGCGATACCACTGGTTACTTGCGATGTCGCAACTACTTTAATCGCTTCTAAAATACCAGGGCTATCTGTATTTCCTTACTTAACACCATTTGCGAAAGACAACAGCAGTCGCACCGAGAAAACAGATGCTTTACTATCAGTACTAGAAATTGCTTCTGGTATTTGCTGCCCTCCCAACATCTTAGTAGTGGATTTAACAATGCTGCGGGATTTCCCCCAGATAAGACGTAAGCCAGCTAAGGGTTATCGGACAGAAAAAAATTGCTCAATTAGTAGTGAAACTGCTGAACGGGGATCTGAATGGTTCCAAGCTTTAATTCAATACCTGCAAACAGCAGGCTTCAAAGCCGCAATGAGTCCTTGTTGGGCAGAAGTATTGCAACAGATTCGCCACGAAAGCGTTGACTTATTGCTAATTTGTTTAGGAGAAACCTCTATCCACAAAGATGTGCTCAAAGCACTGAAAACATTAGGAGATTCGCCTTTAAAGTTGCCACCAATTTTGGTACTAAATCAGCGATTAAATCGCTCACAAACCAGTTTCCAGGATGGGGTAGCTTATAAGCAAATTGACAAGCAGAAGAAAAATAGTGTGGAATCGATAGAAACTGTTGTTGGTGCGATCGCTACCCAAATATTACCGCGATCGATATCAATGGAAGACCTATTAAGCCAAATCAATCAAGCTTTAGCTGTCAATGGTTACAATAGCAAATGTTAATGGGGTTATTGATCGTTGGTTTTTTGTCATTAGTCATTTGTCCTTCGTTTTTTGTGAATAACCAATAACTAAGGACTAATGACTAATGACTAATGACTAATTATGATATATCTATTTTTTGATTCTTCATTTTCTTAAAAGGAACTCGAACCAAGTTATAAGCACCCTTGGTTGATAAATTCTTGTAATCATCTGGCTGTAAGTCCATTTGTAAAAACTTTTTCTGTTCGGCTAACAGCAGCACTGAGGAAGGTTTTAGTCCTTTAGCAGCCTGGTTTTTAATATGCTCTACAGCCTCTTGGGGAAATTTTAAATAATTTACGTGGATGTGGCTGTAAAATACCACACTAGGCTTTTTGAAGCCAAGCATGATCAATTCTTCGTTTGGTTGTTTTGCTTCTAAAATTACCGCAGACAATTCCCTTAAGGGTAATTGACGTTCTCGATCGATAAAAAACGAAGCAGGCGTTAAGACAAAAATTACAAACGCCACAAACGCGATTAAATTAATACTGATAATGTAGTTCCAGCGGCGACTCAATAATAAACCCGCGACCAAAACAGCAGAAACTAGCCAAATTATACCCGCGATTACTGGTAAACCAGATTTTTGAATTAGTTCGTGGAAGTTACTAATAGCTGGATCGGTACCTAATATCTGGGTTATGTTGAGCAGTGCTGTTGCCAGAATTGATAAAAATACTACATTCACCCAACCACTGATTCGCAGCAAAGACGCGGAGATGGGCAAAGTGGGAGAGGGGGAAGGAATTGTTTGCCGTGTATTTGTATCTGAAAAAAGGTCGCTCCACAGCAGGACTACCAGGATTGCTGCTGCTGGCATTAAAGGTAATACGTAGCTAGGGAGTTTGGTAACAGCAATGCAAAAAAAGCTAAAGATGCTAGCAAACCAGAACCAGGCAAATAAACCAAATTGCTGAAAACGTTCAACAGATCGCCAATGCGATCGCTGCCAAAATTTTAGTCTGATTATAGAAGCTGGTAAATACACTGAGTATGGTGCAAAACCCAACAGCACAATTAAAAAGTAAAAATACCAAGGTGCTGAGTGACCATTAACTACTTCTGTAAAGCGTTCCAGGTTGTGATAACCAAAAAAGGAGTTAATGTAATTCCAGCCATTGCGCCAAATTACTAAAGCATACCAGGGCACTGACAAAGCGAGAATTATCAGTGTACCTACAAGAAGGTGCATTTCCCGCAACACCTCTCGCATTTTACCCACGTAAAGTAAAAAGGCGGCAACAATTAGCCCCGGCAAAACAATTCCCACTGGCCCTTTGGTCAAAATTGCACCAGCAATCAGCACATAAAAAGCTAAGTACCACTTATTAGGGAATAGGGATTGGGGATTAGGGATTGGGGATTGGGAAAATTTCTCTTCACTCCTCAGTCCACTGCCCTCTGTTCCCAGTTTCCTAGTCCCCAGTCCCCAGTCCCCAGTCCCTTCCTTCCCTGCATACCCTAGAAAGAAACATAACAAAGCCGATGCCATACATCCGGTGAGCAGCATATCAGAGACACCCGTTCTCGCCCAAATAATAGTTTCGGGATTGAGTGCCATCAACGCTGCTGCTATAAAAGATGTTAAGTAGCGACGAGTAGGACGTGAAACTTGCTCTAATTCGTCTTGTTTAACCAGATACCACTGGATGGTGTAAAAACCTAAACAAACTAAGCCGAATGCGGCGATCGCAGAAGGAAGGCGTACTGCCCATTCATTCACGCCAATCAGATGATATGCGATCGCCTGACACCAGTAAATTAAAGCAGGTTTATCGAAACGAGTGTCACCATTGAAAAATGGGGTAATCCAATCACCTGTAACGTACATCTGGCGAGAAGCTTCGGCAAAAAGCGGCTCTGTCTCATCAATTAAGCCAATGTTGCCCAAATTCCACCCAAAAGCCACCCAACCAACCACTATCAACCACAAAATCGACACAGTTAGACTCAAGGCTGGATTTTTTGCTATTTTGTTGAACCACCGATCAACAGTGTGCTTAACACTCAATTTCATTCTCATTTAGTCAATAGTCAACAATCACTAATCAATAGTCGTTGGTTATCTATCTTTTGTTCTTCGGAGTTTTTAATTCAACAATTTTCCTCTATCCATTACTTAACACTTTACCAACTGTAGGGTAAGGATGTAAAAATAAAGGTTTGAAGATATTTATTAGACTTCTTGGCATTGTGGGAAAAGGGTAAGGGGAAAAGCTTCTGTATTGTCCCCTTCCCCTTTAACCAAAACCTTTTCCTCCAAGAGGGCAAAAAGCACTTCTGCAATAAGTCTATTGACTCAGCACAAGTTGCCATTCTCTATTTTGGGAATTCCACTTAGGTAATTGAGTTTCGCCAATAATATAAGGGCCCCAGTAACGACGGGAACCATCTTGTGCAAAAGCAACTAAAACATCTCCCTTTTCGAGCTTTAAATTATTTTGAGGTAGGGATAGAACCAGTCCTTTCTCACTACCTTCTTCGGGAGCAAAATCCCAATGTGCCGGTACATCGTAGTGAGTTTGTTTTTTACTAGCTCCTTTTGCTACTGACTCTCGTGCCAGTAGAACCAGCCGCACAGGCTGATTAGTTTGATTGCTCATTCGCAAAGTACCTCGATCCTTGGCAATGCTTGTTGATTTATCACGCTTTGCCAAGACAGGGTAAGTATTCTCTTTATTGCTATGTTCTACTCGATTGGTTGGGGTAGGTACTGGAGTAGATAAGCTAGTGGAAAGACTTTTTTCAGGTACAACCGAAGTTGTATGCCACTCTTGAGTTTCTGTTGGCAGTTGTGAAGATGTATCTGGGTTTGTATCTGGGTTGGTGGACTCAAAGGATACGCTCAGTCCAAAGCATCCCACCAGAGCAACAAGCAGTCCCAAGCACAAAGCTGTAATACCGACGTTACGATACACTGAAGATTTCATATTGATAGTTATTTAGAAATAAATATTTTGTCTAGGCTTGACCAAATAGTAGCCTATTATCCCAAAAGGCAATCACACAAAATAGCCGAATATAGACTTTCCTCAAATTAGGAAGAGGAATGTATGATAAATATCATTTTGATTAGAAAATATTTGAAGGATATAATCTCTTTGATGTTTGAAAAACAAGAGATCCAGACATCCATTACTTTGGTTTTTGACCGTAAGTATGGATAAAAACAAGATAATTTTATACCTATTAAGCCAATTCATTTCTATAAAAAAAATAAAAGTTTCCTGAAACCGTTAGCAGCCTCAACAAGGCGTCCTTTGCTAAACGTCAGTGCTTAAAGATCCTCCTTTCTAAATCTACGCAAGTATATTCTCCTGTTGGGAGACCCTACGAGGAGCTTACTTCCATACATGAATACAAGTCAGCAAACGCGCTTAACGAACTAGCTTCCTTAAAAAAGGGGAATTTTGAATCATTTTCCCATTTTTTCAGGCTTGCTCGTGAGGAGCAAACTAAATATTTATTGTTTCCAAACATCCTCTAAGAAACTGTACTTCTGAAGAAGATGATAGAATAGTCAAATTTGAATAAACACTGCAATTCCAGTAGATATCTACAATAATAACAAACAAGCTGATGCTAAAACCAATATCCTTCTTACATTAATATAGATATATTTAAAGATATCTTGACTTTTCCCAAAAGTCCCTTTGATGCAAAACACTCGTCTCAATAACTTGTTCGATGGCATTGCTACACGTTTTGGGCAATGGTTTTTAAATCCTTGGCGACGACTATCGTTGCTGATAATTAGTTTTTTGTTCGGTTTTTTTCTGGGAAACGCAGTTTCCACTACAGCTGGACAACGGGCAGAGTTAGACATTGTAGCAGCTGGTTTTTTAGTACTGTTAACGGAAATTACCAGCAGAATATTTTATAGTCGCAGCTTTTTGGATCGGCGATCGCTCTTGATAGACTCACTAAATCTCCTCAAAGTTGGTTTCATCTACAGCCTGTTTCTCGAAGCTTTTAAGCTGGGATCGTAGTCAGATGGAGAATTTATGAATTTGTGGCTGAGTGTTTTGGCAACCAATGGGCTGGGGGAAACTTGGAAGCAGGAAGCAAGAGAAGCAGCACTGGCAGATCGGTTAAGGGCTAAAGCTTTTGGGATCGCGCCGGAAAATGTTGATGAAATGATCGAAAGGCGATCGCATTTACTAAAATCTGTCTTTCCAGCTTTTAGCGAATTCTGTCAAACGACTCTCCAAGTACAACCCCAGGAAATGTTACAGGTATTGTGGGACTTGTGGCTGCCTTTGGGGATCAAACTAGCATCGCAGCGCCAACAGTTGGGACGCCCCTTGATTCAAGGAATATTGGGAGGACAAGGCACTGGTAAAACCACAATGTCCAAAATTCTCATTTTGATTCTAGCTCATTTGGGATACAGGACTGTGAGTTTATCTTTGGATGACTTGTATAAAACTTACAGCGATCGCTTGGCTTTAACACAACAAGATCCCCGCTTCATTTGGCGCGGTCCACCGGGAACTCACGATATAGACTTAGGCTTAAATGTACTAGATCAAATCCGTGAGTTGCAAAGCCCGGTAATACTTCCCCGCTTTGATAAATCAGCTTATGGAGGTGCTGGCGATCGCACTAATCCAGAAATGGTGGCGGATGTAGATATTGTACTATTTGAGGGTTGGTTTGTGGGTGTGCGACCAATCAATCCTGATTTATTTGATACTGCACCGCCGCCAATTGTCACAGATGAAGATAGAGCATTTGCCCGTGAGATGAATCTTCGCCTCCACGATTATTTACCACTATGGGAGCGATTGGACAGTTTAATTGTGCTGTATCCCATCGATTATCGGTGTTCTTTGGAGTGGCGCAAACAGGCAGAACAACAGATGATTGCTGCGGGTAAATCGGGAATGAGCAATGCAGAGATAGAGCAATTTGTCAATTATTTTTGGCGATCGCTGCACCCGGAATTATTCATCACGCCGTTGTTAAGAGATGCGACAGTGGTTGATATGGTGATTGAGATTCATCCCGATCGTAGCTTTGGTCAAGTGTATTGCGATCGCACTTAGGGCGTTAGTTCTCAAGCAAATCAGCTAAAAACATATAATTTGCTTAAAGCGTGATTTATCCCTTGCTTGCCATTTATCCCAAGCTAGTCTCATACTAATTCGTAATTCGTAATTCGTAATTCGTAATTAGATAACTTATAAAAAGCTTTCTCGATAAATTTAACAACTTGGGATATCTCCAGCTTGAAAAATCTGTTCGGCGGTTAAATTCAATTCTGAGGGTAAATTTAATCGGTCAAATTCTACCGTTAGTTTTCTAGCGATAAAACCAACAATATCTTCATGTTCGCCAGTTGGTTGAGGCATTTCAACAATCGCACCATTATGTAATTCGTATCTCCCGCCTTCAGGTTGCCAAGCTGCAAAATCTTCAAAGCTTACTAGTTTAGGTATGGCTTGAGTCATAAATTTTACCTTAATTTTTACCTTGGCTTATATGTTGTTTTAATCATCAATGCTTTTAAAGTTGACAAATTGCTTTTAAAACTTGTAGCAACTGACTTGAACGTTCTCTTTCCATTAAATTTAATTCTGGGAACAGATAATAAATAGGGGGATTTCCTTGTTCGAGATAGACAAACTGATAACTTCTACCATTAGTCGTTAATCCCCAAACTGATTTTTGATTATCTAAATTTTTATAAGCATAAGTAAGTAGCTGAGACAAACCTGTTGATATATCAACTTGACAGTTTTTAGATTCAATCAACAGTACCCAAAAATATGTTTGAGGTTTTGTAGTTTTAGCTTTATTAACAGCTAAGATATCAAACCTTCCTTTAATTTTTATATCTTCATCTTCAACTTCAATATCAGCAATATTCTCTTCCAAAACAATCTCGATCGGATAGCGATAAAAACCAGCTAATCTTAGTAAAGGCGCAACTGCAAGAAACTTTACCTGACCCTCAGAAACTTTGCCTATTGTCAGGTATCTATCAAAGTCATGCTGAATTTGTTTTAGTTCCTGCTGTTCTGCTTCCGTGAGAGGTTCCAAAGATAAGTAGTGAGAAAATGAATCATTGTACTGTCTTTGAAAGCCAAACAGACGCTGAACTTCTTCTAAAGATAAATTACGAGCGTTGAGAATTGTCATATATTATTGGTTAATTCAGGTGCAACTCAATCTAAATTCCCTATATAAAACCTATTTTAACCCCTAGCTGATTACATAGAATACAAACAATTGGTAGGGTAGCACAGCTGTGATACCCTACCGTGAAGCAAATTCAATCTAGCTTGACTACTACAAAGTAAATGGTTTGCGATTACGATCTATCAGACGATCCCATTGCATAGTTAAAGTGCTTCCCATTTTTTCCTGTTGTTTTCCCCACACCGATAGTAAGTCTAGACAAGAGTGATCTATATAAGCCAAGTCTTGCATATAAACATGCAATTCACTTCCTGGAGGCACAAGTTCTAAAATGTTCGCCAATTTTGGTAGCCTCACAAATGTTGCCGCACCTTGTAAATAAATGTCTATTCGCTGATTATCTTCGTGTTTAATAACTTGGATATTCAGTACAGACATTTTGTGAATTAGTAAAACTCCTGTCAACAAAATACCAATTAAAACACCTGTGATTAGGTCAGTAACAACAATCCCGATTAAAGTGGCAGCAAATATTACCAGAGGAAAACGTCCATACTTTTTTAACTGGCGAATATGTTCTACTTCGATTAGTTTGTAACCAGTAACAACTAGAATTGCTGCCAGACTAGAAATGGGAATTATTTTGAGCAAGGTTGGGGCTGCAATTACTAAAATTAACAGCCATAAACCGTGAAGCATCGTCGATAATCTAGTTTTAGCACCAGCTTCTACGTTTACAGAACTGCGGGCTATCACTCCTGTCATCGGCAAAGCACCCAAGAACCCACATATAACGTTGCCAATTCCTTGGGCTGTTAATTCGCGATCGAAATCGGTTCTTGTCCCGGTATGCAATCGATCTACTGCTACGGCTGAAAGTAAACTTTCTGTACTAGCAATAAATGCGATCGCGATCGCATCTAGCAAAACTGGTGCCTGAATTAAGCGTGGTAAGCTAGCAAATGTTGGTAATTGAATTGCTTGTGCTAGATTTGCAGGTACATCAACATACTGAATCGGTAATCGATACACTGTAGCGATGACGGTAGCAATGACAACGCCGACAAGCGCGCCAGGTATCAACTTTAAACTATTGGGTTTAAATTTTTCCCACAGCAGAAGACTGATAATAGTTGTTACACCTATGAGTGCTGCAAGGTGATGAACGCTACCATCAATAGAAAAGAAAGCTTTGTAAATCGTGTTGGGAATCGAAATTAAATTCTCAATGCCGTGTATCCGCGGTTGGTCGTCTAGCATCACATGAAATTGGGAAGCGAAGATTAATATCCCAATACCTGCAAGCATTCCATAGATGACAGCCGGTGACATGGCGCGAAACAACTGACCAAGTTTAAATATACCTGCGAGTAATTGGATTAAACCCGCTAGCAGCAGAATTGGCCCAACCATTTCAATGCCATATTGTTGAACTACTTCTGCAACAACCACCGCCAGTCCAGCAGCCGGGCCACTAACTAGCAGTGGAGAACCGGAAACCGCACCAACAATAATTCCGCCTACTATTCCTGTAACTATGCCGCGAGATGGCGGAAGTCCCGAAGCGATCGCAATACCCATGCAAAGAGGAAGGGCGACAAGAAACACCACAAATGATGCCGGTACTTCACTAGTCAATGAGGATTTGTCTATGATTGCTTTCAAATTTCTCATTTGCTTCTCCTCTAATGAAAAGTTTTTAATTTTTGGCTGCCAAGGTGAACTGTTACAATGCAGCCGAAACTAGACTTGCATTGAATAGTTCAAACCTATTCACTGAGTTTTAATTGCAACAAAATTGTACTGGCATACTCAGCCCTGAAATAGCAAGCACAAAATCATTAAGTTAAATTGACTTACGGTTATAGTTACTATTTACATTTCTTAATGATTACAAGTCCATGATAACAATACTGTTATCTGATTGATGTTACATAACTTTTTTATTGGATTTGTAGCAAAGTATTAAGTTAAATTAAACAATGGATTAGAATTACCTGAAAAAAAGGTATATTAGAACACATTTTATTAAGTTTGATTTTCTCTTAAGGATTTTAACCCCAACTGCTACCTATCCCAAAAATCAGCTTTACAAGTATATTGATTATCATTCTCTGGATTTTGAGAAATTATTTTTGAAAGTCTCTTAGCGCTTGATGGGATTCATCCAAGCTTCTAATCGGCTAAATGCTTGGGAAGAAAGTAGCGTCAAACACAAATAAACCACTGCTACACCTGCGTAAATTTCAAAAGCGCGATAGTTATCAGCAACAATTAGCTGTCCTTTACGTAGTAATTCTTCAAACCCAATCACAGAAACTAAGCTAGTATCTTTCAATAAACTGATAAACTCATTGCCCAAAGGTGGAATCATCCGCCGGAAAGCTTGGGGAAAAATTACATAACTCATAGTTTGCACAGAACTCAAACCTAATGATTTTGCTGCTTCTGCTTGTCCTGGTTCAATTGATTGAATTCCAGCACGAACAACTTCGGCAATGTATGCAGCGCTATTCAAACTTAAGGCAATTACCCCAGCAGTTAGACGATCGAAAGAAAATGTCCAACCAAGTTCTTGTAAAATTGCTGGTAAACCAAAGTAAATCATAAAAATTTGCACCAGCAAAGGCGTTCCTCGAAAAAAATCTACATACGCCCTCGCCAACCAACGCACAGGTGCAATATGAGAAAGGCGAACAATACCAATTAAGCAACCGCCAATTAAACCAAATACTACCGAAAGTATTGTTAATTGCAACGTTACCAATGCACCCTGCAATAGACTTGGAAAAGCCTGCAATATCACCCTAATTGAAGTTAATATTTTAGATGCGCCAGCGTTAGTTTGATTCTCAAATGGTGATTTAGCTGGTAGTGATGGTGGTTCAACTTTAAACCATTTCTGGTAAATTTGAGAATAAGTGCCATTTTTCAGCACTCTATCCAAGCCATCATTTATCAATGTCAAATTTGGCGAGTTTTTAGCTGTAGCAATTCCATAAAACTCTTCCGTCAGCAATTTCTGTACTACTTTAATTCCCTGAAGATTGCCTGTATTAATTGCATATAAAGTCACAGGTGCATCATTAATTACCGCATCTACATTACTGTTAAGCAATTCTTGCAAAGCTAAGGGTGCAGAATCAAAACTGCGAATTTGTACCCCAGGAATACTTTTAGCCTTTGCAGCCCCGGTTGTGCCAATTTGTACTGCAATTTTTTTATTTTTGAGACTGTCAAAACCAGTAATATTTTGATTATCTGCGCGAATTGCGATCGCTAACCCAGCCTTAAAATAAGGACGGGAAAAAGAAACCGTTTTTGCCCTCTCCTCAGTGATCGTAATCGAACTAATAGCCGCATCTACCGTTTTAGCTTGTAAAGCGGGGATAATCCCATCAAAAGGCAGACTTTGAAAATTCACTTTCAAGTTAGCAGAAGAAGCGATTGCATTCATCAAATCAATGGAAAATCCCTGCAACTCGCCACCTTTTCCTTGAAACTCAAAAGGTGGAAACGCCGGTTCTGTAGCAACCCGCAAAGTTTTCCCCGCGTTAGAGTTCACAGCACAGCTAATCAGTAACAAACAACTAAAACCTACGAAGACACATAAATACAGCCAACGCATAAAACCAACTTTAGCCATATTATTTTCTCTCCTTCTGTGCCTTTGCGGTTTCTTAAAATATTACAATCAACTGTAGAGCAGCTTGACACAAGTAATGGATAATACCATCCCTGCGATTATTTTTGAGAATATCGAAAAAAACTTTGGTTCCCTAAAAGTCCTCAAAGGAATTACTGGCGAAATCAACCGAGGAGAAGTTGTTGCAGTTATTGGTTCCTCCGGCTGTGGTAAAAGTACCCTACTTCGTTGCTTCAACCGCCTAGAAACCATTGATAAAGGGCGTTTAATCATTAACGGAATTAACTTATCCCGGCCCACTGTCAACTATAGCCAACTGCGGCAACTACGAACACAAGTAGGCATGGTTTTTCAACAGTTCAACTTGTTTCCCCATCTCAGCGTCTTAGAAAATATGACACTCGCACCGCGTAAAGTCTTGGGTAAAACACCAAAAGAAAGTGCCCAACTAGCGAGATTATATTTAGAAAAAGTTGGTTTATCTGACAAAGCCTCTGCTTATCCCGAACAACTTTCTGGCGGAGAAAAGCAACGAGTAGCGATCGCTCGTAGTTTATGTATGAATCCCCAAATCATGCTATTTGACGAACCCACCAGCGCCCTAGATCCCGAACTCGTCGGTGAAGTTCTGCAAGTGATGCAACAATTAGCCACAGAAGGCATGACAATGGTGGTTGTCACCCATGAAATGCAATTTGCAAAAGAAGTAGCCCATCAAGTTATATTTTTAGACAAAGGTATTGTCACAGAACAAGGCCCAGCTTATGAAGTGCTGACCAATCCCCAAAGCGATCGCCTACGTATTTTCCTAAGTCGCCTCAACGTTAGATAGTTAGGAGTTAGGAGTTAGGAGTTATAAATTAAAGGCTTCTTTTGAACTCATCACTACTTAAAGGTACTCACGCAAAAAATCAAAGGGATCGTCTTCCCAACAAGGTTCAGGTATTAACCAAAATAAACTACCGCTAATGTCGGCTTCAATTTCATCACCGTCGTCTCTATCAAATAGTTCTATCAAAGCTGTCCAATCACGTTCTCTGAGAGATGTTATCGATGGGGCATATAGCTGGAGATTATTTGAGTAATTCACGCGCAAAGTTGTGCTTGAGTGCCGTAAAAAGTTAGTATAAAAATTTAGAAATAATCAGATTCTAGCTTTGAAAACCGCAGTTATACCAGTTCAAAATACAAAAAGTCTGATTTAATCTGGCTTTTTAGATTTGTATCGATCGCATTCATTTTTGAAATGACTATTAAATAGTTATTTTGATACTATTAAATATGGACTACTCTTATAAGTGTCTCACAATTTAAATAGGACTGCTATAGTATTTATTACATATTACAAGCGGAATTTACTCAGATAGGAAAAACCCTTGAGGCTGAGATTCTACTAATTCCACGCCAAAGACTTCTGCAAAAGATTGTGCTATGTAAAAACGCACCTCTTGGCAGGTGATACCTGGAATCCATTCGGCTAAACTGCCTACAGGTTTGTCAGAAATACCGCAGGGTACAATGCGCTCAAAGCCTGTCATGTCTGGACAAACATTTAACGCAAAGCCGTGCATAGTAATCCAACGGCTGACTTTAATACCAATAGCCGCGACTTTTCGCCCTTGCAACCAAACGCCAGTAAAAGCCGGAATTCTTTCTCCTTGCAATCCATAAATTGCCAATACGCGAATTATTACTTCTTCGAGTTGCCGTAAGTACCAATGGAGGTCTTTCCGATAACGTTGCAGATTTAAAATTGGATAGCCCACGAGTTGACCGGGACAATGGTAAGTAACCTCACCGCCTCGTTCAACTCGATGCACATCGTATTCACCTTTGTCAATATCAAATTTGAGAAAGTCTGAGTTGCTTCCTTGTCCCAGAGTGTAGACAGGTGGATGTTCTAGCAAAATTAACACGTCATCTAGACTTGGGTCATGAATGCGATCGCTTAGAAGCGATCGCTGCCATCCATGAGCTTCTAAGTAAGGCATTAATCCTTGATTATACAGCAAACAAATGTTTTTTTGCGATCTAATACTATGGATCATCCCAAAATTCAACCGTATAAAGAACTAAATATATTTCAAGTTACCTAATGAGAATCAAAAATTGTCAAGCTTTGCAAAGGATTTTAAAGGAAAGTCAAGGGAAGATGCATTAGAAAAAACAAAGTGCTAGCTTGAATATTAACCTCAATAGGTTTTAGGAGGAATTCTCTGCAATAAGCATTATGCCAAGACAATAAGGAAGAATGTACTGGCTGATGACTTTAATATCATTGTTTGCATTTCAAACAGAATCAAACTTCCACAGAACCTTGTACTCTTGAACAACAGCAAGCAAACCTCAATCCAACACAGAAGGAGCAAATATCAACAGTTCTGTAAGCATTCCTTTAAAGGAAAAGGTAGTCATAGGAGCTACAATTAGATTTTCTCAACTCTTGAGTGCTAATTGGATATACAATAAGACATCAGCGCAGAGATGAGGAGGTAAATCAAGGGTATACTTGACAATTCCTTAGATGCAGCAACCTGAGAGATAGCTTAACAGCAGTAGATACAATATAGTTCACAATTTGTTTTGGCGGGAGTAATAAACCTTACCGCAATTTCTTTTCATACAAAGCAAATTCACACATCTAAAATATTCAGCGGGAGAGTATTACATGAAGCTTGTCATCCACGGCAAAAATATTGAAATCACCGATGCGATTCGTGAGTATGTACATCAAAAAATTGAAAAAGCAGTTAGTCACTTTCAAAGCATTACAAATGAAGTAGATGTGCATCTTAGCGTCGCCCGGAATCCCCGAATTAATCCAAGACAAGCGGCTGAAGTAACTATTTATGCTAATGGTAGCGTTATTCGTGCCGAGGAAAGCAGCGAGAGCCTATATGCCAGCATTGACTTAGTTGCAGATAAAATTGCGCGTCAACTGCGGAAATATAAAGAACGGCGTCAAGACCACAAAACTCATGCTCAACCAACAGAAGTAATTATTCCAGAGTCGATAGTAACAGATTTAATTGGCGATCGCACCGCCGAATTGCCCAACGAAGTCGTCCGCACCAAATATTTTTCTATGCCGCCGATGACTGTTACAGAAGCTCTAGAACAACTGCAACTCGTGGGACACGACTTTTATATGTTCCATAATTCTGAAACTGGAGAGATTAATGTAATTTACGAACGTAACCACGGCGGTTATGGTGTCATCCATCCCCGCAATGGTAACGGGAATACTAATGGCAAAAATGGCAAGGCAAGCCATACTAATATAGTCATGCCGGAAAAGTCGCATTCTAGTAAATAGGCACTAGGAAATAGTGGAGATGAGGTGAGCAGGGGAGAAATTGCAGTAGGTCTTTCCCCTCTCTACCTCTGCCTTTTCCAATGTCCATTTCATCATTTCGCAAAGTTTTGCCAAGTTTTCAGATATTTAGAAAAGATTTTCACTTTAAAATAGCAAACTTATCCATAACTTTCTAGATGATGTCTGCACAAGCTAGATAGTAAAGATTGACAGTTTCTCTAGTTTGGAAGTAGACATCAGACTTTTGTGTTGTACTGCGCAAAACATAGCCACATCTGCTTCACTTTGCATCCATAGTACCGAAGGAATTTTTTATCGAACATAATTCAGGAGTCAGGAGCAAAGCCAAAGAAGCTCCGCCTCCGGTAGAATATAGCCCATCATATGACAACTCATACTTTTTATTTATCCAACCCTATTTTTAAGTTAGATACAAAATTTGAGGAAGTTGTGAGCAAATATTTCAATTAAACAGTTTTTTCATCTATTAAAAATAAATTTTCCAAATTGAGTATTCAGAATAGGTTAAACTGCATATATAAGCTGACAGAATATTACTAGCTTTTGCAACAAATCTTAATGAAAAGGTTAAGAGCAAGTGGGTTTTGTTGGCATATATTGAATGACATTAAGGAGGTAAATATCATGCAAAAAGAATATATGGAGATTTTAGAATCATTAATTAATCAACTGACATTATCCGCAATATTAGAAATGTTAGAACGAATATGTCACAAAAAAGCGGAAAATCTGAGAACTCATTGGCAAGATGAGACTTCAGCAAAGCTTTGGGATAAAGCCGCGAGACAAATAGAACAGATAAATGTTGATGTCTGATTGAAGAATAATTCAAAATTCAGAAGTCAAGTTTATACCCTTATTGTATGACTCTGCTATCAATTGGGAGCGAAAAATCACGAGACCATTCATTCCAAGAGCCAAAATAATTTCTAGCAGAAATTCCTGCCTCTTCAAGGGCTATTAATGTATTCGCAGCCCTTGAACCCTTAAAGCAGTAAATGTACACAATTGACTTTGAAGTAATACCTACTGACTGACAAATTTCTCGGATTTCATCTGGCGATCGGAACGTAGGGATTTCTGATTCAGAATTCATCAGATGATGCCATTCTAACCATACAGAGTTAGGGATTCTACCTTTGCGGGGACAAAAATCAGGATGGTAAGGAGAAGAACTCAACCCAAGCCATTCATTGCGATCGCGCACATCTAATTTAATAATTGCTGGATTCTCAATTGCTTGCAACATCTCTGTGGTAGTCACCATGATGTCAGCATTGGGATGCAATCTAAATATGCTGCTTTCACGCTTCGGTACTTCATCGGTAGTAGGTAATCCTGCCTTGAGCCATGCTTTATATCCTCCATGTAAAATAGATACCTGAGCGCAACCCAAATATTTCAGTAAGAAAGCTGCTCGACAAGATTGACCATAACCTTTATTTAAAGCATCTTCATACACAATTAAATGTTCTGTACCAGATATTCCTACCTTGCTCATGATTTCTGCAAAATACTCTTGCAATTCCTTCAATCCTGCTGGGGAGGAATTCTCTAAAAGATAGGTGAAAAAATCTCTAATATTTATGGCTTGATAAATATGAGAAATATCATAATCTTCTTGACTTCGCGTATCGATAATCACAGTCTGTGATGATTTTTCTGCTAACAGTGACGTGACTTCTTGAGGAGAAATGAGGAGTTTTTTATTCACGCTTTCATGCTTCTGTTATGTACCATTAGGCATTATCGCCCTTGGTAGATTTGCATTTTGGAGTGCAAATTACAGAAGAATAAATGTTGAATGTTACAAGAGAACTTGCATTGCAGAATTTTCAGTCAGAATGTCGGCACTAATTAGCGTTAAATGTTCATCACGCCCTACTTGCAGCAACCTTCTAAGTACTTCAGTTTTTAAACCTTGACATTGGTAGCGATCGCTAACTAACATTGCAAACTCAGCTTCATTTGTACCAAGAAAAATTTTGGCAAAGGTATTGTTTCCAGTAAAGCTTGCAGGTATGAAAAACTTGACTTCTAATTTGTCGCTTTACATTTTTCGTGAAAATCACTCAAAGCCAGTTCTGCAATGGCTCAAACCGAGCAAATTCCGACTCTAGCTGCCATTGAATCCGCGCGCGATCGTTCTTCTGCAAAAAAGCACTGCACCCTTGAGAAACAGAGGTTTCACCAGGGGTATCGCTTGCACAAGCTGGAACCATTGCCTTAAACTCAGGCGACTTCCAGAGACTATTTCCCGGAGCGAAACTATATTCTAAGCTATTGCGAGCCAGTCGCTTGAGGTCTTTATATCCCAGTCCATATCTCGTTGCCGCTAACAGATATTCATGACTCAAATCAATCCGGGAAATGCCTTCATCATCTGAAGCAAGGGTCATTGGTACTCCAGCCTTCCAATACTCCCTAAAAGGATGTTCATCTCCCTGGACATTCAAAATGACTTCATTACTGGTCAGGCAGATTTCGACCAATACGCCGAGTCGCCGCATTTGCTCCATCAACTCGAAGGGACGCTCCTCAAAAAGAATATCCACGCCATGTCCGATGCGAGATGCCTGTGCCACTTCTACAGCTTGCCGAATATGAAAACGTAAATCCTCTGTCGGAACCAAACCGAAAGTTAACTCTCCTGCATGGAGCGCGACCTTAACATCGGGATATTGACGTTTGAAAAATTGCAGCATTTGCATTTGCAGGGTATAGTCGCGCAGTGCAATCGGGTTGTCTTCTGGGGCGACAAGATTGATGCCAACTACCCGCGAATCTGATGAAGCTAGTGCAAAGGCATAAGCTAACTGAGCAAACACTTCAACAGGCGACTTTGTTCTTGTCGTTTGCTGCAAATAGCGCACCGTCACTGCACATCCAGGCTGTGCTGATGGAGTGCCGCAACCGAGTGTTTTCGAGACTTCGCCCTCCAACTGTGCAAATTCCTGGCTACCCAGTGTCACTAGCTTGGTTAATCCTCGTTTGAGCAATTGACGGTGCATCTCTTGCAAATCTTTATTCCAACCAACTTCACGCCCTAGCTGTCGAACCTCACTGCCCTGAAAAGTAAGCATTAACTCTAGATAATTAATATGCTGCGAAGCTGCTCGATTTGCTACTGACGCGACCATATCATCCCGACGGCTCATAGAGTCTGATATTGTCCCAAAACCACTAAAAGCTTCAAAAAATTGGTCGTGTCCTGATTTACCAGCAAATTGGAGGTTGCGAGTAGACCAACGATTTATTAGGGAATCATAAATAGATGTTCGGTTTAACAATTCTGAAGCTGGAAAATAGCTACTGTCCTGACCGCAAGCTTTAGGCTCAACTAAAGTTCCTATCTTTGAATTCACACAATACCCATCGGTAGCAGCCCACTCCAGATAGTGTTCTGCGTACACAGCCCCGCTGAGATGACTGTGGATATCTCCTCCCTTCGGCATTCGCTGTACAAATGCTCGTAAAGCGCCTGACTGTGCGCGATGGGCTTCAAACCAACTAGCAGCTTGAGCTTCACTCCGAGTCGAGGATTGCTGCGAATTAGATGGGACTTGGGCTGCTACACTGAAGATAAAACAGCTAGAACTTGTTAATACTCCTAAAAACAAATAATATAAGGGCGCTCGTCTATGCATATAGATTTGTTTTTTTGTAAAACATGGCCAGTATGAGTGTAGTTATCATGCTGTTTAAAACCATCAACTATCAATCTTTATAAGCCAAATAAACTATAACCTAAGATAGATACGTATTAATTAATTTTATTTAGTTCAATCTGAACTTATCATTTTTTAACATTAGTATTGCCAGCACAATCCGCCGCAAAATCTCCAACTAAGAACTAGTCCATGCGATTGCTTGTCTGCGACACGCACTTACGTTCGTAGTTCCTACTCTCTACAAGAGGCTGCGCGTAGCTTGCTTCTCTGTAGGAGTACGCAATGATAGTTATTCTCTCAGTGCTAAATAAAAACTGGGATGCATTCTTTAATAACTCTATTGCATCTGGAGATTCATTCAGACTTAATAATGGTATTAACTGATAAGTTCTAGATGAAAATGAATGTAAACTAAATAACTCAGCAATTTTTATCTAGCTTAACGAAAATCTAAACAGCGTCTAGCACAACTAAGCTAAAAATAGTTTTCAGTAACAATACCGCTCGTAAATGTAATCATGTCTCAACCAACTATAGAATCAATCCTACAAGAAAACCGCCTTTTTCATCCTAGTTCAGAATTCTCGCATAACGCCCATATCAAAAGTCTGGATGACTATCAGCGTTTCTACGACCAAGCCAAAGCCGATCCGCAGCAATTTTGGGCAGATTTGGCTGGAAAAGAATTAGAATGGTTCCAAAAATGGGACACAGTATTAGATTGGCAACCACCTTTTGCTAAGTGGTTCGTTGGCGGTAAGATGAATATTTCTTACAACTGCCTTGACAGACATCTCACTACCTGGCGCAAAAATAAAGCCGCATTGATTTGGGAAGGAGAACCAGGTGATTCCCGTACCCTTACCTACGCCCAACTGCACCG
This sequence comes from Nostoc sp. DedQUE04, assembly GCF_034530995.1. Lineage (NCBI taxonomy): Bacteria > Bacillati > Cyanobacteriota > Cyanophyceae > Nostocales > Nostocaceae > Nostoc > Nostoc sp. DedQUE04. The sequence continues at coordinate 115,401 of NZ_JAVRCA010000005.1, read as the reverse complement.
AGAAGTTTGCCAGTTTGCCAATGTGTTGAAGCAACTGGGCGTACAAAAAGGCGATCGCGTTGGTATTTATATGCCAATGATTCCCGAAGCTGCGATCGCCATGTTAGCTTGTGCCAGAATCGGCGCACCCCACAGCGTAGTATTTGGTGGTTTTAGTGCCGAAGCTTTGCGCGATCGCTTAATTGATGCTCAAGCTAAACTGGTAATTACGGCTGATGGTGGTTGGCGCAAAGATGCGATCGTTCCTCTCAAGGCACAGGTAGATAAAGCCTTGGCTGATGGTGCTGTTCCCAGTGTAGAAAATGTCCTCGTTGTCAAGCGCACCGGACAAGAAACTTATATGCAGTTGGGTGGACGCGACCATTGGTGGCATGATTTGCAAAAAGGTGTATCAGCAGATTGTCCCGCCGAACCGATGGACAGTGAAGATATGCTGTTTGTCCTCTACACTTCTGGCAGCACCGGCAAACCGAAGGGTGTAGTGCATACAACTGCTGGTTATAATCTGTATACCCATATCACCACCAAGTGGATCTTTGACCTGCAAGACACAGATGTATACTGGTGTACCGCAGATGTCGGTTGGATTACGGGACATAGCTACATTGTTTACGGCCCGCTTTCCAACGGTGCAACCACGATAATGTATGAAGGTGCGCCCCGGACTTCTAATCCTGGCTGTTTCTGGGATGTAATTGAAAAATACGGCGTGAATATTTTTTATACAGCACCTACAGCAATTCGGGCATTTATTAAGATGGGCGAACAACATCCGAATGCGCGAAACTTGTCTTCGTTGCGTTTGCTGGGAACCGTCGGCGAACCGATTAACCCCGAAGCTTGGATGTGGTATCACAAAGTTATTGGTGGAGAACGTTGTCCAATAGTTGATACTTGGTGGCAAACGGAAACCGGCGGTATCATGATTACACCGCTACCAGGAGCAATTCCCACTAAACCCGGTTCAGCAACCCTCCCCTTCCCTGGAATTATTGCAGATATCGTGGATTTAGAAGGAAACACCGTACCCAATAAGGAAGGTGGTTATTTGGCGGTGCGACATCCCTGGCCAGGAATGATGCGGACAGTTTACGGCGATCCAGAACGCTTCCGCCGCACCTATTGGGAACACATTCCACCCAAAGATGGGAACTATACTTACTTTGCTGGTGATGGCGCAAGACTTGATGAAGACGGCTACTTCTGGGTAATGGGTCGTGTGGATGATGTACTGAATGTCTCAGGGCATCGACTCGGTACAATGGAAGTAGAATCAGCTTTAGTTTCGCATCCAGCGGTTGCAGAAGCGGCGGTAGTAGGTAAACCCGATGAACTTAAGGGTGAAGAAGTAGTGGCTTTTGTGACTTTAGAAGGCACTTATCAGGGAAGTGAAGAACTGAGTAAAGAACTCAAGCAGCACGTTGTCAAAGAAATCGGTGCGATCGCACGTCCCGGAGAAATTCGCTTTACAGACGCTTTGCCCAAAACGCGATCGGGTAAAATTATGCGGCGCTTGCTGCGGAATCTAGCCGCCGGACAAGAGGTATCTGGAGATACTTCGACATTGGAAGATCGGGGTGTGTTGGATAAGTTACGAGAAGGTGTGTAAATAATTCCAAATTAGCTTAATAAGGGCGCATATATATATGCGCCCTTATCGTCTCTCTTGTGATGCATTACGCGCTAACGCAGGCCAATTTATCATAAAGATTAGAACATTATTGAGGCATTCAGGGCGATGAAGGTGAAGTGCAAATCCAAATCAGCATTTGTTCAACCTGTTGGCTGCATGATGCTGAGTATTATCAGTGTAATGGGGATATCACCATTAGTGTTAGCGGTTCCTGGACAAGTTTCTTTGCATTCGCCAGAACAGTTTGCACAGAGACAACCACAAAAAATCGCCCAATCTTCAGGTACAGATACACCAGAGCGATCGCAACTCCTGCAACAAGCCAATGGTTTATTTAGTCAGGGAGACTTAACAGGTGCAGAGGAAAATTTACGCAAATTAATTAAAAAATTCCCAGAAGATGCTTTCGGACACTTTCAACTGGGAAATGTACTTTTTCGGCAAAAGAAACCAGAAGATGCAATTAGTTCTTATCGAGAAGCCATTCGCCTTAAGCCAAAATACGCTCTAGCTTACAATGCGATCGGTGTTGTTTACGCAAGCCAAGGTCGCTGGCAAGAAGCCATTACTGAATATAAAAAAGCTCTGGAAATTAATCCTAATTATGGCGAAGGGCTGACTAATTTTGCAATAGCATTGTGGCAAACAAATAAAAAAGACGAGGCGCTATCTTCTTTAGAAAAAGCTTTAAATATTTTCAAAGAACAGAATAGAGGTGAAAAAGTTAACCAAGTAGAACGAATTTTAAAAGAGATCAAAACTGCTGATGAGCCTAGTGTTTCCTGAGAACCATATTATTCAGTGGATAAAAGTTAAGAAGAGTTGCTGCGATCGGCTTTAAAGATGCTTTGCTAGAAATGCGATCGGGTATTATGCATCTATTACTGCGGAATTTTGCATTTGGTTTGTAATGATTGTGGGGTGGGCTAGCCCGCCCTCTCAAAAGCATCAAAACAGAATAATTGTATTGTAATGAATGAAATATTTCTGTTAGCCAGAGAAACTGTAAGAGTGATTTTTCACATGGATGGGAGATACACAAGGGTAATCTGGGAACGTTCGGAAAATACTGCATGGGCAGGCATAGGATGGATTTTTGATATACCAACTGATGTAATACCATACGATTTACGAGCAATAGGTTCTCATTTTCTATTGTCTATAGTTAAGCCGAATGCGAATGATTGTGAGGATATAGAGAATATCCGCAGTAATCGAGATAGATTTTTCCATATAGAAAGATTGACTTTTGTTATATAAATGGCATCTAACTTAGTCGCACATCTATTCAAAAATAGCAAAATAGCAATCTACAATAAAAATCAGACAAACCTTCGTTAAAGCCTATGACTTCCTTATCGGCATTAACTTTACCTGACCATACTCAGTTACCAGACTCAGACGGTACATTTGTGAAAAATCTTCAGGAGCATCCGCAAAGCATTTTAATTACAGATTCAATTAAACCTGTTTTAGAGAAACTTCATCCCGACAGTCAATATTGTATTGGACAAGATTCTGGTATCTACTGGCGATTAACAGATCCTCCTGAGAAAGGGGCTGAAGCACCAGACTGGTTTTATGTACCCAACGTACCACCGACACTTAACGGTAAAATGCGCCGTTCTTATGTGTTGTGGAAGGAGTATGTTGCGCCCTTGATTGTGATTGAATTTGTCTCTGGAGATGGTTCAGAAGAACGAGATAACACACCGCCATCTCAAGGTGAAGGTGGAAATGTTGGTAAGTTTTGGGTTTATGAGCAGGCAATTCGAGTGCCTTATTATGGAATTTATGAAGTAGCAAAAGCTCAAGTAGAAGTTTACCACCTACTCGATAATACTTATCAACTGATGCAACCCAATGAACGAGGACATTACCCAATTGCTCCTATGGGTGTAGAGTTAGGAATCTGGCAAGGATTTTATCAAAATGCAGATTTACCTTGGTTGCGGTGGTGGGATATACAAGGAAATTTACTGCTAACAGGTGAGGAACGTGCTGTGAATGAGCGGCAAAAGCGGGAGAGAATTGTAGAGAAATTGCGATCGCTATCTGCTGAACAACTCAATGCTTTAGGAATTGATCCAGAAATGTTAGATTAGGAAATATTCTCATCTACTAATATTACATCTTCATATATTTCTGCGATCGCACAACGAAAATCAACGCTAGCTAAATGCACTTCTCCCTCTTGTTCATAAGGGTAAAGTACCCACTGTCCTTGTTCGTTGCGGCGGAAGCATTCTACACTCATTCTATCTGGTGAAATTAGCACATATTCTTGCAGTGATTCTAAGTGTCGGTAGCTGGCAAATTTCTTCCCTCTGTCATAGCCTTCGGTTGATTCAGAAAGCACTTCGATAATTAAGGAAGGATAGCACTTAAAATATTCAAATTCTTTATCTCGTGGATCGCAAGTAACCATTACATCGGGATAAAAATAGCGATTTATAGCCTCGATTTGTGCTTTCATATCTAACATATAGACACGGCAAGCACTACCCCGGAGATGGTTTCGCAGCAGTACAAACAAGTTTCCTACTACAGTTACATGAGCATCACTTGCCCCTGCCATTGCGTAGACTTGCCCATCAATATACTCGTGTTTGATTTCACTTACTTTCTCGCCTTCTAAATATTCTTCTGGGGAGATATAGTACTCACTTTGGCTAATGACCATTTTAGTACCTTAGTAGTTTTATCAAACATTTTAACCCATAGGACACAAATCTAATGAGCAACAGCGCCGCCACTTGGCTTCACCTTTTTGAGGAATAAAATGGCAATCCCACTGAGTAATAATGCTATACCGATAAAGTAGAAACAATCATTAAAAGCCATTACAAATGCTTCCCGGCGGACGATGTTGGATATAGATGCGATCGCCTGATTTTGTGCTGTACTTAAATCTGCCCCTTTACTGACAAAATACTGCGTCATTTGGTCAATTCGTTGTTGAATTTCTGGGTTATATAAAGATACTCCATCACCTAATCTATTCGAGTGAAATTGCTCTCTATTTGCTAATAAAGTCGCTAAAGAAGCAATTCCAATAGAACCGCCTAGATTCCGCATCATATTAAATAAACCACTTGCCGAACCTGCTTCTTTCGGACTCAAACCAGCAGTAGCAATAGAACTAAGCGGCACCATAATTAGGGGTTGTCCCATTGCACGCACAAATTGCGACCAGCGTAATTGATCTAACCCTGTTTCATTAGTCATTCCAGAGTTCATAAATGCACTGATGGAAAACAAAGTCACACCAAAAGCTACCATGAAACGCACGTCAAGGCGTTGCATCAATTTTGGTATGAAGGGAATAATAAACAGTTGAGGAATACCGGCCCAAATTAATACTTCACCAATTTGCAGAGCATTGTATTGTTGAATTTGAGCGAGATACAACGGTAAAATATAAATTGAACCATACAATCCTACTCCCAACGACACATTAACAATACTGGCTAAACCAAAGTTCCGCCTAAGTACAAGCCGTAAATCAATAAATGGTTGTTTACGAGTTAATTCTATAAAGAAAAATATCGCCAAAAAAATTACTGCAATTACACTTAAGCGCACAATCAACGCTGAACCAAACCAATCTTTACGGCTACCTTCTTCTAAAACAACTTGCAGGGAACCTAAGCCAATAGCCATTGCAATAATTCCCCACCAGTCACCTTGTTTCAGTAAATTAATTTGGGGTTTTTCTTGCTTAATTCCGTACCAAACACCAGCCAGCATTAATGCTCCTGGAATTACATTGATATAAAAGTTGTATTCCCAACCAAAATTTTCGGTTAACCAACCTCCTAATGTCGGGCCAATTGAGGGTGCAAAAACTGCACTAAACCCAAATGCAGCCAGTCCGACTGATTGTTTTGATTGGGGTAAAGTTGTTAAGACAACTGTCATAGCAGTGGGAATTAAAACTCCTCCGCTAAAACCTTGCAAGGCGCGAAAGAAAATCATGGAATTAAGATCCCACGACCAAGCACAGCATATAGAAAAGAAGATAAAGAGTGCAGTATTGACTAATAAATAACGTTGCAGAGAAAATACTCGTGATAACCATCCTGTTAGAGGGATTACCACAATTTCTGCGACGAGATAGGCGGTAGAAATCCAAGAACCTTCTTCGAGAGTTGCTCCTAAACTTGCTTGAATATCTTGCAGTGAAGCATTAGTTATTTGAATATCCAATACCGCCATAAATGCACCAAGCATACTGGCTAATACACCAATCCAGATTCTTAACGGTACACGCTCTGGTGGTAAAGCAGGATTTTGCCCTTGTTGACGAATTACACCTGTATTAGCCATAAGTTTGTTCCAGTTTCAAGGTTAAGTAGCAAAAAACTTTATTATTGAATCTTATAGCAATATGTTCTTTGCCTCTGCGCGAGCTGGAATCAGCAACGCTAAAAATTAAAAAAGAATTGCTATAGAAAGTCTTGTTAACATAAATCTAAATTTAACTGAGGTTATTTATCTTAAACTTCTTGAGTCGTAATAATCCCCTTTTGCTCATAAATTGGACGCATTATTTTTCTTAAAGCAGGTAACTGTCTGCTAAAAATAATTGACCCTAAAATACAAGCTATCCCATCAATCATTAAAGTGTTAGGAGCGCCAATACGACTTGCTAGGAAACCTCCTAATAAATTACCTACGGGAATCATTCCCAAAAATGACATTGTGTATAAGCTCATCAATCGCCCACGTTTGTCGTCTTCGACAATGGTTTGTAAAAATGTGTTGCTAGCAGCAATTTGGAGAATTGTTCCTAAGCCAACAAATAACATTGTAAATAAAGAGAGTGGTAAAAATCTAGATAAAGAAAAGGCAATTAGACCAGTTCCTAAAATTGCTGGAGCTAGAGCAATCAATTTCCCAATTCCTAAGATTGTTTGGCGCGTAGCTAGATAAATACCACCGGTTAAAGCTCCAACTCCAGATGCAGCCATCAAAAAACCCAAACTTTCTGCACCACCTTTGAGAACTTCTTCAGCAATAATTGGGACGAGAATAGTGTTTTGCAGTCCCATCAGGCTGACTAAAGCTGATAGCAATAAGATGGAGCGAATGGGTGAGAAGCTAAAGGCATATACAAATCCCTCTTTGACTTTTTGTAAGGGATTACCATCAGTTACCGAATTTTTCCAAGGTTTAACTTTCATCGCCAATAAACCGGCGATTACAGCAACGTAGCTCAAACCATCAATCAAAAAACAATAGCCAGTTCCAACGCCAGCAATTAATAAACCCCCGATCGCAGGGCCAATTAATCTAGCTCCGTTGAACATCGTGGAATTAATCGCGATCGCATTGGCTAAATCTTCTCTGCGTTCAACCAATTCTGGCACAAAAGCTTGACGGGCTGGCGCATCTAAGGCGTTAATAAATCCTTGGAACAAGCTCAAGGCGATGATGTGCCATACCTCAATCACTCCAGTTAGCGCCAGCACTGCTAATGTTAACGATTGAATCATCGCCAAGACTTGCGTACCAATTAAGGTACGATACCGAGAAAAGCGATCTACAAATACTCCGCCAAAGGGAGCTAAAAAAAAGTTAGGAATTTGACTAGAAAATCCTACAACTCCCAGCATAAATGGGGATTTTGTCAAGTCATAAACTAGCCAAATTGTGGCAAGTTGCGTCATCCACGTCCCAATTAGGGAAATACCTTGCCCAGCAAAAAACAGTTGGTAGTTTCTTGACCTTAATGCAGGTAGTAGCGGTTTTTTCATCTCAGGCTTGTTTTATACCAATCTGCTTTCATAGATATCATTTCACCCGATCTCTATACGCCTCTCTTTAGATGTAGGAGAATGTCATAGGCAGAAAGAGGTTTTTCATTTTGTTTACAGGTAATTTCGTATTTAATGATGTCTGGTTGATTACTTACTAAACCCCAAGAACCCCACCCCGCCAAAGCTACACTTTGTCTCCCCTCCCCGCAAGCGGGGAGGGGCTGGGGGTGGGGTTCTTTTATTATGGGTAATTTGGGAAACATGATATTACTTGACTTCCACCGCAACTTCCGCAGACATCCCAGGAGTAATCCGCGATTCGTATCCTTGAATGCTCTTTTGGTCGAAAACTACTTTTACTGGAATGCGTTGGACAACTTTAGTAAAGTTACCTGTAGCATTATCCGGTGGCAATAAAGCAAACTGAGCGCCGGAAGCTGGCGAAATACTGTCAACACGACCAATAAAGGTGTGATGAGGGAAACTATCTAACTTGATCTCTACTGGCTCTCCTGGGCGCATCTTTTCTAATTGAGTTTCTTTGAAGTTCGCAACTACCCAATAGCTGTTATCCACGATCGCCATTAATGGTGTTCCTGCTGCAACGCGGTTGCCAACTTCCACGTTTTTTCTACCTACCCGTCCAGCACTGGGGGCGGTAACATTTACATAGGATAGTTGCAATTGTGCATCTTTGAGCGATGCTTCTGATTGGGCGATCGCTGCTTTTGCCGCTTCGTATTGACTACGCTTAACTGTGGTATCTTGTCCGCCTGCGGTAGCTTGTTGCAATCCTCCCTTAGATGCTGCCAATTTAGCTTGGGCGTTGGTGACATTTTCTTGCGCTTGTGCTAATTGAGACTGGGCTTTGGCAACACCAACTCTCGCAGAGGCTAACCTGGCTTGAGCTTGTTGTACTCCCTGAAGAGCAGCGTTTTTTTGTGCTGTAGCCACGTTAAAAGCGGCCTTGGATGCGTCTAGCTGCTGGCGAGCGATCGCACCTGATTGATACAACTGGTTGTAACGATTGTAATCTGCTTGGGCATTTTCCAAATTCGCGTTTGTTTGCGCTACCTGCGCTTGGGCGGCAGGAATCCCTGCTTCGGCTAGTCTGACTTCAGCTTGCGCTGCTGGTATCCCAGCTTGGGCTTCCTGGACTGCTGCTTGGGCTGTAGAAATTGCTGCTACTGCACTACTGACATCTCCTTGTGCTTGAGTTGTCTTACCAGTGGTGGTTTGTGAACTCAAAGCAATATTTGCTTGAGCAGCTTGCGCTTGACCACCAGCATTTTCGAGGGCGGCTTGTGCTTGTTGCACCTTGCTTTCATAGTCCCGTGGATCTAACTTCACTAACAATTGTCCTGGTTGTACCAGTTGGTTGTCATTCACCAGCACTTCACTTATAGTTCCAGGAATGCGGCTACTAACTTGGTGAATGTTTCCCGCAACGGTGGCGTTGTCTGTTTCCTGGTGGGTGGAGGCGTATTGCCAGTAGTGAAAACCAAAAGCGCCTGCGGCGATCGCACCTACGCCTAATCCTGCCAAAATTAAACCAGTCGGTCTTTTCCGCTTCGGTTTTGCTGGAACTTCTTTCTCGATCTCAGGAGTTACAACAGGTGCTTCTGCTGTTGCGGATGTCTCTGTAGTAACAGTTTCTAAAGTCTCTAAATCGGGAATCACTTCTTTTTCTAAAACTGGGGTTTTGTGTCCGTTGCGTCCGTTTAAAGTATTAGCACCCATGATTCTTACCTCGTTTGCCCGTTCAATAACTTGATTAATAGTCGTTTATTTAGAATGCGTAGTTTTCCCGGAAAAAAATCCTTATTCCTTAGTATGCGTAATATTATCTCAAAACATATCTTTACACTGCCTCCCCCGGTCGGGTGATTATAAAATCATCTTTAAGACAGGTTAGCGATCGCTCGATTCAAGATTTGGGAAAACAGTTCGCGATCGGCAAAGGAAATACCATCCATTGCTTCATCACGCACGGTTGCGGCGATTGGCGGTAAAACAGCTTCTAGTTCCTTTCCTGCATCCGTGAGCCAGATTCGCCAGATGCGCCGGTCTTGAGTGTCGCGTTCGCGACGCACCAAACCGCGTTCTTCCATCCGATCTAGTACGCCTGTTAAAGTGCCTCCCACTTGTTTGAGTTTGTCTCCAATACTAGAAGTAGGTAAACCATCTTCTTGCCAAAGACAGCATAACACCAACCAGTGAAATGGCGTCAGTCCAAAGGGTTCTAGCCTCTCAGTAAACTTGCGACTCAGCAATTGTGAGACTAATTTGATTCTGTAGCCCAAATTGTATGGTGCCAGATTTTGCTGCCACGACTCTAAGGTTGGGGAGTGATTAGATGTAGAAACCATTTAGCAAAATACTTAGTGTACGTAGTATTATCATAACTAAATTAATCTCTTTTAGCAATAGTTACTTTACATCTATCTTAGGGAAGAACTTGAATCAACTGGTACTCTTTTACTGTATCAAGAATGCAGTAAGACCGAGGTAGTTTAGGGGACTGGTCAGCATAGATCCAAGCATAGCTTAAAACTGGTATTTGCGAAATAGAGGCTACTTGTTAGATATGAATGGGAAGATATAGGACTCATATTTGATTGCGTGAAAAAAACTCAGTACACCTTTATTCCTTCTTCCCAGTCCCCAGTCCCTGACTTAATCCAGACAGTTCGGCTTTCATGACCTTTCGTTCTGGGTAAAAAACAGAGTGTTACTAGAATTATTGGCTTTATAAATGACCGCTCAGTACTTGAAGATTGTACAATCATAAAAATTGAAAAAAGCTTTTGATTTTCTTAATTTACATAATTTATTCAGACATAGACGCGTACAATGCTGATTTCACTATTACAAAAATTTTTAACAGCACCTATTACTCAAAACAGCAAACAAAATCAATCTAGATTGACTGTTATTTTTTGGTACAGTCTCAGTCTAACTTTTGCTGTTGGTTATATTTTTATGGGGCTGCGACAAGCTTTCACCAGCAAATATATAGTGAGCGACGATGCACGGGAATATATTTCTTGGATCTATCGTTACTTTAACCCAGATTTATTTCCTGGGGATTTAATTGCTGATTATTTTCAGTCAGTGACACCAATTGGGTATAGTATTGTTTATAAAATAATTGCAGCTTTAAATATAGATCCAATTTTATTTGGCAAAATTTTTCCATTAGTACTGGGACTAATTACAACTAGCTATTGCTTTGTAGTTGCTATGGAGATATTACCAGTACCAATGGTGGGGTTTCTCGCCTCTTTACTTTTAAATCAAAGCCTTTGCCTTCATGATGATCTATTTTCTGCTACACCTAGAGATTTTATTTATCCCTTGGTTTTAGCTTTTATATATTATTTAATACGCTCTTCAGTATTTGGTATATTAATTGTATTTGCGCTTCAATGTTTAATATACCCTATCATAGGTTTTATCAATTTATTAATTTTACTTTTGAGACTATTTCGCTGGCAGAATGGGCAGATAACTATTTCTCATAACCGAAAAGATTTTATTTTATTTGTAGCAGCCACTATAACTGCTGGCATCCTAATTTTACCTTATACTATTCAATCATCACAATTTGGCCCGACAATTACTGCTGCTGTTGCGAGAACTATGCCAGAGTACTGGGATGGAGGAAGATTCAGGTATTTTACTCATAATATTATTAGTTATTGGTTTGATGGTAGAGATAGCGGTTTTTTTGCTTTAATTGCACCTCCTCAACTATTATTTGGTTTATTATTACCAATTATCCTGAAATTCCAGTCTCACTTTCTCCTAACCAAACAAGTAAAGGATGAAGTCAAACTATTACTACAGGTAGTAATAGCTAGTTTAATCATGTTTTTTACTGCCCATGCCTTAGCTTTTAAACTGCACTGGCCTAGCCGCTACACCCATCATACTTTTAAAATAGTACTTGCTCTTGCAGCAGCAATCTCTATTACCTTAATTTTAGATGCTGCATTGCGATGGTCGAGACAAAATGGCAGACAAATTTTAATCTTGGGGACTATTACGATCCTTGGTGCAGGACTCATTTTGTACCCTAGTAGCTTAAAAGTTTTTCCCAAAACCCCTTATTTAGCAGGTCAAGCCACAACATTATATATTTTTTTGCAAAAGCAACCGCAAAATATTGTCATAGCCTCTACTTCCCAAGAAGCAGATAACATACCCATCTTTGCTCAAAGAAAAATTTTGGTGGGTAAAGAATATGCATTACCGATCCATACAAAATATTATGCTCAATTTCGCCAGCGGATGATTGACCTGATTAATGCCCAATATACTGATGATATTAATCAGATTAAAGACTTTATTCAAAAATATCACGTAACTTTTTGGTTATTAGAACGTTCTGCATTCCTTCCAGAATATATAACTAAAAACACTTGGCTACAACAATATCAGCCAGCCGCACAACAAGCGAACGCAAATTTACAGAAGACTTTACCTGTTTTAGCAACATTAATTAACTCTTGTGCAGTTCTTGAGACTGATAATTTAGTTCTTCTGAAAACAGAATGTATCAAAGCAGTAGCGAAGACTTGAATATAATGTCTTAGGGAAGAACTTGAATTAACTGGTACTGATTGACTGTACCGATAATACGGTAAGACCTCGATAATTTAGAGGGCTGGTTAGCATAGATCCAAGCATAGCTCAAAACTGGTACTTGGGAAATAGAGATTACTGGTTGAGGGCGAGTAGGAAGATAGAAATTAAGCAATACTTTTGTTTTAGCGTCCATCTCCACATAGTACGTAGGATGAGATTGGAGAATTGAAGCGATCGCACTTTGTTGTAAAAAAGTTTTTAAACCAGAGTTATAATCACTTAACAGACCGATGCTACCTATCGCCGCCAAAGCCAGCCAACAGGGAATTAACCAACCTGCAATCCAATAACGCGCTGTAAGAAACTTTTTGTCAAAGTGGTAACGAGCAATCCACACCACAGGTAAAATTAACCAACCCAAGCCCATAGCCAAGCCAATACTTGCATACTTGCGGATATCAGAACTACCCCAGCTAAAAATGCCAATACTCGCTATAACCAGTAAAACACCTAATCCACCCAAGCTATAACTGAGGTTTCGGGGAAGATGATTTCTGGCAAAAAGGTTCAATATCTTTTTTTTACTTTTTTGAAGAGGTGATTGTGGGGGAATTCCTGTCTGGTAAATATTGCCTAGCCAGTTTAAACCTACAGATGCAAACAAAGCGATGAACGGATAAAGGCAAAGACTATAGTGAGATAAACGAGTGCTAAAAATACTAATTTCTATAAATAAAACAAGTGGAAAGCCAACCAATATTAACTGGTAACGAGGAATGGGATGACGGAGAGTTAAAAACAAACCTACAAGTCCGAACAAAGCCCAAGGAAATGCTTTTACAGGAATATTCCAGAAATAGAATAGTAGCCCATTAGAGTCCCGCTCTTCAGAACTTAGTTGTACAACAAACTTGAGTAATTCCTCAAAACTATTATTTCCGTAGTGCAGCCAGCTTAACCACAGCCAAACACAGGTAGGTATTAAACCTACGAAAAAACCTAAATATAAACTTGGGTTAGTAAGATGACGATGACGGCGATGTTCCCAAATTAAATAAGGTAATAAAGCTATAATTGGCAAAAAAATCATAAAGCTTCTAACTAAGAAGCCTAAACCTAAACTTAAACCAGTTATAAAACTCCACCAGTAGCGATATTTGGGATATAATTCCGTTTTGATTAAAGACAAAATAGCTAAAAGCACCAAGAGAACCATCGGTACATCAGGTGTACTTAAGCGAGAGTATTGTAGCCAGAGAAATTCCACACTTAAAATTGCAGCAGCCAGCCAACCTAATTTTTTGCCTAGCATAATTTTGCCAATTTCATACACCAGCCACAAGCTAAAAATGCCAGCAATCATACTAGGAAGACGCGCACTAGTATCACTGATACCAAACAACTTGTAGAAACTGGCAATTAACCAATAAGGCCCAGGAGTTTTATGATGTGCTGTTTCCCAAGGAGCTATCCAATTACCAGAATCAAACATCAGACGGGCACGTGATGCGTAAAGTGCTTCATCATGTGCCATCAGGCTATTATGTCCAGAAGTAAATAGTAATAAGGGCAGTATCCAAACTAACAAACTAAAATAGGGTAATGATGCGATTAGGCGGATTTGTCGCCAAATATGCTGTAAGAAGTGTAGTTTATATAACATTAAATTGATAAAAATTGAATGCTGCTATTTAGGTATCCTGCTGTTATTAAAATATGTTACATAGTGTTTGTGAAAAAGTATCTGAAATTGCCGCAAATTTCGGAAACAGTACTCCAAAACAGAGATTTATGCAGTTAAGACCGAATCAGCGCCTGAAATTAGATGACACAGACGATAAACTGTTCTACACCTATCCTCGCTTCGTCACCCATGTCGATGAAGGATTTATTCAACAGCTAACGGATTTATACCGCGATCGCCTCAAACCCAACACCCGCATTTTTGATATGATGAGCAGTTGGGTGTCTCATCTACCAGAAGAGATGCACTTTGACCATGTGGAGGGACATGGACTCAACGCTGAGGAATTAGCACGAAATCCCCGCTTAAATCATTACTTTGTGCAAAATCTTAACGAAAATCCCCAGCTACCTTTACCAGATGAAGATTTTGATGCTGTTCTCAATTGCGTATCTGTGCAATATGTGCAATATCCAGAAGCAGTATTTTCCGAGATTTACCGTATCCTAAAACCCGGTGGTGTTGCAATTATCAGCTTTTCTAACCGGATGTTTTTTGAAAAGGCGATTCAAGCTTGGCGGGAGGCTTCAGAGGCGCAGCGAGTAGAATTAGTTAAAGCTTATTTTGCCTCAGTTCCAGGATTTACAACCGCAGAAGTTATAGTTCATAAATCAACATTACCGAATATCTTACAGTGGTTGGGTGCAGCTGGAGGAGATCCGTTTTATGCCGTTATAGCTTACCGAAGTTAAGTTAAATATTCACTAGTATAAGAGGGTTTGTAGTAAGCACTTTGGTGCTTAGAAAATAAGGACTAAAGCCCTTACTACGAACTTATTTACCTGCTCAAAATTAAAATAGTTTTATATATAGATAATTTGTGTAGATGAATTATTGGTTAATGAAATCAGAACCAGAAGCCTATAGCATTGCTGACCTTCAACAGCAGAAAGAGACTATCTGGGACGGCGTTCGCAATTATCAAGCTCGCAACTTCTTGCGCCTTATGGATGAAGGAGACTTAGCTTTTTTCTATCACTCCGGCACTAATCCTCCCGGTATTGCTGGGTTAATGCGTGTAGTGAAAAAAGATATTGCTGACCCGACCCAGTTTGAGCCAGAAAGTAAATACTACGATCCTAAATCAAGTTCCGAATCGCCTCGGTGGCAAACAGTTGTAGTGGAATTTGTTGAGGCTTTTTCTAACCCCATCTTGCTATCAATACTCAAAGAGAAGTTTAGCGCCGAAGAGTTAATGTTGGTGAGACAAGGAAATCGGTTATCAGTGATACCTGTCCCTGAAGCAGTCGCTTTGAAGATTCTGGCGATGAAAAACTCCTAGTTAAAATAATTCGTAATGCGTAATGACGCTCCTGCGTCGCTAAGAGGATGTTTGAAAAGTCGTAAAGTATACACTAGAAACCCCTCTCCAAACCTCTCCCCGAAGCGGAGAGAGGCTTTGAAACCCCCATTCCTTCGTAGGGAAGGGGGGCTAGGGGGGTTAGGTTTCCGAGGCTTTGATGTGACGAAAAATACTTTTCAAACATCCTCTAACGCTGCGCAAAGGTAATTCATAATTCGTAAAATATTTTGAAGGAAGGTTGATTAACTGAACATAATGTAATTTATTCTTGCCGACTTCCTTCACACCCATTGCACAGGATCTAATTGATAGTAACGTTGTAGTTGCTCATAAAGTGCCGGATATTCTGATAACAATTGGTGCGGTTTTTCAAAGAATGTCTCAGTCGCTACGGCAAAAAATTCTGCGGGATTTGTTGCGCCATAGCTATCCATTACCGTCTTTGCACCTTGTAGAACATCATTGCAAAGTTGCTGATATGCTTCTGTCATCACCTTCGCCCAAATAGCATAGTCTGAGTTGTTTTGCAGTATCGGAACTCCTTCAGCTTTACCATCTTCTTGATCTAATTGATGGGCGAATTCATGAAGCACAACATTACGTCCATCTCTCCAGTTATTAATGTCTTGTTTCACCTGTTCCCAAGACACTACTACTTGGTCATTTGTCCACGATTCACCCAGTCTTGCCACACGCCTTTCCTCAACAACATATTTTCCGACGGAATTCGTTTCCTGAACAAAATAAGCGTTGGGATACACCAAAATTGAACGAAGTCTGGGGAAGTACTGCCCCCGTTCATTTAATAGAAGTAAACAAGCAACAGCAGCAAGAGTCAATTTCATTTCCTCTGTCACCTGTAATCCTCTACAGCCGATAAATTGCTTTTCTGCTAAGAATACTTGAATATGTCCCTGAAGTCGTCTGAGTTCATCGGGAGAAAGACACAGATAAATGGGAAGATTATTCTCAATAATGGCATTCCACAGTGGAGGAAAAGGACGATGTTTGAGACGGTTTCTTCGTCTTTTGACTAAAATCGGATTGACTAAAATCCCAGTAATAATTAGTCCAATGATGAGAAAGACAACTATTGTTTGAATCATTGACTTTTGAACAGGTTACATATTGAAATCACCGTTAAGTAGAAAAATTAGATAAAATATAGCGTTATCTGCTTTTGTGAGGTATGAGAACCCCACCCCCAACCCCCTCCCCGCAAGCAAGGAGGGGGCTATGATGTACATCGATTAGGAAATGCTATAGTTGTTCCTGTTGTGTTCCTATTTATTTGCCGTTGCCAGTACTCTAACTATCTCTTGCCACTTTTTTAAAATACATAGGCGATGTCATAATAATTTTAAAAAGCTATATTTCCTGCCATTCATCACCACTATTGAATCAGAATTATGCAAGATTGAACCTTAGTGGAAAGGCTTGTTTGAAGTCCTTGCTCAACTTTGACAATCAGTTTGTCAAAAGCCTCTTGATTTGCTGTCAGTTGTTCTTGAAGAACTTTTTCTAACTCCGGCTTTATTTGATCGCATATATCCTCAATTTTTTTGTCGCTCAAAAAATTAGAACGAATCCAACTAGGTACATCTACATTTGTCTTAATTACTTCTTGAACACCCTTACGATTTAGCTCCATTCCTGCTGCCATCAACGAAGCCCCATATACTAGTGCAATCGGCCAGGTTAAATGCCCAGTTAGGATGAGAGTGATGATGCTTGCCACAGCGCCTCCACCAATTACTATATTGACGATAAATGCTACTGTCTCAGCCAGAATAGCATCTCCAATTTGTAATTCTGGATTAACAAAAGTTGGGTCAATACTATCCTGGAACCTTAAGCTGCTTCTAGGTATCTGAAACTTTCGACAGATTGGATCGGTTTGTGCGGCTAAATCGGGTTGGATTTTATTGCTAAACCAAGAAGCGCATTGATGATTAATTATCTGCACGGCGCGATCGCTTTTGAGCCACTGTTCTGCCCTACCGATCAAAGCTGTTTCCAAATCGGCTAAAGTCCGTATTTTGTTTTTTTGCCAATCTTTTAAACTTGGTTTAACTGCGTTGACAATCAAGCCATCTGCCAAAGGCTTAGTTAGTGATTCGATTAACTCTGGAATATGCCTTTCAATCAAACCTTTAAGCTGGTTCGAGGTAAATAGTTTGTTCACTTCTTCTTTAAAAGCAGCAGCACGCAGATCCCATCTTCCTACTCTTGCTAAACCCATTGCAATGCAACGTTCCGGTTCTGGATCGGGGCGAAGCAGGGTTTCTGGTTCGGGAAACATTTCTTGACAAAAAACGTGCGTGAACTTCATGCGAGATGCACCGCCAGTCATCAGCACAAGTTTCGGCACGATTCCAAGTTTTTCTAGCTTTTCTTTCGCCTCGGTTAAAGAGTTGCGAAATGATTTAATCCAACTATCATCCTCCAGTTCCGGTAAGGGTTGGTTTAAAATTTCCTCCATCATCAATTTATTCACTTGGGGAATAAAATAAATCTGTTCGTTAATCGACTCGAACCCACGCGCAAAGGATGCAGGATCGCTGTATAACTGTTCATTAGAAAAGTAATCTTCTTTAGCTTTGCGGCAAGCAAGTTCACAACGAGCTTGATGATGGGGATATTCCTGAAATACTTTTTCGAGTAATGCTTTTTGTTCGTGGTTGGCGAGAGTCCGGGCAAAAATAGCTTTGTCAATTAGGGATGCACCTAAAGTATTACTCCCGAAATCTATCGGGATTTCTTCTAAGCTTTTAACCAGAGTAAAATCTGTGGTTGAAGAACCAATATCGACAATTAGCACCGATGCCAGAAGTTTGTCATACTCCAACTTACCGGCTTCCTTGGCTTGCATGAAAGCAGCCCGCGATTCGGGTACAACATTTAGTTGGGGAATGCCAGCTTCTTGAAGCAGCTTTTGGTATTCGGTGCGATCGCTAATTGTCCATCCTGAAGGACAACCAATGTAAAAATAGCTACTTTCCCCACCTGCAAGTTGTTTGCTTTCTTTCAAAAGGCGGTAGTAGGTTGCTACAAAAGTGCTGATTGTTTCCCGATATTTGAGATCGTTGTTAGGTTTTTGCTTGAAAGAGATTGTCAGTTGAGTAACGCCAGCTTGAATTAATGCTTGTTCGCCGACAAGATAACCGAGTTTGGGATGCCAACCAAGGGCTGTAATTTGGTTCTTCTTGTTATTTATCTCCAGCATTTGGGGAGGTTCGATGCTTTCCACGATCGCTTTCGCTACAGCCGTTTCACCGTGTCCCAAATCAAAACCGATTGTTTCTAAAATTTCCATACCCTTATTGTCTATTATTCTCTAGCAGAGGAATATGCTGGTTCAATTACCCTACCGCGTCTAATCAAGCGATCGCCTTTTAACAAAGCCGGCGTTAGAGTCACGTGTTCTTTGGTATCGGGGTCAATACTTGGCTCAAAGTCAAAATATTCGCGATCGCTATTCGATCGGTAAATTTGAGCGTTAATTCCCTGAGACATTAAAATCTGTGGCAGAAGTTTCGCCAGTTCATAAGCCATTTGAGGTTTATCAAGTTTGGATGCGCCCATTAGTCTTTGGAGAAAATTCAATAACTCTGGCAGTTCTTCTATTGCTAAGTCGCCTTCATGTTTATTTGATTCTCCTACTCTAGCTACTGCTAGGTCGATAGTGTTGAGAGCATCGCCAAGGTGATCTAGAAATACTTTGCTATCAACCCGGAGAATCGGTTGAGGTAATTCCAATAGTCCTTCGGATATAGAATCATTTTGCTGGTTGTTTAATTCGAGTTGAAGTACAATTTCTAGTCCGATAAGTAGAGAGGTTAATAAGATAGCCATCCAAGCACCTGGGGTAGTTTTGGTTAAAGAAAACAACGAACCTAAGATGCCTATATAAATTAGTCCCTTTAGCAGTTTCAGGATGAATCTGCTGCTAAACAACTTTGTCCCTGTATTAGTAATTTGCCTTTGTTCTGTTGGAGCAACTTGAAGATAGTTAGCTGCTGCCAGAGTGGCGATAGACTGCCGTAGCGTATCCAAGAAAAAGGAAGCCAGACGAACTTGAGCCAAATTAAGCTTTTCAATGTAAATTCTTTCGAGATTATCGAGTCGGTTTTGAACCAGTTTAACTATTTGCTCAATGCCGATTGTGTTATCAATATCTATCTGGAGTTGGTTGCGTTCTTCGCTAAAAAGTGAAGTAATTGTTTTCATTGCGTTGACTAAGACTTTAACGTTATTAATTAGGAGTGAAATGAACACTCGTTTTTTCATTTCACCTTGTAATCAGATAATGACGAAATAATTCATAATTACTAATTATGAATTAGGTTGATTGCAAATTACCCCATCAAAAGGAGGAGCAGAATGTTTATCTGCGTCATTGCAGACTACGGTACAGGAGATCCGGCATTTACAGAAGTCACACAACGTCTGCTGATGGCTTTTCCCGATGCCCAAATTCATTTGCTTTCGGTTCCAGCATTCAGTACCTTGGCAACGGGATTCTGGATTGCCCAACTAGGACTTAACCCTGGGCCTAGCGATCGCCTAATTTATCACAACTGTGCGCCTCGTCAGGACGATCCTGAAGCTCGTCGAGATAATGAAGGTGAAGGTCTAACTTATGCCCTTCTATCCAATGGTGTAAAAGTAGTGGGTGTGAATGCAGGCTACACCCTCTCCTTTATCAAAAACCATACAAAGGAGTTGCGAGTGGTCAACGTTTCCCGTGGTGGTTCGCAGTTTCGCTCACGAGATGTATTTCCTCCGGCTGCGGCTGCGATTATGAATGAAGATTTTAGCATTCTGGGAGATAGCCTCAAGAGTGAGCAAATTCCAGATGTTCCATCAGATCGCATTGCCTGGATTGATGGCTACGGCAACATTAAAACAACTATTGGGGCGCATACGCTTAACTTGGAGCCTCAAAGCAAGATCGTCATCCGAATTGGAGATGTGGTTAGTGATGCGGTGTATTCTGATGGCAGTTTCAAGGTATCTGAAGGAACTTTAGCCTTTGCTCCTGGTAGTTCCGGTTGGTCAAGAGGCGATTCAGGGGAACCATTGCGCTTTTTAGAGCTATTTTTGCGAGGAGGGAGTGCTTGGGAACGCTTTGGCCGTCCTCGTGTGAATCAGCAAGTAACTCGAATTGCTTGAAATCGGGTAATTGGCCTCTGTTACTGTCAGTAGACCGAAAAGTTTTCCAGAACCCTTACCAGGCGTTAATTAGAGTTTAGGAACACAATTTGCCTAAAGTCTGCTTTTCAATAAACGAGCGTTGTTGGTGGTTTAAGGGTGCAGTACAAGCATCGGCGTAGCTCGTCGTAGACATCGCTCGCGATCGTCAACAGCAAAACCTCGTCTGAAACCCTGATTATTTCGTCAACTTACAAAACTTTTCGATCTACTGACATTTAGTTTTAGCGTCAGTCTTAGCGTGTTATTATTTGCTTCGAGATTCCTAGCTGTTTGTTCTGATAAAATATAGTGCTTGTTTTTGTTATCCCACTCAAAAGTGCACAAGTTTCCAATTCCTGGGAGCGTGTTACACAATTATTTGAAAGATGTATTAAATCAGTTTGCAATCAAACCTCACCTAACTTTCACGTTATTGTTGTTTGTAACGAAAAGCCCAAAATAGAATTTACTCATCCTCATATAACATACATTACAGTTGATTTTTCACTTCCAAACGAGCCTAGCCCTGTAGCCAAAGGAGACACAGACAAAGGGCGTAAAATCTTAAAAGGATTAATGTATGCTCGTCAATTTTCTCCCACTCACACTATGACAGTTGATGCTGACGATTGTGTTAGTGGAAATTTAGCCAAATTTGTTCAACAACACCCTGATTCTAATGGATGGTTTATAAATAAAGGTTATAAATATCAAGAAGGCAGTGATTACATATATATCAAGAGAAGCAATTTTTATAAAATGTGTGGAACTTGTAATATTATTCGATATGATTTGAATGATTTGCCAGAAACCGCAGAATATAATCGTGGCTACGGATACTATAAATATTATATAGATCACGCTAAAGTCAGAGATATTTTAAAGAGCAAAGCAAAAGCTATTAAATCATTACCATTTCCAGGTGCAGTTTATATTTTGGAAACAGGAGAAAATCTTTTTAACAATTCAACAAGATTAAGATTTAGCATTTTTAATCGGAAATTGTTAAATCAATCATTAAAAGATGAATTTGGATTATACAAATTACAGCAATCCAGAGAGATTTTTCAACTATCGGAATTTTAAATTGTTTTTGGAAAAATCTCATCTCATAAATAGTCTTATATGGTGTGTTAGCAAAGTGTAACGCACCAAAAGCTTGAAATTGTGCCGTAGTGGCATGGCAAGGCTAAAATGTTGCAAAAAATTGTAGGTTGGGTAGAGGCTTTGCCAAAGCCAACATCCTGATATATGTTGGGTTGCGCTCCGCTCCACCCAACCTACGTCTAATGCATTATTTTAACGTGAGTTCGATGAACCTCTTCCTCCCACGGGGAAAGGGAGGAGCAACGAGAAATTAAGGTTTTGGCTCCCCTCTCCGACACGGAGAGGGCTTGTCGAACTCACATTATTTTAAGCTTGCCACGTCAGTAGCTTGCTTCCCTGTAAGGGTACGCCAAGGCATGACTTCTCTACCAGAGGCTGCGCCAACGCTTAGAGCAAGTACTCAAGCATCGGGAACCTCCGCAACGCACTGGCCCCTACGTGTATTTTAAAATCAAATATTAGTCCTATATAATGGAGTCTTTTGCGAGGCTGATAGGCTACAGTGCCACTATGCCAAAATTTAAATCAAAATCTCAGCAATCTAAAAAATCAAAAAAGCAGGCTAAAAAGGAAACTTCTACCCTTAGTCTCAAAGAACAGTTAGCCCAGAAGCGCAAATCTGCCCAAGTACGTAAAGAACTCACTAGCTTACTCACCACCGCCATTTTTGGCGGTGTCTTCGTTGGCATTCTACTTTTTTTCGTAGCTGGAATTAAAGCAGCAGTCCCTGGCGTGTTAGGGATAATAGTCATGTCCCTTTCCTACAAATATCCACGCCAAGCCCTATATGCCTTCATCATTTACATACCTGTGGGAGGTACTGTCACCTACTACTTGGGCAATAGTCCCATACTCCAATTAGCTAAAGATGCCTTTTACGTTCCAGCGCTAATTGGACTTTGGCAGACTTGTCGTAGACAGGGGCTACCGATAATTATTCCCAAAGGCATTAAAATCCCACTTTATATTGTTTTGGCTTGCAGTCTGCTAACACTGTTGTTTGTTAATGGTGGACAGCAATTTAACCCGCCTAGTGCAGGACTATTAGAAAAAGCACCCCCAGAAATACCATTAGGTATGGGAATTCTGGGACTAAAAGTATTTTTAGGCTATGTCCCTCTGATTGGTTGTGCCTACTATCTAATTCGCGATAAGCGGGATTTTCTATTTTTATTGCGCCTCCAAATTGTCCTTACACTGATTTGCTGCGCGCTGGGATTTATTCAATATTTTTTACTACTAACTGGTGTATGTCAGGGTACTAGAGGTCTTGAAGGAGATGCCTTATTTAGAGCAACACTCGAAGCCCGATGTTATTTTGGTGGAGCGCTAGTATATAGTCCCGAAGAAGGGGTTATTCGCCTACCAGGGACATTTGTAGCTCCTTGGCAGTGGGCATGGTTTTTAATTTCTAGCACCTTTTTTACCTTTGCCACCGGCTTCACCGATCCCTCGCCAATATGGCGGATCATCGGTTTAGCTTCTATAGTGGGAGTCTTTATCGATGCTGTAATCTCTGGGCAGAGAATCGCCTTAGCTTTAGTACCAATCTGTTTCGGGATTTTGCTATTGCTTACCGGACAACTTGGCAACCTGAAACGATTTATCCCCATAGGCGTGGGACTTGCCTTCATTCTGGGAATTGCGATGGTGAGTAACCCTGCTGTCGTACAAGAGAGAACCGAGAGTTTTATCAGTCGTTGGAACGCTTCACCACCTCAAGATTTTATCATCCAGCAATTTGAAGAAAATTGGAAAAACGTAGACGGGCCATTGGGAAGCGGCTTAGGACGAGCAACAAACTCTGCCCGTGTGATGGGCCAAACTAAGCTTGTGGAAACTTACTACCCCAAAGTACTTTATGAAGTAGGAATTTTTGGATTACTATCGTTTCTGGGTTTGGTAACAAGTTTAACAATTTTGGGCTTTAAAACCTATCGCTCCATAAAGAACCGTAATTTCCGTAGTTCCGGAGCAGCTTTGTGGGTGTTTATATTGTTTATTAGCACCAACACTTACTACTATCCTCTGGATGTCGATCCTGTTGCGGCCTATTATTGGTTTTTTGCGGGAGTTCTTTTTAAGTTACCAGAACTGGAGAAACAAGATAAGGAAGAAGCCAACCCCGATCAAAAAAAGAAGAAAAAACGTCTAAAAACAATTTAAATGAAATAAAAATGGCCAAAGATATGATTGGAGGTCAAAAATACCTCAGTATTTCAAACCTACCTCGAAATTCTCGCCATACACTTATTTTTCGATGATACTTATTGATGGGTAAGCAATTTCGTAGTCAGAGAGAGGAATGAAAGTGAGGTTTTCCAAAATCCGTGAAAATACAGTATGTAAATTAAAGCAATAGCCACTTACTGAATTTCATGAAAATTAATTTCTACAAGGCTATTATATAGGTAGTAAAATTACTTAATAAAATTTATGAATAATTGGCCATTAGTTACTGTAGTTATTGCAACCTACGGACGAGAAGAAGCACTACGCGATAGCATTGTGGATATCTTAAAACAGGATTATCCAAATTTTGAAGTTTTAATTGTAGACCAAACTCCAAAACACCAACCAGAAATTCAAGCCTACCTAGAAGAGATGGCAAAGGCAGGTAAAATTAAATGGTTGCGCTTAGATTGGGCAAGTTTGCCAGGGGCGCGGAATTATGCTGTCCGGCGGGCATCTGGTGAAATAATATTGTTTATTGATGATGATGTTCAGTTAACCCCTGGATTGTTAGCAGCCCATGCGAAAAATTATGTGCAAAATCCAGAGGTGGGGGCTGTAGCAGGTCGGGTTTTTGACAGAATGAAATTAGGTGATTCTAGAGGAGATTTAGAGATTGAATATTTGCCTCCCGAAGCTATGGACCCAGGAATTGCTTGGTATCATATTGATTTAGTACATACCATCAAACCCCAACAAGTGCTGACAGCGAGGGGCTGTAATATGTCATTTCGCCGCGAAATCTTTACCAAGTATGGATTGAGGTTTGATGAAAGGTTTCGCGGTAGTGCAGTGCGCGAAGAGTCAGATTTTTGTTTGCGGGTAAGACAGACGGGGTATAAGATTTGGTACGACCCAGAAGCCCATTTGGTGCATTTAGGCGAAGAAACAGGTGGTTGTCACGATATTAGTATGCGATCGCTAAAATATCAACTCACCTTTTACCACAATCATTTTTTACTGGGGCTGAAAAACCTGACTGCGACTCAAGCTTTGCGTTTATATGGTCGTTTATTTGACTGTCACGTTCTCGGACGCCCACCTTGCCACAAAAGCGGTTCCCCCATCAAAATTGCCACTCGCGGTATTTTCTACATTTTGGGTTTTTTCAAAGCCTTGGGTACTGTCATCCAATCATTATGGAACGATGGTCAAATTTACAGTCGATTGGATAAACAAGTTTAGTTATTAGTCATTTGTCATTTGTCATTGGTCATTAGTGAATAACAAAGAATAAATGAAAAATGAGAATTTTAGTTGCTAGTCATACTTATATCGTAGACCTCAACTGTGAAAAATTACGCGCTTTATCTCAACTAGAATCTGACATTGAAGTGACAGTTGTAGTCCCAAAACGCTGGAAACCAGGCGGTGTACAAAACAGAATTATTGAAACTGAATACCGTGATGAAGGCAGATTTAAAATAGTTCCAGTTTCTAATTTTAGTCAAAATCATCAGGGACTTCTTACCTTTGGCGCTGATTTGATATCTTTATTAAAACAATTCCGCCCGCAAATCATCCAAGTTGAACAAGGTTCTAGAGCCTTGGCTTATACTCAAATGATTGCCTTAAATCAGCTATTAGGACTCAAGTCTAAAAATATATTTTTTACTTGGTGGAATCTTCCTTATGAACTGAAACTACCAATTTCTCTATTAGAAAAATATAACCTTAACCACAGCCACGGGATTATTTCTGGCAATCAGGATGGAGCAGAAATTTTGCGGCAACGGGGATATACAGGTGCAATTAAAGTCATGCCACAACTGGGTGTAGATGAAAGTTTATTTACTCCCAAAGTTCAACCAGATTTAGCAGCTAAGTTGGGCATTGAAAAAGAAGATTTTATAGTAGGTTTTGTAGGTCGCTTTGTGCAAGAAAAGGGTTTATTAACGCTTTTACAAGCCTTAGCCACTTTGAAGAATAAACCTTGGAAATTACTATTATTGGGACGAGGAGAGTTGCAAAGTGAATTAATGAAAATTGCGGCAGAAAACAATATTAAAGATAGATTAATTTTGATAGAAAGTGTTCCTCATAATGAGGTTGCAAGTTATATCAATTTAATGAGTACTTTAGTATTACCTTCAGAAACAACTTACAAGTTTAAAACCTTAACTTCTGCTGGCTGGAAAGAGCAATTTGGTCATGTGCTAATTGAAGCAATGGCTTGCCAAGTTCCTGTAATTGGTTCTGATTCTGGGGAAATTCCCTATGTAATTGGCGATGCTGGCTTAGTATTTCCTGAAGGTGATGTTCAAGCTCTTGCTAATTGCTTAGTTCAATTAATGGATAAACCAGATTTTGCTCATACTCTCGGTGAAATGGGTTATCAAAAAGCAATGATTCAATATACAAACAAAGCTTTGGCTAAACAGCAATTAGAGTTTTATCAAGAGTTAGTCATTAGTCATTGGTCATTAGTGAATAATAAAGGGCAAAAGTCAAATGACAAATCACAAAGGACAAATGACAAATGACAAATGACCAAGGACAAATGACAAATTACAAAAAAATGAAAGTGTTACAAATTGTTCCCTCAATTTCTCTAATTTACGGTGGCCCTAGTCAAATGGTACTAGGATTAGCTCCGGCGTTAGTAAAAGAGGGAGTAGAAGTTACAATTCTCACAACTGATAGTAATGGCGATAATGGTCAAACACCTCTGGATGTTCCTTTAAATCGCTCAATTAAACAAGATGGCTATGAAATAATTTACTTTCGTTGTGCGCCGTTTCGTCGCTACAAATTTTCCTTCGATTTATTAAACTGGCTAAAACGTCACGCTCACGAGTTTGACATAGCACATATTCACGCTCTATTCTCGCCAATAATTAGTGCTGCTGCTCTTGTGTGTCGTCAGCAAAAGCTACCTTATATTTTCCGTCCTTTGGGTACTCTCGATCCGGCTGATTTACAGAAGAAAAAGCAATTAAAACAGCTTTATGTCGCAATTATAGAACGTCAAAATTTAGCTAGTGCGGCTGCAATTCATTTTACCAGCGACCAAGAAGCTAAAATATCAGAACGATTTGGAGTATCTACGCCAGATTTGGTGATTCCCTTGGGTGTGATTCCTCGTCAATCTTCTATTAAAAATGTATATAGTCAGTTAGAAATACCAAAGGATGTACCATTGGTGCTGTTTATGTCACGAATTGACCCGAAAAAAGGGTTAAATTTGTTGATTCCGGCGCTAGAAAAGCTGTTAGCAGTTGGTTATAAGTTTCATTTTGTTTTAGCTGGAACTAATCCTCAAGAACCAGATTACGAACAAAAGATAATATCCCAAATTCAAAATTCACCATTGCGATCGCACACTACAATTACAGGCTTTGTCTCTGGTGAACTCAAAGTTAGTTTACTACAAGCTGCTGATTTATTTGTCTTACCTTCCTACTACGAAAATTTTGGGATTGCTGTAGCTGAAGCGATGGTTGCAGGTGTACCCGTAGTCATTTCTGACCAAGTGCATATTTGTCAACAGATACGTGATAGCGAGTCGGGTTGGGTAAGCGCAACAGATGTGCAAGCACTGGTAGAGTTACTGCAAGAAGCTTTGGAAAATCCCCAAGAACGCCAGCGACGAGGATTAAACGCCCAAAAGTATGCCTTGGAAAATTTTAGCTGGGATGCGATCGCCAAGCAAACAATCCAAGCCTACCAAAAAATTCTTACAAACAAATGAATTTAACCCAACTCGGCATCAACCAGGGAACTCTAAAAATAAAACTCGCAGTTGTGCTGAGAATAACACCAATCACTAAAGATATTACTATCATCATAAGTAATTCATAATTCAAAAATAATAAATATATTTGTAGTTTTTTTTCGCAATACTTGCGTTATAAAAATTAAAATTTTAGCAGGTTGGAAACTCATCAAAATATTGTATCTATGCCAATAAAGTTTCCCTTAATTCTGCAATAATGTGGAAATGTTGTCATCTCAATAAACCTAGACTTGCAATAGATTGTAGTCAGCTATTACCCTGATACTTGCAATTCTTTATATAAAGAAAAACCTGTAAGGAAAACATATTAATTAAGAGCATATATGTGTACTTTAGTCAATAGTTTTTATCTCTCTCTTGTCCCTTATCTGAGAGCGCTGACAACCTAAAATTTTGTTTCAAACTGCTAAAGTCCGATTGGGAAATAGGGGTTTTATGTCATGATGGCATACTAGAATATATATGCTTTTCTAACTACAGGGAATCTCTCATGGCTCTCCGTCTAGGTGATACAGTACCCAACTTTACGCAAGCTTCAACACACGGCGACATCGATTTTTACCAATGGGCAGGTGACAGCTGGGTTGTGCTGTTCTCTCACCCTGCTGATTTTACACCTGTTTGTACAACAGAACTTGGCACAGTTGCCAAGCTCAAACCAGAATTTGACAAGCGCAATGTCAAAGCGATCGCACTCAGCGTTGATGACGTAGAATCCCATAAAGGCTGGGTGGGAGACATTGAAGAAACTCAAAGCACCACTCTTAACTACCCGATTTTGGCAGATGCAGATCGCAAGGTTGCCGATCTGTACGACATGATCCACCCCAATGCTAATGCGGCTGTGACAGTGCGATCGGTTTTCGTGATTGACCCCAATAAGAAACTCCGCCTGAGTTTCACCTATCCTCCCAGCACAGGACGCAATTTTGATGAACTTTTGCGGGTAATTGATTCTCTGCAATTGACTGATAATTACAGCGTGGCAACACCAGCTGACTGGAAAGATGGAGAGGATGTTGTAATTGTCCCTTCACTGAAAGATCCAGAAGTACTCAAACAGAAATTCCCCAAAGGTTATGAAGAAATCAAACCCTATCTGCGGATGACTCCTCAGCCTAACAAGTAAATCTGAAAATGATTTCTGATAAAAAGCAAGGGCGCAAAGATATAATTTTGCGCCTTTGTTTTTTTGCGTGAGAATATAGTCATTGGGCTAGGTATCTGAAGCTGGAGGAAATCCTTATGTTCTCATCTCCTTTGGTTTTGCAAATTCCGTCATCAATGCAAATGACAGACGAACAATTTTTTGAATTCTGTCAGGTGAATCGTGACTTACGCATTGAGCGCAATAAATTTGGAGAATTGGTAATTATGCCTCCTACTGGTTCAGAGACAGGAAATCGAGAAGGTAACATATTTGGGCAATTGTGGGTTTGGTCAGAACAAGATGGTACAGGTATAACTTTTAGCTCTAGTACTGGGTTTAAGCTATCAACAGGTGCAGAACGCTCTCCAGATGCTTCCTGGATTAAACTAGAACGCTGGAATGCTCTGTCTCCAGAACAGCAGCGAAAGTTTGCTCCCATTTGTCCAGATTTTGTAGTCGAACTCAAATCTCCTAGCGACAACCTCCAGACTTTAAAGGAAAAAATGGAGGAATATATGAATGAGCCAGGAATACAGTTAGGCTGGTTAATTGACCGTAAGCAGCGTAAAGTTTATATTTATCGTCCTGGATTGCCAGAAGAATGTTTAGATAATCCTGCTAGTGTAAGCGGCGAGTTGGTATTGCCTGGGTTTATTTTGAATATGAGTAAAATTTGGTGAGAAAATTTTATCGAACAGAATACATAATATTACTTGTTGTACCAAGCTTTTCGCCACTGTTGCATTTGTTTAATTTCTATATCTTGGGCTTTAACAATTTCTTGGGCTAATTTCTTGATTTCAGGTCGCTTAGACTTACTTAAGGCATCTTGCGCCATTGTTACAGCCCCTTCATGGTGAGGAATCATCGCATTGATAAAGCGCAGATCGAATTCCGCATCAGCTGCACCTAAATCTTGACTCATCATCATAGTTTTCATTTGGTCAGATGACATTTCCATCATGTGGCCCATTTGACTGTTGTAAGCCATTGGTTTATCTCCCGCTTTGGGATACCAAGTTTGTCGCCACTGCTTCATCTGAGTGATTTCTTGGTTTTGCGATTTGATGATATTGTCTGCTAGCTTTTTGATTTCAGGACGTTTTGATTTCTGTTGCGCAACATTCGCCATTTCCACAGCCCCTTGATGGTGCGGTATCATAGCGTCGATAAATCGTAAATCAAAATTAGCATCGCCTGGGCCTAAATCCATTCCCATACTGTGATTCATCATGCCACCACCGTGATTCATCATCTGCTTGTCATTAGCATTGCTGGTGGTTTCCTTTGGCGCTTGGCTTTGGTTCTGGGAAGCAGTATTGTTACAGCCTGTAATTAACCCACCAGTTGAAGCGATCGCAGCAAAAGTTAACGCTAAAAAGCCATTCCTTAAAAATAGCAGTTGCATAAATCTTACTTAACATATTTCTAATTTTAACGATCTAATAATCCAATGAAATTAAGATAAAATCTAAAGATTCCCGACAACTTATTTTTATAAAACCAGGGATTTTGTTTCTCATTGCACTGGTTGCTCATGCCTATACTCGGTACATAGGAGATTTATCGGGTTTACGAGCGATCGCTAATGTCTGAACCTGCTACTGTAAAATCGATTACTGACGGTATTTCAGAAAACTAAGTTATTTTGAACAAGAACGTTTACGTGCCGAAGAGGCAGAAGAACGCGCTAAACAAGCAGAGCAAGAAATTGCTCGACTACGGGAGGCTTTACGTATACAGGGCATCGACCTAGAGAATATTATGATGACACGAGGAAATTAATTAAATACATTTTCAAGTTAAAATCTAGTTATCAATGTGTAAAAAAGTGTAATCTTCTGAAAGTAGGGCATCGTTTGCAAGCAACAGAAATTAAGGATCGGTTAAAGTCCCTTATCGAGCAAGCCTCCTCGATAGATCATAATCTAGCGAGAAGATTAGAAGAAATCAATCGTTGGGTAAAAGACATCAAGCCAGGTTCTCTAACTGCAAAACCCTTTGTAATTGCCTTTCTGCTAGAGGTGATTACAGATTCCACGATTTGGCTGATGATTAAATCCTTACCTTCAGAAGAGGAACAAAAAGCAAAGTTCGAGCTGATGACGCCGATTGAGAGATATTGGTATGGTTATTTATTTCCCAGATGGTTCAATGCAAGTGACTCCAAGTTTTATATTTGGAAACAAAAATTAATGGCAGGCGAGTTTAATCAGGTTGATGATGATATCATTAGATCGATAGCCCAAGATATTGTTCAGCGAGAAGGTAGTTTTTGGCAGCGTTATATAGCCGACCTTTCAATGGCAACAGATTTAATTGTTAGTCGTAACAATCAACCACTGTGCATTCAAGTTACCAGTGTTAGTGAAGAACTTAATCACCAAAAGTATGAAGCTTGGCAAAATACACTGCGATCGTGGGAAATCGAGAGGGGGCTGTTCTTAAGTTACAATCCCAAAGATGCTAATTTTGTCAACCAGTTAGTCAACGTGGCCCTGTATAACAGTGATTACCTTTCTGGTGGCAAATATTTAAAATTTTCGTGATTTTTCAGGAATTTCATATTTCAGATTTGTGTCTAGCCTATATACTTACGTGCTAATTACAGCTTTTATGCCTAATAAAAGAGAAACTCACTGCAACAATCAAGTAGATACATTTGCTGAGGCTTTAGCGACGGCGCGACAAATGCAGCAAAACTGGCTAACTTATGGGGTTGATTTTGTGAATATTTACGTTGAAGATGTGGAGGGAGACTGGCTAGAAACGTGGGGACATGATGAAATATTAGGTAATTTTCAATTAGATACTATTAAAGAATTTCTGGTAAGTAACGATAGTGTAGCTGTGAAAGTAAGAGAGCATTTAGGAGAGCGATCGCTGTTTGATTTTGCCGTAAACTTAGATGAATCTTGGAGAAATTCCCAAACCAATGACAGGCAATCTGCTGTAATACACTTGTTAGCTGGTGAAGGAAATAGTGTTGATACAAATGACATCAGGTTATTGGATTTAGCAAATACTCTTGTGGGAAAGTTAACAGAGATTTTGTGAAATTTAGAATTAAATTGTAGTAAATTGCTTCCAGACGTTATTTACATTTGTCATATTTAGTCCGTCAACGTAAATTTTGGATAAAAATCTTGTACAGAGGCGAGGTAGGATGAGCGAAGGCTGGGGACGCTTATAATTATAAACTTAGATGTTTTTTATGGATGTTGAAGCAATTGTTACTCGCGTTCCAGCCTGTATAAGAAAGATTTAAGCATTTATTACAAATGTTGAAGCAATTGTTACTCGCATTTCAGTATGTATAAGAAAGGTTTAAGCATTTATTACAAAGATTAAATATTGTCTTATGAATGTGAAAGCAATTGATTACTCAGGTTAAAACTTTGGTTAATAACGTTGAAAGCCTTGCCACGCCAGTAGGTTGGGTGGAGCGGAGCGCAACCCAACATATATCAGGATGTTGAGTTACGCAAAGCCTCCAACGCCACTTGCTACAACGCGGGAAACCGCAAGGGCGCAGTGGCTCTCCAACCTACAATTTTTTTGCAACATATTTAGCCTTGACACGCCACTACACTTTTTCAACGTCTAAAGAGTGGTTTGGCATCAAAAACTACTTTTATAAATATAGCTTTACCAACAAAAGTTAAATAAGTTTCCCTTTTGGGAATTATAGACCTACTGAAGCTCAGGCAAGTAGGTCAAAAGCATTGATTAGTGAAACTGCAAAACTATTGTATCCCTCAGTCGAAAAATTGGTTAACGAAATTGTGGCGGTTAACCACGCTTGGAAAGTGGCTCGTAAATTATTTGGACAAGATTCACCGCTATCTATTTCTTCGCGGGATTTAAAAACCTGTTTGCAGGTGCGTCTATTGCGAAGCTATGCACCAGAACAGGTTTATTTAATTGAGGACAAAAAGTCTGAGGGTGAGCCACTTTACAGCTTACGTCTCCGAAAACCTATAGGAAACCGCTTCGATGCAGAACATCTCCCAATGCGGGTAGCTCAAGAAGTTCTTGCGGATAAAGAATTAGAGCAATTTAAAAAGATATAACCAAAATAAACAAGAGGGGTGCAGCGTCAAAATGGCAAAAGTTTGGGGCATTATTTGGCATAACGAACCTTTTCATTGGGCAATTGCTTTTGTATTATTAGTCACAATTCTTGTCGAGTTTTACACATTAGGGCAGTATTGGCATTCAGAATGTGGCACAACTAGAGCCTCTATTAAATTTTTGAGTAATTTGAAAAAGGGTAAAAAGGTAAAGCTTTCAAACGGAGTTAGCAAATGGTTAAAAGACCATATAGGAACCGATGACTCTAGTAGGTTTAGACAGCAAGATGGTAATTACATACTGATAAAGTATCCATCTGTCTTAGCCCGTCCAATACCTCGAAGTTCCCTGCGTTTTGTGACAACCTTGTGTACTGCCATTGGGCTTTTAGGAACCTTTTATGGTATACAACAAGGACTCCAAGGAATCAATTTATCTACAAAAGATACCAACGAACTGATGACTGCCAGTAAAGAGCTACTGGTAGGAATGAAAACAGCTTTTTCCACTTCCCTGATAGGACTTGGTTCTGGTAGTGTATTCACTTTAGTTTTGTTTATATGTGATTCGGCACGGCAGATAGGGCGTGATAGTTTGCGTCAGAAATTAAAGGCGATCGCAACTTTGAAAACAACAGATAATAGCAATAGCGATCTAGTTGAAGCATTTATCCGTGTAGGAAATAAGTTGTCAGGGTTAAACCAACCCAGTGCTGAAGCCATCGGTCAAGCCGTAGGTAAGAGTATTGCAGAACAAAATGCCAACCGCGAAGTAGCTGAAGCACTTAGTCTTGTAGCAAAAAACTTAACCGGACTAAAGCAGCTAAATGCAGAAGCCATTGGACAAGCTGTAGGTAGGAGTATTACAGAACAATTTGCAGGTTTAAATCAGTTGTCAGCCCAAGCTATTGGCCTAGCCGTGCGCCAGCAGATATTTCCAGCTTTAGAAGCAATTTTCAAAGAGCAGAAACAACTCCGAGAACTCCAAGAAAATCAAGGACAGAGAGTTTTAGAAGAACTCATCAAGGATATGCGAGTTCAGGTACTCGAACCGATTGCAGATCGACTAGATAAAAGTGCAAAGTTAACTGAGCAAGCTTCCACAGCAGTGCTGATACTGCATAAAGAACTTGGTGGTATCTCTGAAAGTTTGGCAAGTTCCATTTTAACAATTCAGAACTTTCAACAAGAAACTTTGGCAGAACTCCAGAAATTTGCTAACAATTTGGGAGACACTCTAAATCACTTCAAAACAGATACAAGAGGTGTTTTACAACAAACAGCCGATGAAATTAATCGAGCTGTAAATCTGAGTATTCAGGGAATGACAGCCCAGCGAAGTGCTTTTGAAACAAGTGCAGTGCAAGCTGCTGCTACTTTCCGAGGAATTCGAGAAGAACTGCAAATAGCGCTACAAGAACGCGCAGTAATAGAACAGAATATGCTTCAAGGATTTGCTAATAATATGGGGCAAACTTTGAGTCAATTCCAAACTGAGACTACAGGAGTTATACAACAAATATCTCACGAAATTAATCGAGCTGTAGTTCACAGTATCGAGGGAATGACAGCCCAGCGAAGTGCTTTTGAAACAAGTGCAGTACAAGCTGCTGCTACCTTCCGGGGAATTCGAGAAGAACTACAAACAGCACTGCAAGAACGCGCAGCAGTAGAAAAACAGATGCTTCAAGCTACTCAGACTGGAATTATCCAAATTCTCACCCAAGCAAATAGAGCCTTTCACGAACAAACTAATACTCTAAAAATAGTGGGTAATCAAGCTTCTGGATTGATGAATGATGCGAAAGATAATCTTTTGGCTACTTTAGGAAATATCGACGCAAAACTTACAGCAACTCGTCAAACAGTAGAAGATGATCTAACCAGATTCAGGCAAGAATATCAAGCGAATTTACAAATGTTCTTTGAAGAACAAAACAGCTTACTTGAGGGGACGCTAGGTAACCAACGAAATGGATTATCTGAGGTTGTGAACAATCTCGATCGAGTCTTCAGAGAGGAATTTGAAAGACGTAGTGAATTGACTCAAGAAGTAGACAAAAGTATGGCTACAATTCAGGAGTCTGTCGAACAAATTAACAAATTAGTTGTTGCGGCTGGATTACACGACACACAACGACTAATGCAACTAGAAAAGCTTGCTAGCGGTATTGGGCAGCAAGTGCAAAAAGTAGACAATTCATACATAAATTTGAATCAAAAATTTGACCTTAGCCTTCAGTCTTGGCAGAGTCATCTTGAAGTTTCTATGCAAAGGAGTGTTGATTCACAGTTAAGCTTTTTCCAAGAAGCAGATACTTCTATGTCTAGGGTTTGCGGACGTTTACTACAGACAGCAGAAGTGCTGCGTGCTGCACTCGATAACCACCAATTTATTAATGGTAGAAGCAATCATGGATGATTTTATCAGAGGTGAAATATCGAGTAAGTAAGTTGGACTGGATTTATTGCATCCATGCTAAAACACAGTGGGATCAGCAAAATATTGACCGATCCGGGAAAACATCAGCAGCCATTTGGAACGTAGCAATTTCTAATTTATGGTTGCAGCATCAGCTATTGTGGCGTTTAGCTCTTTATTATGGCGATCGCCAAGAACAGGTGTTAGCACAGTCTATAGCTGAATCTTTTGGTGTTTTTGCTAATTCTGGCTTAGTTAGTCACCTGCTACCAGTTCAAATTATTCGGGTGCTTCGCAGTACACAAGCAGGTCGAGAATTGGCGAAAATTGCTTGCGAAAAGCGTGTTAATCGAACTGGATTGCTAAATAACATCCAAAACATTTTACCTGCTTATATTCCATTATTTAGCCAATTCATAGAAGATATAACTCCGTATTTTACTACAATTACTTCCCCCAATCATCAGCAGGTACAATGGCTGTTACTATGTTTGGATGAAATGTCAGATAGTCAGCAAATAAAAGCTGTTAATCATTTACTTACTAATGTTTCCAATAATATAGCCAATAATCATTCATTACTGGTTGATTGGTTGCGAAAAAACTATAGAAATGGTGAAAATTGGTATAAACTTTCAGAGCCGGCAAGGCAAAGACTTCGAGAGTGGATTGGAGGTATTAATTATGGTGATTTCCAAAAGTTAGTAAATCTAATATTGAACAAGCTCAATTTAGAAGACTACGAGTCAAAGAGGCTATGTAGTCGGAGAAACTTTTGGGCTAATTACAGTAACCGCTTTGAACGGCTTCGCATTTTGTTACCAAAGACATCACAAATTGCCATAGGGTATCAAATCCAAGGTGATATTGATCTATTAGAGGATGATGGTAGCGACCCAACAGAGGTCTGTATATTTGATTTTGGTGAGTGGTTTGTAGTCGAATTTTTTCGTGGAAGAGGTAGTGAGACGCGTCTGTTTCCGAAAAATTCCAGAAATGAGCAAATCCTTTTTGGCGAATCCACACTTTCAGTCAAGCGGATTCGTTGTCTGGGTAGCGATAAGCACGATCATGAATTTCTTTGGCAATTCTTTTGCCGCCAATGGCTTGCAAATAAGGGAATTAACCCAAATCCATGTACTGAACCTTACAGAAACCCGACAGCAGATCAATTACAACAGCGAGAAAACAGGCTTGGGCGGTGGAAAAGAGAAATTGAATATTTGGAACGGCAACATCGAGTCTATGTGTGATGTTAGAAATTTTTATAGAGACTATTGATGCACAATAATGGTGTCTCGACTTATTTCAATATAGGAATGCTGCTTAAACAATTCAACTACAGATTGGAAGTTCGCTATAAATAGGGATTCCAATTCTGAGTTATTGATATTCCCTGTTGTGATTAAAAGTAGTTTATAAGGTTGCTGAACTGTTAAAAAAGAGTTGACAAAATCCACATCTTTGGTGATTAAAATTCGATTTTGTTGAATTGATACGGCATTAATCTCATTATCTGGCGTTGCATTTTCTCCAGGTAAGTCTCTGGTGTGGATCGTGTCATAACCTGAAGTTTTGAGAAAACGGGCAAGACGAACTGGTAACTGAGCATCGACAATAAATTTCATGAGGCGATTCGATGAATGCTTTTGACTTGGCTGAGTCGAGCGGCAAATAACAAGACAGCTAAAATATCTTTAGATTCTAAATCTTCATAATCTGCCAAGATTTCCTCAGTAGTCATGCCAGAACTGAGCAGTTCCAAAATAAACTCAACTGGATAACGAAGTCCTCGAATGCAGGGTTTACCGTGGCAGATATTTGGATTATGAGTGATG
This sequence comes from Nostoc sp. DedQUE04, assembly GCF_034530995.1. NCBI lineage: Bacteria > Bacillati > Cyanobacteriota > Cyanophyceae > Nostocales > Nostocaceae > Nostoc > Nostoc sp. DedQUE04. The sequence continues at coordinate 78,615 of NZ_JAVRCA010000005.1, read as the reverse complement.
CGTTCTAGAAGTGTGTTATCCATAAACTCTTACCATATTTTATGTTCTCATCTTCTAATTCTAGATGCGAACAGACAGTAGCCCATTGCGATCGCACTAAACTAGATGTTAAAACTTTGGGTGTATTGACTTATACGCAAATTACCCCACTCATAGGGCGATCGCACACATTCAACCCTCTTCAAAATGCACCCCAACCACGTTAAGCTGAATTAGAGTGGCAATTTATTGCGCTTTTAATATGCAAATCTCTGTTCTTGTCAAATTTTAATTTTTTTCTGCTTGAGAAACCCGGAATGCTAGACCGAATTTTTGATTACCTCGACTTTCATTTCACCATTGAAGCCCCTATAGTTCTGCTGATCCTGGTGCTTTTAGAGGCGCTGTTATCTGCCGACAATGCCATCGCTCTGGCTGCGATCGCTAGGGGGCTGGAAGACGAAGAACTTGAGCGTAAAGGACTCAACTTTGGTTTAGTCGTTGCTTATGTGCTGCGAATCACCCTGATTCTCACTGCTACTTGGGTACAACAATTCTGGCAATTTGAATTATTGGGCGCTGCTTATCTGCTGTGGTTAGTATTCCAACACTTTACCTCACAAGAAGCCAACGACGACCGCCATCACGGGCCGCGTTTTAATTCATTGTTGCAAGCCATACCCGTGATTGCATTTACAGATTTAGCATTTTCTTTGGATAGCGTGACCACTGCGATCGCAGTTTCTCAAGAAAAATGGCTAGTGCTAACGGGTGCAACAATTGGTATTATTACGCTGCGATTCATGGCGGGATTGTTTATCCGTTGGCTAGACGAATATGAAAACCTAGAAGACGCAGGCTATGTAACTGTCGCCTTGGTAGGCTTGCGCCTGTTGTTGAAAGTGGTGAACGATAGTTTAGTTCCACCAGAATGGATCATGATTGCTGCTATCTTCCTAATTTTAGGCTGGGGATTTTCCAAGCGTGTTGACACTGAACTGCCCCAAGTAGAACCGGAAAAGAGCGAAGTCTCTAAGTAAAAAGAGGGGACAAGGGGACAAGGGGACAAGGGGAGCAGGGGAGCAGAGGAGAAGTTACAGTAAGTTTTTCCCCTCTGCCCCCCATCGCCTCTGCCTGTTTTCAATGCCCCATGCCCCATGCCCCAGTCCCTAATGTCTTACTCGTGCAACCAAGGCGTTAAGTGTGGTTGCCAGCTGACTAATTCTTCATCCTTAAACCATAGGGCTATTTCCCGTTGCGCGGTTTCTTGAGCATCAGAACCGTGGATTAAGTTGCGACCAATATTCAGACCAAAATCGCCCCGAATCGTTCCCGGCTCTGCTGTTAAAGGGTTTGTCGCACCAATAATCTTTCTAGCAGATGCAACGACACCATCACCTTCCCATACCATTGCTACCACTGGGCTAGAAGTGATAAATTCGACTAGACCAGCAAAAAAGGGACGTTCCCGGTGAACATCATAGTGTTGTTCAGCCAATTCCCGACTGACTTTTAGTAACTTTAAACCAACTAGGGTAAAACCTTTAGTTTCAAAGCGACGGATAATTTCCCCCACTAGTCCCCGCTGGACGCCATCAGGCTTAATTGCTAAAAATGTGCGCTCCATTACTATCTCCCAAAGCTTAATAAAGTTTTTATCTAGTCAATTGTCCTTTGTCCTTCGTCCTTTGTCCTTCGTCCTTTGTCGTCCTCTGTCTTGAGTACAAGGGTTTTGCACTAATGACCAATGACCAATGACTAATGACTAATGACTAATGACATACGACTCTTGACCAATCAGAGTTTATCTCAGAAATTATCCTTGGGTGCATATACGTTCCTAAATGAATGCGCTAAATTGTTAACTCATGGGTGAAAAACAGAGGTTAGGAAGAAATGGGTGTTGAGTCAACTGCTACATCTGACGAGGTGGTACAAGTACCGTCCAATGGACAAAAATCTGAAGTGAAAAATCATAAACAAAAAAAACTGTTACCACCGAGTCCTACTACCACAGGAGATTTACCTCGCTCCTGGAAAATTGAGGATAGCGAAGCTTTGTACCGCATTGAAGGATGGGGACAACCTTATTTTTCCATTAGCGCTGCTGGTCACGTTACCGTGTCACCCAAGGGCGATCGCGGGGGATCTCTTGACTTGTTTGAATTGGTCAACTCCATGAAACAGCGCAACTTGGGACTTCCCATGTTGATTCGCTTTTCCGATATTTTGGAAGACCGGATTGAGCGGTTGAATGCTTGTTTTGCCAAAGCGATCGCTCGTTACAATTACCCTGGTGTCTATCGTGGTGTGTTTCCTGTCAAATGCAATCAAGAACGGCATTTGATTGAGGATTTAGTGAAATTTGGCAAGCCCCATCAATTTGGTTTAGAAGCAGGTTCCAAGCCAGAATTAATGATTGCTCTAGCTGTGTTGGATACACCAGGAGCATTGTTAGTTTGCAACGGCTACAAAGACCGAGAATACATCGAAACGGCAATGTTAGCCCAAAGACTAGGGCAAACACCAATCATCGTCTTAGAACAGATTGAAGAAGTTGATTTGGTAATTGATGCCAATCGCCAGTTAGGTATTAAGCCGATATTAGGTGTTCGTGCTAAACTCAGTACCCAAGGTATGGGACGTTGGGGAACCTCTAGTGGCGATCGCGCTAAATTTGGTTTGACAATGCCTGAAGTCATCGAGGCTGTTGACAAGTTACGCGAAGCTAACCTGCTCGATTCTTTGCAGTTGATGCACTTCCATATCGGCTCACAAATCTCTGCCATTAATGTAATTAAAGATGCTATCCAAGAAGCCAGCCGCATTTATGTGGAATTGGCAATGCTGGGGGCGGATATGAAATACCTTGATGTTGGTGGCGGCTTGGGCGTAGATTATGATGGCTCTCAAACCAACTTCTATGCATCGAAAAATTACAACATGCAGAACTATGCCAATGACATCGTGGCAGAGTTAAAAGATACCTGTGCAGAGCGGCAGATTCCCGTACCAACACTGATTAGTGAAAGTGGACGAGCGATCGCTTCCCATCAGTCGGTGCTGATTTTTGATGTTCTTAGTACTAGTGATGTCCCTCTCGACAACCCAGAACCTCCACAAGAGGGAGAATCCCCGATTATTAATTATCTTTGGGAAACTTACCAATCCATTAACAAAGAGAATTATCAGGAGTTCTACCACGACGCTACACAATTCAAAGAAGAAGCCATCAGCCGCTTCAACTTAGGAATTTTACGCCTCAGAGAACGAGCTAAAGCCGAACGTCTCTACTGGGCTTGTTGTCAAAAAATTCTTACCATCACTAGACAGGAAGAATACGTACCCGATGAACTAGAAGACCTAGAGAAAATCATGGCTTCCATCTACTACGTGAATATGTCAGTGTTCCAATCGGCACCAGATTGCTGGGCGATCGACCAACTATTCCCGATCATGCCAATCCACCGCTTAGATGAAGAACCAACACGGCGGGGAATTTTAGCAGACCTCACCTGCGACAGTGATGGTAAAATCGACCGCTTTATTGACCTGCGCGATGTCAAGTCGGTTTTAGAATTGCACACCTACAAGCCCGGAGAACCCTATTATTTGGGAATGTTCTTGAATGGAGCTTACCAGGAAATCATGGGGAATTTGCACAACTTGTTTGGCGATACCAACGCCGTTCACATCCAATTAACGCCCAAAGGCTACCAAATTGAACACGTTGTCAAAGGTGACACGATGAGCGAAGTAGTAAGCTACGTCCAGTATGACTCCGAAGATATGGTAGAAAACATTCGCCAGCGTTGCGAGAAAGCATTAGAAGAAAAGCGCATCACCCTAGCGGAATCTCAGCGACTACTGCAAACCTACGAGCAGAGTCTTAGAAGATATACGTACTTAAATAGTTAGGAGTTAGGAGTGAAGAGTTAGGAATAAAGTTAAAAGTTAGAAGTGAAGAGTTAGGAATAAAGTTAAAAGTTAGAAGTGAAGAGGGAAATATGAAATAATAACTCCAAACTCCAAACTCCAAACTCCTAACTCCTAACTCCTAACTCCTAACTTTAATTTGTATTTGTCCCCAACAATTCCTCTATCGCTTGTCGCTCAACAGGGGTATGTGATGGCGGTGTCTGACGGGCATCGGTAATCAGCCAGTCTAAAGCAGCAGCTTGAACATCGATCGCAGCGCCAGTTTTATCTACGCAATAACGTCCAAATACTAGCTTATCGACTAACCGGACTCCAGGGCCCAAGCGCGACCATTCAAAAATGACGCTGTTTTCCACTGTTGCGCCACTACATATCCAACAATTGGGGCCAATCATGGCTGGGCCGACAATTTTAGCTCCGTCTTCAATTCTTGTCATCCCACCAATGTAAACTGGGCCTGTGATATCCACTTTGTCCCAATTTACGGCGACATTTAAGCCAGTGTAAATACCAGGGGCGACTTCATGACCAGGAATTTGTACATTTTTGATTTCACCCAGCAGCACACCACGAATCGCCCGCCAATAGTCTGGAACTTTACCAATATCTACCCATTCAAAGTCCATAGGAATGGCGTAAAAGGGGGCTTTGATTTCTACCAATTTGGGAAACAATTGGCTACCAATGTCATATTCAACATCAGAGGGAATATAGTTAAAAACCTCTGGCTCAAAAATGTAAATACCTGTGTTGATGTTGGTGCTGAGGGCTTCTTCAGTTGAAGGTTTTTCTTGGAAAGCTTTGACACGACCTTCTTCGTCAGTCACAACCACACCATAGCTAGAAACTTCTTCTTTGGGGACAGATTTAGTGATAATGGTAGCGATCGACCCTTTAGCTCTATGCCATTTAACCGCCGCAGTTAAATCCAAGTCAATTAAAGCATCACCACATAAAACTACAAAGGTATCATCAAAAAAGGGTGAGAAATCTTGGATGCGTCGCATCCCTCCAGCTGAACCTATCGCTTCGCCCACCAATTTACCGTCGTCATCAATTTTCCCTTCAAAGGAATAGGCAATTTGCACTCCAAACCGCTGACCATCACGGAAATAGTTTTCTATTTCCTCAGCCAAATGACTAACATTAACTAGAATCTGGTCAAATCCATGATGGCGTAACAGTTCTAGTAAAAACTCCATCACTGGCTTTTGCAGGATGGGCATCATCGGCTTGGGCATAGTGTACGTAATAGGACGCACGCGAGTACCCTTGCCAGCCGCGAGAATCATCGCTTTCATAAAAATTTATTCCTCAACCACAAGCCAGTTTACTTTCATCGAGTGATACTTTATCATCAGTTTTTATTTCTGCTCTAAGTCATCCCCCAGAATAGGGATAACAGGAATTTAGTGGTTATTACAACCATTGATATACTTAGATGACAAGCGATCGCTTATCTTTTCAATTTACTCGGATTTTGCGGCTGAATCAAAAATCTATGACAAAGGAAGCAGCTATGCTGGAGGCAGGAGGAAAACCCATAAATAAATTCCTATTTTTCTAACCAGGAAGTCTTAAATCTTGATGCCCGCACTTTTGATTTAAATTGTTTTGTCTCTTCATGCATAAATATAGGGCGCTGTTATCCGTGACAAAGCGAAAAGTCCGATCGTCGGTTCCGGCGCTCTGTTAGCAACACAAGAGCGTCACTTTTCACCAAAGAGCAACAATACAGCAGTTTACAAGTAGATGAGGTACAAAATGCAGGACTTACGCATCACATATAAACAGTTTCTATCTCTGCCTCCTGCCTCCTGCCTCCACTTTTGACTTTCTTAGTTCATCGGGTTCTCAAAAGGTTTGCCGATATTAGCTGAATCTCTAATTAAGCGAATTTTAATTTCATGATAAAAATCCTCTTGAAATAGCTCTACCTTCGATTGAGCCGAGAGTAATAGTAGTGCCCAGAAAACGCTAACTAGGTTACTGTGTTTAGACTCATGTCCAGACCCATTTTGGTTAAGAAGCTTTGTCTTAGTCCACAATTCTACAAGTTGTTCTAAATTCAACCAATTTTGTTCTAAACTTAGCTCTCTTGTCGACAATTTCAACACCTGCTCCAGTTCTCTGGCGACTTCTGTCAGATTTTCTTGGTGAGCTAACTCCAGCGCCTCTCGCATACTTTGAACGCTAGGTTGACGCCTGGGACGGATAGGTTTACTGACTTTCTCTACCAGTTTTAGTTGGTTAGCCATAATCTGCAATTGCTCGATTAACTCTTGCAGAGTTACCCGACGCTTTGGTGGTGGCATTGCCGCTGGACGACGACGCAATTGCCGTTCTAAGGGTAGACGATGACCCTGATGTAATACACCGTCCTCACCTTCCAGTAAGGCATCATCTTCTACACCATCTTGTGCATCTCCTACTGTTGACAATTGCATCAAGGTATTTGCCTTGAATAATACCAGCATTGATGCTGATAAAAATGCCTGTCCAGATTGAGACAAGTCCGCTTCATAGCCTCTTGTTATTGCCCCCGGTGCCATCAGTTCTAAATAGCGGTCAATCACCTCGATCACTTGGACATCCCAAGGATCAATTTCCCCCTGCTCGGCTTGGTAAATCAAAAATGTGATTGTTTCTAACAGCTCGGAAGCTTCCATCAACAGGTTCTAAGTTAATTAATGAGAATCAAAAGAATGTAAATTCAAGACTAAATTAATTGACTATTGGCAAAGCGTATACTCTATACATTCGCTTGCGCTTCTTTTTTCAGAAATTGCCTGCTGGCAATATCCTCTAAAATTTGTAATCGATCACCATTGTGAATTGTGAGATTAGATTGTGCAACTTTTGACCTTGGGCATTCGGCATTGGGCATGGGGCATTGGGCATGGGGCATTGGGCATGGGGCATTGAGAAGAGACAAGGTAGACAAGGAAGAGGGGGGAGATAAGAAAAAGACTTGTTCAATAATTCCCCCTTGTCCCTTTGTCCCCCCTGCCCCCTGCCCCCTGCCCCCTGCCCCCTGCCCCCTTAATCAGGAGGCGAATCATGGGCAATAGTGACAGTTGAGACAAAATCACTCGGCTTGCCGCTCTTAATAGCATCGAAAGTGCCCTTAATAGTACCAGCAATTGGAACAGCAACAATTGTCCCTAACAAGCCAGCAATCTCAAATCCCATCAAAATAGCTACAAAAATCCAAATGGGATTGAGTCCGATAAAATTACCGAGTATCCTGGGAGCTAACAAGTTATCTTTAAGCTGCTGCATGAGAATTGCCGCGATCGCAACTTGAACTGCTAACCACCAATTTTGCAGTAGTACTAAAATTGTCACCAGACCAATACCGAGAGACGCCCCAATAAAGGGAATGAGTTCTGAAATACCGATTAAAATGGCAAACAACAGGGCAAAAGGCACCTTTATGACTAAGAAAATTGGTGTCAAGGTTAGCACCATGAACAATCCTAGTAACAGCTGGCCGAGGAAGAAGTTCTGAAAGTTTAAGCGCAAGGATGTGGTGAGGGGATCTCCAATGTTAGAGGGTAAAAGATTGATCAGACCATACCAGACGCGATCGCCATATAAAAGCATATAAAATGCAAGCACAATGACTAACACTAAGTCAACTAATCCAGAAAGTAGTGTTCCAGCAAATCCTACTGCACCAGAAGCTAGCTGTTGCACTACATTTTGAATGTTGGCATTGATTTGACTACTCACAACCCTCAGATCGATTGGCAAACGTCGTTGCTTTGCCAACATCTCAAACTGCTCTAGGTTTGCTTGACTGGCGGTTAACCAATCAGGGATCTTATTTAACAGTTGGATTGTTTGATCGACGATCAACGGTACTAGGGTAACGCCCAAAATCCCAAGCAGGGTTAATGTTGCCAGTAAAACTACGATCACCGCCTGAGTGCGGGTGATCTGAGCACGTTCAAAGAACTTAACCGGGTAATTGAGCAGAAAAGCCAGAATCGCCGCAATGCTCAAGACAGTAATGGGATGCTGGAAATAGCGAAAAAGCACAGACAGCAACCAGATATTAAGAGCGATAATCGGACCGCTCAGACCATAAATTAACAAGCGTTGAAGGGAGGCTGAACGGCGCATCTGACGCAACCTATTTTAAATATTCCTTGAGATAATTTGTAAAATTCTTGATGGCACTGATTATCATCATAGATATTTTTAACAAAGATATATATAAGCGTATCTGATAGCAAGGAAACAAATCACAATGGACAAAATTGTAGCTGGTCTTCGCAAAGACTACACCTTGGAAGGCTTGAGCGAACTCGAAGTAGAACTCAATCCTTTTATCCAATTTAAAAAATGGTTCGATCAGGCTCTAGCAGCACAACTCCCTGAACCTAATGCCATGACCATTGCCACAGCCACACCAGACGGTAAGCCTTCAGCCAGAATGGTGCTGCTTAAGGATTTTGATGAACGGGGCTTTACCTTCTTTACTAACTACAACAGTCACAAAGGACAAGAATTAGCAGAAAACCCCCAAGCGGCTTTAGTCTTTTGGTGGGCAGAACTGGAACGTCAAGTCCGAATTTCGGGGTATGTGGAGAAAGTTTCCGAAACTGAGTCTGACCAATATTTTCACAGTCGCCCAGCTAACAGTCGCCTGGGTGCATGGGTATCTAATCAAAGCGAGGTCATAGAAAGTCGAGAAGTCTTAGAGCGACGCTTGCAGGAATTCCAAAGCAAATATGAAAATCAAGAGATTTTTCGACCGTCTCATTGGGGAGGCTTACGAGTTATCCCTACAGAAATTGAGTTTTGGCAAGGACGCCCTAGCCGTCTGCACGATCGCTTGCTCTATAGCCGTTTAGATAATGGCACTTGGAAGATTGAGCGATTGTCACCGTGAAGGGGAGGCAGGGGACAGGGGGAGAAATCAATTCAAAATTCAAAATTCAAAATTCAAAATTAAAGAACTTCTGCCTCCTGCCTTCTGCCTTCTGCCTCCTCCTTCCCAATGGCCAATGCCCAATGACCCGTATCACATTACCACTGAGGAATCAAATCTTTAATTGCTGCTCGTGCTTCTGATAGAGATTGGGTACGAGCATCACCTTCATTCAAGCTATTAGCGTTAATAAATTGAATGTCTGTAAGCCCAATAAAGCCGAAAATCGTCCGCAGGTAGGGTTCTTGGAAGTCGTAGGCAACGGCTGGGGAGGTGGCGCTAAAGTCACCGCCACGAGCTGTAATGATAACTGCCTTTTTACCTTCGACTAACCCTCTAAAACCTTGAGCATCTAAGGCAACAGTCCGGTTAATGCGAACGATTTGGTCGATGTAAGCCTTAAAGGTGGAAGGTATATTGAAGTTATACATTGGCACTCCAAAGACGTAGCGATCGGCTGCCAAAAACTCATCAACCAGTTCGTCAGAAATCCTAATTGCCTCAGTTAATTCTGGAGTATGGGTTTCTGGTGGTGAAAATGCCGCCGCAATCCAAGCTTCATCAACGTGAGGAACTGGGTGATGCCCTAAATCTCGATAGGCGATCGCATCTTCAGGATGTGCTGCCTTCCAAGCACTGACGAATTCCTTAGATAATTCTCTGGAGTGCGATCGTTCACCACGGGGGCTGGAATCAATATGTAGAATGTTTACCACAAATATCTCCTGATTAACTAGGATTTCTGCTTTTACTTTTTTAAATCTTTATTTCAAAGCATTACATCAGATACTAAAAGTAACTAGTTACTAAAGTAAAGTAGTTACTTTATAGTAACTATTGGATAATTTTGGCTAACTTATCGATGTCTGCTTCTACAAATCCTGATGCTTGCCCAATCAGTATTTTGATGTCCTTATTATCGGGCCCCTGGACAATGTACATACTATGGGTGTTGTGTAATCGCGGGCCTACTCGTTTTGGTGCATTGAAGCGCCAAGTAGAAGGCATATCAACCAAAATGCTGACAGAAAGACTGAGGATGCTTGAGGCAGCAGAAATTATTTATCGCCAGTATGAACCAACTATCCCACCTCAAGTCACTTACGGTCTTACAGAACGCGGACAGGAACTCATTGAAATCCTTCATCAACTCAATAGGCTTGCTGAACGTTGGTATGGCAGCGAACAACGAGAACATAGCAATAGTAATGTTTAAGCTGAAATTACACAAGTTTTATCTCAAACCTAAGTATTTTTAGGGCTATTGTCTAAGATATTTTAATTGTGGGCTTCAAGACAGTTCCATCCATACTGAAAGCTCTTCCATATCAAATAGAGGAAGTTTTTGAATACCAGCTTTTTCGAGGCTGTTGTCTTCCGTTCTTCCGCGCCAGATTACGCAGAGTACAAAGTCCACGATCGCTCCCTCATGACGCAGCGCTTCGGTACTTTTTACAACTTGACCACCTGTTGTAATCACGTCTTCAATGATACACAATTTTTTTCCTTGGATATCAATTCCTTCTGCTAGCTTCTCAGTACCATATTCTTTTTTTGTCTTCCGAACAAAGACAACTGGTAATTCAACTTCTAATGAAATTGCTGTTGCTAAAGGAACTCCCCCTAATTCTAGTCCTGCTAGAATTTCTGTTCCTGGTGGAATCTTTTTTACCATTTCTTTAGCTAACTGCTTCAGTAACAAAGGATTAGATTCAAACTGATATTTATCAAAGTAATGGTCAGATATCTGACCAGAACGTAACCGAAACTCGCCTTTCAAATAGGAAACACGAACAATTTCTTTGGCTAATTCGCTATGACTCATTTTTACAAAAAGCTGGGGAAAAGGTAAAAAAGCCGATGGAAAATGCATCGGCTTCGCTAACAATATTTAACAGATAAATAGTCTACTGTTCCTGGATTGCTGCTACTTTGGGAGGAAACTGAATTCTCGGATCTGGCATGAAATTATATCTCAAGTACAATCCTCCTGAGACAAACAGAATAATTAACAACCCACCAATACCAAGGGGGCTAGGAAGCCAGAAAACAGCTTCTATGTGGTTTAGCTCACCAGGCTGGAGTTTCCACACTAATTGATTGCCATTTTTTTCTGGCTCAATTGCAGTTTCAGTTAGTTGAATATTTTTGGCTCCCCAAGGAGTCTTCAAGCTAAATTCCAAATCGAGAATTGAACCAGCATTAGCTAGGACGTTACCTTTGCTAGCGATTAGAGAGAGCGATCGCAAATCCAAATCATAAATCAACCGATTTCGAACTAAAAGTAAAAAATTATTCTCCTCCAAGAGGACGTTTGATTCAATTTTCGGCAGTTCTGAGTCAGATTCGCTCTGTACAGACTCAGAGGGTTGATTCGCATGGGAGTTAAAGAATTCGTTGAACTTCTCTTGCAATTCCCTACCACTGCTAAAAGGAATTGTGACGATGATTTCTTCTGGGGAAACTCGCTGTGCTTTACCCTCAAGTTGACGGGCGCGGCGTTCTATGCTCTTTAACCACTCATACACCGAATCGCCGCTAAAACTGGTTAGCCGTTCTCCCAACTTAATATGCTGTACTAGTTCGCCACTATTTGAGTTGTCAAAGTTAAGCCCCACATCGTACTTTACACAGCCAGTCAGTAGGAGAGATGTTAACAGCACTAGCCAAAGAATAGGATTTCGGATGGGAAAGACGCGGTTTATTCGATTTCGGCCATTCACTCGTGAGGGCAATTTCATATTTGCCAACACAAAATTAAACGATCTGACTAACCACAAGAAAATCTTTCCGAAAATTGAAGAATTCATAACTATAAATCTCCCCCAAAGTCAACAGATTTTGGATTTTAAATTTTGGATTTTGGATTGACCCCACCGATAAGCGGATAAAGCTCAAAAATTTTAAATTTTGGATTTTGCTTCATGCCTCAACCCTTCTGGGTGAAGCATAAACCACAAGAATCTAAAATCCAAAATCCAAAATTATTATCAGCCAGGAGTTCCGGAAAAATTCAACCAAACCAAGTACGAGATGGTTAAACCAATGGCAATTAGCGCCACCCAGATAAAGCGATTATCTCTGGTATTGACCTGACTGAGGTCAACGAATTCTGGCTCAGCAGGTTTTGGCTTTTGCTCCCCAGAAGATTTTGGAGACTTAGCAGGTACAGAAATTTTGAGTTCATTATCCGCTAGTGTGCCCAAATCGGGGATTTCGGTCATCCATTCGCTGGGTCTTTTCAGCTTTGGTGCTTTTAAGATATAAAGCATCCGCCGCGCTTGTTTGGCAATTTCAAAATGAGCATGGCGTTTGAGTCTTTCGCAAAGAGCGATCGCATCATCCGTGCGTCCAGCCGCTTCATAAGCTGTCACTAGATGAATTTCTACTTCGCCCCCAAGACGAGAATTACGAGCTAATAAAGCGCTGGCCTTTTCTAAATTTTCTACGGCTTCACGGTATTGCCCATTCTCAAAGGCAACTTTCCCAGCCTGGTAGCGGGTTTTAGCAATTTCTAGACTTTCTGTACTCACGTCTTATACAAAAATTAGCACTATTTTCATTTTGCCAATGCCAGCAATCTTTTTGGAATCTTTTCAAAAGCTGGCAATCTGAAGCAGATAAACTTCTAAAATTTTAAGTAAGTAGCTGCAACTATTTTCTGATTAAAAATTCTGGTATCAAATGCAGGTGAGCAAAATTATGTTGAAAATCAAGCATTCGCAACTGAATTGGCTCTTAGCAGGTATGACTTTAGCAGTGATGGGTGTAAGCATTGCTCCAGCATCCGCCCAGCGCGCGTTCGGGATTGATGGTGGTTATGGAGTCAGGCGATCGCATTCTACCCAGCGCGTGTTCGTAAATGATGGTGGTTATGGAGTCAGGCAATCGTCGCCTTCTGTGGGTTCCTTTATTTATGGTAGTCCGATTCCCATGCCTATGCCTGTAGACCCAACAACAGGACTAATGCCACAACGTAATCATTACCGCGATTATTCCTATCCCCAGTTCAGGCAAAATATTAGAAATTTCACGCCGATCAATCCAACAATTCGAGACTCAACTCTAGTTAATCCAGTAATTATCAATAATTCATGGCCTCGTACACCATTTAGCGGTGGGCGATCGCGGGTTATTATTACCTATCCCCGGTAGAGTAGGGAGATGAGGGGATAATAAGAACTTTTTACTCCTCACTCCTCACTTCTCACTCAGCACTCGGCACTCTAATAGGTAAACTGCGAACCGAGAATCATCGTCCCAATCCCAACATCAGTAAAGATTTCCAGTAACAGCGCGTGGGGAATGCGACCATCGATGATGTGTGCGGCACGGACTCCTTGAGCAAGCGATCGCACACAACAATTCACTTTGGGAATCATCCCACCGCTAACTATACCATCAGCAATCAACTCGCGGGCTTCGCGGATATCTACTTTCGGAATCAAAGTAGATTGGTCTTTGTAATCTTTTAAAATTCCACTGGTGTCGGTCAGTAAAATTAACTTTTCTGCACCTAATGCAGCAGCGATTTCCCCGGCTACGGTATCGGCGTTAATGTTATAAGCTTGCCCCGTCTCGTCTGCGGCGACACTAGACACTACCGGAATATAGCCATTGCTAGCGAGGGTTTCCAAAATCTTGATATTTACATTGCTGACTTCTCCCACAAAACCAATGCCTTCTTGACCTTGGGAACGGGCAGTAAATAGATTACCGTCTTTACCACAAAGTCCGACAGCCAAACCACCAGCTTGGTTAATTAAGGAGACAATTTCTTTATTAACTCGACCAACTAAAACCATTTCCACCACATCCATTGTGGCGGCATCAGTGACTCGCAGACCATTCTTAAATTGTGGTTCGATGCCCAGCTTATCTAACCAACTGTTAATTTCTGGGCCACCACCGTGGACTACAATCGGACGCAAGCCCACGCAGGATAAGAATACAATATCGCGGATAACTTTGTCTTTAAGTGTGCTATCTTTCATTGCCGCGCCACCATATTTGACAACAACAGTGCGACCGGCGAATTGTTGAATATAAGGTAGTGCTTCGCTGAGTACACGTACACGAGTGGCTTCAGCTTGCCTGATGTATTCAGAATCGTTGACCGTCATGAGGAGCCTAACAGAGAGAGTTAAAACCTATTTCAGTCAGTGTAGAAGACTTTGTAACTCCTCACAATCTCTGCTGCCCAATTTAAGTAAGTATGTTAGTACTATAATGACTCTAGCAATCTGGCTGGATTTGTAAAAATAAGCGATCGCTTCTTCAAACCTCTAGAATTGAAATCATTCGGCTGAAGCTAGGGAATGAAAATGACCACGCTGCTAATTCAAACTGAAAGCACACCCCTAACGGTAAATTTTCCTTCGCTTGTGCAAATGACAAATGAGCAATTCTACGAATTCTGCCAAGCCAATGGAGATTTGCGAATTGAGCGTACTGCCAATGGGGAAGTCATCATCATGCCCCCAGCTTTTTCAGATACGGGCAACCGTAACTTTAACATTGCTGCACAGCTTGGGAATTGGACTGAACAAGATGGCACTGGCATAGGCTTTGACTCTAGTACAGGTTTTACGCTACCTAATGGAGCGATGCGTTCCCCTGATGCTTCTTGGATTGAACTGGAGCACTGGAACGCCTTAACAGATGCACAAAAAGCTTCATTTGCACCAATTTGCCCCAGTTTTGTGATTGAGTTACGCTCATCTAGCGTAGGCGTAGCCCGTCGTAGACATCGCCCGATCAAATTACAAGAGAAAATGCAGGAGTACATCGATAACGGTGCATCACTAGGCTGGTTAATCGATCGGCAAAATCGAAAAGTCTACATTTATCGTCCGAATCGAGAAGTTGAAATTTTGGATAATCCCGAAGCAGTTAATGGTAATCCAGAATTACCAGGATTTATCCTACGGATGGGCAAAATTTGGTAATTTGAGTCTTCTTAATGAGAAACTTGTGTTTTGAGAACGCTAGGAATTGCCTCAAGTATTCGCTTGGCAACGTCTTCAGGTGTATCTCCCTCTCGCTCGGTGATGTGCAAATCAGCTTGAGAATAAAGTGGTGTTCGTTGTTCGAGGAGCGATCGCAACTTAGCTTTAGGATCGGCATCTTGCAGCAGTGGTCTTGTGGTATCCTCAGCTAAACGGCTGTAAATTATCTCCACTGGCGTATCTAGCCACACTATCAAACCGTGGTGCAAGTAACCCCAATTTTCTCGCCGCAATACAATGCCCCCACCGGTTGCGATAGTCAACTTTGTAAAAGCACAAATTTGTGAAAGTACGTCACTTTCTAACTGGCGAAACCTGGCTTCACCAACTTCTGCAAATAATTGATTGATAGATTTACCTGTTGCTTGGACAATGACACCATCGGTATCTACAAACCCATAACCCAGTTCTTTTGCTAGTAAGCGCCCTACTGTCGTCTTACCAACGCCCATAATACCAATTAAGTACAGGTTGACTCCTTGTAATAAGCTGCTCACCAGTTGCTTCGCTCCAATTATAAGTTTTGAGTGCTGAGTCACAGCTTTAAATTATAAACTCAACGATTCAATCTAGGACTTAAAAATACGGAGTTTGATACATAATCGCGCAAACTCTAATAGTTTACTACTACAACTTGATGCCGATATTAGTAATTTCCGCAGGCATACAAAAACAAAATAAACCTCAATAAATTTATTTTCAACAGATATCAAAGTTTTTCACTTTGTTTCTCTCAAATTTACTTATAACTTTTCTAACTTCCAATTATTTTTAAAATCTGCAAATTCATCTTCTATTTTAAGAGGAACGAAATGACATAATTACCGTTATTAATGTATTTAAAGTAACTTAGGCAAGAAATTAACGATTCTTCTCTGAAATTATCATCAGTTATTACTGATGAATTTCTTATGAATGTAGTAATTTTTCGGAAGTAACTAGGTAATTGCTGTATAGTAATGCCTATGCTTAACCAAAAAATTAACCTAGCTTGTTTGAAACTTTATTTAAACAATATCTGTCTATCTGAATAATCAGGGTTTTTACTCTGATGTTTAATTTTAAGTATACATAATACTGTGTTTCTAACAGTACAGGGTCGTTATTCTAAAAGTTCAGTTATAACAAGACCCGCTCAATTAAATGTTTCTAATAAAGGTGTAAATAATGACTGATTTACCGCGATCGCCCAAAAAAAACTTGCAAAAAAATTGAAATTTCGACACAAAGACTACTGCATATTCCACCCCAATAAGCCTGAATGAATAAATATTGTATGAATGAGGTGTCAACCATGACTCGAATTCGTGACGTTGTAGAAAGAGCTTTAGCAACTGGTTATTTGACAGTTGAAGCTGAAGATCAACTACGACAACTGTTGACTACCCGATATGACTTGGAAGATTTTAATGCTTTCATGATTTTGCAAGAAGCTGCCATGACTGGTAGGGTCAAGCAGGAATCTAGAGAACGGTGTGGCATTAAATAGAGATGTAGCCTGCTACATCTCACCGACGGGGGCGTTTACCATCATCTTCAAAATCATCATCATCCTCAAAAAATTCCCAATCATCATCATCGGCTTGATTGGTAGTTGGCGGCTGGTAAGGGGGGATAATTACTCGGTAATCAGCATCGTAAATTGATTCAGTTTTTCCCGCAGCCGTATTTTTTGGCTCGCGGTAGCTGTAGGAGTAAACTGAACCAGACCGAGAAGTGCTTTTGGCTTCTGATTGACGTTCGTAAGTTGTTGAGTCTTTAGGTTGTTGAGCTTGAGAATTAGGAATAGGCACTTCTTCTGACTTTTCATCAAAGTTCCAATCATCATCTCTACTGCTATTTGTCTCCCAATCATCAAATCCCTCACTGCTAGACTCTTCTCTTTTACTAGCTGGTGGTGGAGGACTGGCAGGGCGAGATGTCGGTTCTTCTCTTTGGGTTGCCTTCGCACGACTTGAAGGGGTGGTTCTTCTGTTAGGAGTTTGGCGTTGTCCTGCTACAAAATAATTGGATAAATTAAATAAGGTAGCAATCAATATCGATGTGAAAGCACCAGTGGCAGTACTGAACAAAATCCATATCGCTAGTGGTAATGGTTGAGTTCGCACGCCCAAAAATACTAGCGATAGGGCAGGTGAGAAATTTTGGACTAATAACAGCGTTAGTCCTCCCAGTACTGCCACCAATAGAATTAAGCGAATTACAGCCATAGCAATTTTGTCAGTTGTCAATTATCAGCAGTCAATTATCAATGTCAGCGATCGGTCTAGTTATTCTTCACTAATTACTGTTCGCTGACTACTGACACTATCAGCTATCTCTATCATTACCTTTTTAAGACTATTGTGAAATTTACAATAGACTTCTTGGCATTTGTCGGGGTAAAGGTGAAGGGGAAAAGGGTAAAGAAACTCAAAACCCTTCTCCTTTAACCTTTACCCTTTTCCCTGTCTTGGAAAAATATATTTTTGCAAGAGGTCTAATAAATCTACTCAGGGTATTAGCGACGACCTTGCCACCGCTGAATTGGAATACAGTCAATATCTAGTTGATCTAAAGCACGGGCAACTACAAAATCAACTAAATCCTCGATGGTTTGGGGATTGTGATACCAGGCGGGAATAGCGGGGACAACTCTAACTCCAACTTCTGCTAAAGAAGTTAAGTTACGCAGGTGGATGAGGCTAAAAGGCGTTTCACGCGGGACAATAACCAGCTTTCGCCCTTCTTTGAGTTGGACATCCGCTGCCCGTTCTAGTAAATCGGAACTCAAGCCAACTGCTAGCTTTGCTACTGTACTCATGCTGCATGGAATAATCATCATCCCCAGAGTGGCAAAGGAACCGCTGGCAATTCCGGCTCCGACATCGCTCCAAGGATGACACCGGAGTTTACCGGCAAGTGCAACACCAGCTTGCTCTCGCCAGAATTGTTCTTGCCCGGTTGGTTCTGGTGGCATCCGAATTTCCTGTTCTGACTGCCAAACCATGTAAGTTGATTTAGAGGCAACTAATTCAATGCTATACTCCGCTTCTAGCAAAAATTTGATCGCGCGAACAGCGTAAATCAGACCAGATGCGCCCGATACGCCTAAAATTAAAGGTTTGGTGTTATTTGACACGTAAGTTGTAGTGGATTTTACTCGTCCTCAGAGTAAGGATCTAGGTCATCAGGCTCCATATCATTTGGTAAGTAGAGGTCTGAAAGGTCATCACGAGAATCATTGCCAGTTAAACCTTTGGCGACACCATCGCTGCCTACTGTCACTAAATCAATTTGCTGACGGTAGTAATCGACACTCTTAACTTGCACGGCGACGCGATCGCCTAGTCGATAAGAAGCGCGATTTTTGCGCCCAAACAGTGCCTGTTGTCTGGCGCGATATTCATACCAATCATCTTTGAGAGAACTGACGTGTACCAATCCCTCTACCCGCAAAGGCACACCATGATTAGTGCTGGACTCCACCTCAGCCGCAGGCACTTCAATTTCCACAAAGAAACCGTAGGATTGAACTCCGGTAATCACGCCTTGAAATACCTGACCGATGCGTTGCTTCATCAGTTGGGCTTTTTGCAGTCCGGCTAAATCGGCTTCGGCTTCTTGGACTTCTTTTTCTCGGTCGTTGATTTGAACAATTACCCTGGTCAAATCGCTTTGCAGTTCTTGTTGCAATTCTGGGGGTAAAACGTTCCAGTTAATTTCCTCGTGGCTAGAAGAGTGGCGGAGATTAACGCGCTCTCTGACACGGGTATTGCGGCGATCGCGTCCGTTTTCCAGTAACGTGTAATACACTCTCTGCATGAGCAAATCTGGGAACCGCCGCAAGGGAGCGCTAAAGTGGACATATTGCGGTAATGCCAGACCAAAGTGAGATCCTTTAGTGGTACTGTATGCAGACGGCTTCAGTGTATCTTGTAACAAGTAAGTAAGAACTTGCTCGGAGGGAGATTCAGCAAAAGCTGTGGTCAAATGTTGGTAATCTAAGGGTTGGATATCAACTTCTGGATCTAATGTGAGGTCAACGCCTAAATTGACTGCCAATTTCAACATTTCCTGGACATCTTCAACATCAGGAGTACCTTGGACTCGCCAGATAGCCGGAACACCAAGGGCATTTAAGTGAGTTGCAAACAGTTGATTAACTAACAGTACCAACTCCGTGAGTAGCGATCGCACTGGTAAATCATTCACCACCACAGCGCCGAGAATCCCTTCATCATAATAGGCGTTTTGGCTAGGCGGCAGATTCAACTGGAGGCTACCACGAGTCAAGCGTACCTGTTTCACGGCAGTTTGCAAGGCTTGGAGGTCTTGCAGGATTTGGAAAACCTGTGATGATTTATCTTCAACTTCACCTGTGAGAATTGCTTGAGCTTGTTCTGTAGTCAGTGCAGTCTCGACGTTAATTACACTGGGTTGAATTTCCCATTCCAGCACTTCTCCCGATTGGGGATCGATGGTAATTAAAAAAGAGATGGTTAAGCGATCGCTCCCAGGTACTAAAGAACAGCGTTCTGCTACTGCTGGGGGCAAGATTGGTAACACCAATTCTCCTAGATATACTGATTTGCCCCGTTTGAGTGCTTCTCTATCTAAGGCTTCATCAGGTTGGACATAGTGAGAAACATCGGTGATATGAACGCCCAAAAGCCAATTTCCAGCTAAGTTTTTTTCTAAACTAAAAGCGTTTTCTATAACTTTGGTATCGCTATTTACTCCTTCAATCGTGAGAGTAAACAAATTACGTAAATCTAGCCGATTTTTCAGGTCTGCTTTCAGGAGCTTTTTGGGCAACCTCGCAGCTGCTTCTAGAACATTATCTGGAAAAGTCCGGGAAAGGTCGTGTTTGCACGTAACTAAATCTATATCAGCAGCGGCTTCGGCATCGCTACCGAGGATTTGCACCACTCGACCAAGGGGAGGATATTGTGCCAACGGGTAACGCAAAACTTCCACATGAACCAGATGATCGATCGCTTCTTCTAACTTCGCCCCGTTAGGTTGAATCTTGAGTTCAAACAGTAAGCGATCGTCTAAAGGCACAGCCCGAAAACCAGTTTCTACCTGCTTGATTCGTGCCAGTAAAGTGTGGTTAGAGCGTTCGAGAATCAGCTTCACCTCACCTTCGGGAGAGCGTCGGCGACTGCCTTCTTTGAGAACTCTTACCAAAACGCGATCGCCATTCCAAGCATTACTCAGATGACTTTCGCGGATGTAAATATCCTCGGCTCCTTCCACATCTTGAATAGCAAAGCAAAAGCCTTTACTAGAACAACGGAGTTTTGCCTCGATTATTCCCTCTTCTGAGACACGGCGGTACTTGCCCCGTTCCTTCACTAAAATACCGATTTTTTCCAGAACATCTAAGGCAATGTGAAGTTTTTGTAAACTTTTTTCATCTTCACAGCCAAGTTTCTTTTCTAAAACCTTCCGAGCTACCAATTTATCATCGGTGAAATTGGCAAGGAGTGTAGCGATTGAAAATTCCATGCAGTGAACCGACCTTTGGTCAAAACATCATTTGTTGTTTAATCTGGTTCATTTCTGTATACCCTCACGGCTTACAGAAACAAGCTGGAAACTAATTGCTCTGAAGCAAGCTTCCTAAGTTCTAAGGAAAGGAAGCCCGACCCAGTAAGAGGGGGAAACTACTCCCGCAGTTCCTTTGCAAAGAAGCCGACCCACGGACAACTCTGGGCGTTTACAAACTTCTCACTGCACGATGCTCTCAGAATTCGCCTGCGTTCAAGTCCCTTCACCTAACCAAACTTAAGATTGCACACCTGATTAAAATTTAGCCCCGCTAGTTAATTACGCGACGGGTTTTTAAGAAGCTGGGTTTAGAGAATCCATACTGCCCAAAAGCGCTATGCAAGGGAGCCACTGCGGTCTTTTCCAAGGGGAGACGCTAAAAGCCTTAGCGAGTCTGCGAGCGTCTGGGGTCTCCCCAAGACCGCACTGCCGTCAAGTGGCGTGGAAACTACAGGTGTTTGATTGTCTAGAGAGAAGGTAATTTTACGCCATTAAACTCTGATTTTTAACTAGGAGGAACTGCTGGTGAACCCAATTTTCCCACATGTAGAATCGGTAACAATTAGGTAAGCAGCTTAATAAGCAGCGAGGGCGAACCTTATCTCCATTATTGTAGATTTAGAGCGCACTTCCAGAAAATAGTTCTAGATATAGACTTGGGTAATCAGTATAGCATTGCAAGCAAGACTACCCAGATAAGTTAGCACTGACCAAAAATTTCGTCAAAAAAGAGCTACTGCTACAATTGGGACACCAGGCAAAGTAAGAATATCACCTTGACGGCTCAGAGCAGAGAATTATACCTACTCATCGCTTGCAAGAAACTGATGATACATAGTAGGCAATTAAAAATAAATAAATAAATGCAATATTGACAGGCATCCTGGGTATCGAGTGGATGTAAATTAAAGTAAGGGCAGCCGATCTCGCTTGAATATACAGGCAGTATCAACCCCGTTATTAAAAATATTTAGATTGGTAGCAGTATTATGTTGGCTCAATTCCAGAGCTTGTATCCCAAGGGCAATTTGATTTCCGAATTAGTGCAAATTTTTCAAGGAAAATATATTGTTCGGGCAAGCGTGCAAATTGAAGGCGTAACCCGTGCTACGGGTATGGCAGCGGCAGAAACAGTAGAAGCAGCAGAAGACCAAGCCAGAACCAGGGCGCTGATAGTTTTGGGTATTACAAACGCGCCACCAGAATCAGTAGCGTTGACCTCAAGTCCACTTTCCCCAGCACAGCTAAATCCTGACTTGAATATTAAAGCTGGATTGAGTGAGCCTGCTGCTTATTCCTCTGCCAAAGATGAGGATTTTGTTAGTAGTCAGTGGCCAGCAGTCAGCGACAAAGAAATCTCTATACCGCCTTCCAAAGAACGGAACATCAAACCAGAAGTAGTAACAAGTAGTAAGGAACAATACGGGTACAGCAATGCTGCACCTCTAAACGATACCTATAGCCAGGATTTAGGTCAAAACTTTCCGATGACTGGCAAGCAGGAGCTAGAATTCGATCCTCCAGTTGAGAACTTGGAAATAAATTTTGATAACCAGCCAGAAAATCAAACCTTTCCGGCAATTTCTGCCAACAATGTCACACCATTTACACCCCGGAGTTACAGCCCTCAAGAAAATGCCACTACCCCGTCAGTGACAGGAAAGA
This sequence comes from Nostoc sp. DedQUE04, assembly GCF_034530995.1. Classification (NCBI taxonomy): domain Bacteria; kingdom Bacillati; phylum Cyanobacteriota; class Cyanophyceae; order Nostocales; family Nostocaceae; genus Nostoc; species Nostoc sp. DedQUE04. Next base: position 56,550 of record NZ_JAVRCA010000005.1, on the reverse strand, counting down.
GAAAGAAAAAAGCTGAACCAGTGGATTTATCAGATGTAATTGCTAAAACAGATGTCGAACTTCAGCGTTTAGGCTGGACACCAGAACAGGGACGGGAGCATCTGATTGAAACCTACGGTAAGCGCGGGCGGACTTTGCTGACTGAAGAAGAATTACACGGATTCCTCAAATACTTACAATCTCAGCCAGACCCAATAGCGGGATTTTGATTAGTCATTTGTCATTTGTCATTTGTCATTGGTCATTAGTCATTTGTAAGGGCTAATGACTAATAACATAGGCTCTTGAAACAGTAAGGAAGCTATGACCTGTGAATTTTTCTGAAGTAATTGCTCAAACAGACGTTGAAATGCAGCGACTAGGGTGGACAATAGACCAGGGACGGGAACATCTCATAAAAAATTATGGGAAGCGATCGCGGACTTTACTAACACAAATAGAATTACTAGACTTCCTTCAATACCTTGAATCTCAACCATTAGATCGAGTTGTGAGTGCCAAAATTAATGTTGACATCGAACAGTTATGTTGGATGGAACAGCAGGGACAAATTAATTCTGAAATCGAACGGTTATGTTGGATGAAAGAGGAGGAACAGGAGTATGTTACAACAACTTCTAGCAAGCAAAGTCAGAATTCGCCTACTCAAGAAGAACTATTAGAATTACTCAAATATTTTGAAGCTCAACCTATAGTAGAATACCCCAGCAATCTTGATGCAGAATATGAAGAGTTCCAAAATTTCTCTACATACTCAGAAGAATCAGACAATGTAATTACTAGAATATCTTCTGAGGATTTATCTCGGATATTGGCTAACACCGATGTCCAAATGCAGCGTTTAGGCTGGACAACAGAACAGGGACGGGAGCATCTGATTAAAACTTATGGTAAGCGATCGCGTACTTTGCTGACAGAAGCAGAATTACTAGACTTCTGGCAATACCTTGCATCCCTTGCATCTCAATCAACACCAGCAGATTTGTCGGATGTAATTGCTAAAACAGATGTCGAAATCCAGCGCTTAGGCTGGACACCAGAACAGGGACGAGAACATCTGATTGAAACCTACGGTAAGCGCGGGCGGACTTTGCTGACTGAAGAAGAACTACACGGATTCCTCAAATACTTACAATCTCAGCCAGACCCAATAGCGGGATTTTGATTAGTCATTTGTGATTCTTCATTTGTAATTAGGAGTTACGCACACTCTACGAATTCTCGGCGCTCTTCTTTTCGATACGCTGCGCGTTGGCGTCAGCCTCTCACAGAGAAGGTGGTTCGATAAATTAAGCTTTTTAGCAATTTTTGCATAACTCCTAGTAATAACTAATACGAATTTGCCAAAGATAGTATTATTTGAGCGGAAATAAAACTGTGATTAACTATGCCTCGTGTGCGAATTGAAATTGTACCGCACCTGGGCTATCCAGAATTGATTCGTCTAGAACTTATGCATTGACAAAGTAGACAATTAGTGAGTTAGGGTTAACGAGGGAAAAATACCCTCTTGAGTTGAGGAAGATCAAAAGCGCGATCGCGCTTTTGATCGGTGAGTTTACAGAACTGACTACACCCGTGCATCTACACTGACTTGATACTGAACTTTGTTTGAGCTAAACTGTCTGCTTCGGATAATGACGAAGTAATTTCCTGCGGCTAGATTCTGGCGTGTAATTTGGTGGGAAAATGAGTCGCGACTTTGGCCAATCACTTCGCCTTGATTGCGATCGATTTGACCATTGTTGTTTGAATCCCTAACTAATAACAAATCTGTCCGTCCTCCGTTTGGGGCAACGCCTTCCAGTCTTAAACGTAAATTAGAGCGCCCCGTGAGTAGCACTTTTCTAAAGTCTTCTAAGTCATCGGTGGTGGTGACATCGCCTTTAATCTGAAGAAATCCTTGACCACTATTCAAATTCCCTTCAAAATCGGCTGCAAAAATACTATTGTCGTTATCGGGTGTCGCAAAAGCTGGGGAAACCAATCCACAAGTTAATAAAGTTAGCAACGTTAGCTTAAGACTTGATTTGAAGCAATTCATGATGTTTCTTCCTAAAGATAAATGTATTGATTTTTGGTATTACACACTGTACAAAATGACTTAGTGTCTTTGTAATCTAAATCTAAATTAAGCTTTTAATAAAAAAAATACAGTCTGAAAAAGACCTTAATAGTATGAAGTTGAAAATAAAATTCAAATTGCTTGGTATTATTTAGTCACAAAAAGTTTGTTTTGATAACATCGCTGTACTCCAGCAAACTAGTTTTGAGGCTAGTGTAAAGCGACAAATTATGGTTATTCCCAACTTTTGACGATCCTATGTCAGGATCGAAATGTGTATCTTCAGACAATCAAAAGTTGGAATTTATTCAATATCTGCTACCGGATCGAGACTACCTTCATCTCGACAAATAGGATCTTGACCCTTTAAAATCGAGTTTTTAGAGCTATTTTCAGGTAAATGAACTACAAATAGACCTCACTTCCATTCCTCTCTCCTACGAGGAGAGAGGCTTTGATTTTCTCCCCAACGCTAGTAGGGAAGGGGCTGGGGTTAGGTCTCATAATTGTGGTCTAAATATATAAAAACTGCTGTAAGTCAAATAACCCCTCTTCAGTTATGAAAAGGGGTTATTTTTAGGGTTTAAGGAAATTAAAAGTGGTAAATCATCATTTACCAATCGTGACTATTAATTAAGAACAGCAACTGCTGGGCGGCTACCAGCGGCGTGACGGTCAATCACTTGGTCAATCAAACCGTAGTCTCTGGCTTCCTCTGGCGACATGAAAAAGTCACGTTCAGTATCTTCAGCAATGCGCTCAATTGGTTGACCTGTATGTTCAGCTAAATAGTCGTTTAGCCGCCGCTTATGGTACAGAATTTCCCGCGCCTGAATTTCAATATCAGTCGCCTGTCCTTGAGCGCCGCCTAAAGGTTGATGAATCATAATCCGAGAATGGGGTAGACTCATCCGCTTACCCTTAGTACCCGCGCTGAGGAGAAAAGCGCCCATACTCGCCGCCAATCCGGTACAAATTGTACAGACATCAGGGCGAATATGTTTCATAGTGTCAAAAATGCCCATACCAGCCGTCACCGAACCACCGGGAGAATTGATGTACATATAAATGTCTTTCTCCGGGTCTTCAGCATCCAAATACAGCAGTTGGGCAACAATCAAGTTGGCAATATTGTTATCAACTTGTTGTCCCAAAAAGATGATGCGCTCACGTAACAGCCGTGAGTAGATGTCAAAGGCGCGTTCACCTCGACCCGATTGTTCAATAACGATAGGAATCATGGAAGCGTGTTTGTGGCTACTTTAAATACATTTTATCGGTGACAGCACGAAACTGGGGCTGATCTCTACTATTGCTAAGTAGATATAAGTAAATCTTGGCTATTCTGTCTGATTCACCAAAGGAGCAAAATCTGCTTTTGCAATAGATTCAACCTCCAAGGGCACTTTTTAGCGACAAAAGCTGTCTAAGAAAATATTCCGGTTTAGGGAAGAATAAATCAAAAAACTTCAATTGTCGCCAATCTTATATCTCGGACTTTGCTGTACAACCTTGGCGATGTATTGATTAAACCGATAACCGAAATCCGATTTGCTTAGGGAATTATGTTAACTACCAGTAACATTTTAAACATTTTTTTAGGATTTCCTTCGGCATTTATCAAGTTATTTTTGTTAGATTCGGTAAATCGGGAGTACGAGGTGTATTTAGAATAACCAGTCACAGTTGAAATGCTATCCATTCAGAGAGAGACGTGCCATGCTGGAAAAACTTATGCAAGCCGCCATCATCACCTTCTTGCTCCATCTGATAGCAGGACTTAGCCCAAATACTTTAATACAAACAAAGACAGCATCACCTGTGCGAGAAACACCACCAAATATTGTTAGCTTGCTATTGCGATCTTTTCAATAAAAATGTTTCATAAGTTGCAGTGGTGTAATAGGGCTACATAAACCCAATTATTAGGGACTGACAAAAAATAAATTATCCCAAATTAATTGTAGATTTTTAGGGGCACAAAGCCTTGCACCCCTACGTTTGCTGAAAGTCCCTTATATAAAGATAATTAATTGCCTTGTAGTTAGTGCTGACTACAAAACTGCATTTTTTTACACCAACTTCCTTAGGCGAGATTAAAAACAAAGGGATAATTCGCTCGTTGAATTTCTTACTTAATGTATATAGCTGTCTAGGCTCACACTCCTAAGAACAGGATAGACTGAGCAAAGAAGGCAACTAATTGCATTTAATCATGACTAATCGCCTTGCTGAAGCTAAGAGCCTCTATCTCCGCAAACACGCCGAAAACCCAATTGATTGGTGGCCTTGGTGTGATGAAGCACTTGCAACTGCAAGGGCGCAAAATAAACCGATTTTTCTTTCCATTGGCTATTCTAGTTGCCACTGGTGTACTGTCATGGAAGGCGAGGCTTTTTCTGATATTGCGATCGCCGACTACATGAACAGCAATTATCTTCCCATCAAAGTAGACAGGGAAGAAAGACCTGACCTCGATAGCATCTATATGCAAGCTTTGCAGATGATGAGCGGTCAAGGAGGTTGGCCTTTAAATATTTTTCTTTCCCCAGAAGATTTAGTGCCCTTTTACGCTGGGACTTATTTTCCTGTAGACCCGCGCTATGGTCGTCCGGGATTTTTGCAGGTGTTGCAAGCCCTTCGCCGCTATTACGACACCGAAAAAGCAGAATTACAGCAACGCAAAGCCTTAATTATTGAGTCTCTGCTCACGTCTGCGGTATTGCAAGACGGTACAACAGATGAGCTTGAAGACCGGGAATTACTCCGCCAAGGTTGGGAAACCAGCACAGGTGTAATTACTCCTAATCAATCTGGCAACAGTTTTCCGATGATTCCCTACACAGAATTAGCACTGCGGGGAACTCGATTTAATTTTGAATCTCGCTATGATGGCAAGCAAGTTTCTACCCAGCGAGGACTAGACTTAGCGCTAGGGGGCATTTATGACCATGTAGCCGGTGGTTTTCATCGCTATACTGTTGACCCGACTTGGACAGTACCCCACTTTGAAAAAATGCTTTACGACAATGGACAAATTGTCGAGTATCTGGCTTCTTTATGGAGTGCAGGAGTACAAGAGCCAGCCTTTGAGAGGGCGGTTGCTGGGACTGTACAATGGCTGAAGCGGGAAATGACTGCGCCTGAAGGTTACTTCTATGCTGCTCAAGATGCCGATAGCTTCACCCAATCCACGGCAGTAGAACCAGAAGAAGGAGCCTTTTACGTCTGGAGTTACAGCGAATTACAACAACTGTTAACGCCTGAAGAATTAACGGAATTACAACAACAATTTACTGTTACCCCTAATGGCAACTTTGAAGGACATAATGTTTTACAAAGACGCTATTCAGGCCAATTGAGTGCAACGCTGGAAATGGCACTGGGTAAGCTGTTTACCGCTCGTTATGGTGTTAGTCCTGAGTCGCTGGAAACTTTTTCGCCGGCTCGGAATAACCAGGAAGCAAAAACTACTAACTGGCCAGGTCGCATTCCCTCGGTGACAGATACAAAGATGATTGTCGCCTGGAATAGCTTGATGATTTCTGGGCTAGCTAAGGCTGCTGGGGTTTTCCAACAACCTTTGTATCTAGAATTAGCAGCACGAGCGGCGAATTTTATTTTGGAAAATCAGTTTGTCAATGAACGTTTCCAGAGACTCAACTATCAAGGAGAAGCAACCGTTTTAGCGCAGTCTGAAGATTATGCTTTGTTTGTTAAAGCTCTCTTGGATTTACAAGCTTGCAACCCTGAGCATAAGCAATGGTTAGAAAATGCGATCGCTATCCAAGATGAATTTAACGAATTTCTCTGGAGTGTGGAATTAGGAGGATATAATAACACATCGAGCGATTCTAGTCAAGATTTAATTGTCAGAGAGCGGAGTTATGCGGATAATGCTACACCGTCAGCTAATGGAATTGCGATCGCTAACCTTGTGCGTCTGGCCCTACTCACCGATAATCTAGATTATTTGGATTTAGCAGAACTTGGTTTGAAAGCTTTTCGGAGTGTCATGCATCGCGCTCCCCAAGCTTGTCCCAGCTTGTTTACAGCTTTGGATTGGTATCGTAATTCTACCTTGATTCGCAGCACCACTGAGCAAATCAACTCTCTGATCCCCAGATTTCTACCAACGGCTGTATTTGCCATCACATCTGATTTACCAGAAGCAAGCGTTGGGTTAGTTTGCCAAGGTTTGAAGTGCCTTGCTCCAGCAGCAAATGTAGAGCATTTATTGCAGCAAGTGGAGAAAAGTCAGAATAGAGGATAATTTTGGCAACATCAGACGCATAACCATGAATAAACCGCCTGTACTTGGAAACATTAGTCCTATTATTCCTGCTGGTGGCGATATGGAAAAAGCGATCGCTTTCTATGAACTACTTGGTTTTACAACAATCTATAAAGAAGGCGATCCGGTCACTATGGCAATTATCAAACGCGACTTTGCAGAAATTTTTCTGCAAAAAAATGACGATCAACACCTAGCGGAATGGACAACTTTTCGGATCAAAGTTGATGGTATTGAGCAACTTTATCAGGAATTTCAGGTACTAGGCGGACAAATTATTCATCCCAATGGTCAGCTGCAAACGAAACCTTGGGGAATGAAGGAGTTTGCGATTATTGATGTAGCTGGTGTGTGCATTACGTTTTTTGAGCCAGAAAACTAACATGACTACCCGCAGCAAATTAACCGCCATAGTTTTAGCCGGCGGTAAGAGTTCTCGGATGGGTCAGGATAAAGCCTTGATTCCCATTCAAGGAGTGCCGTTGTTGCAGCGAGTTTGTAGCATTGCTCAAAGCTGTGCTGATGTTGTTTATGTAGTAACTCCCTGGCCAGAACGCTATCAAGACTTGCTTTTGACTGGTTGTCAGTTTATCCGAGAAGTACCTTTATCTGGAGAATCTTTAGCCCACGGGCCTTTAGTAGGATTTGCTCAAGGGCTAGCTGAAGTAGAGACAGAATGGGTGCTGTTGCTAGCTTGCGATTTGCCGAGGTTGCGGGTTGAGGTGTTGCAAGATTGGATAACTAGACTCGATCGCGTGGGGGATAATGCGATCGCAGCTTTAGCTTATCATCCCAAAGGTTGGGAACCTCTGTGTGGTTTCTATCGCCGTCGCTGTCTGCCACAACTCCTAGAGTTTATCAACCAAGGCGGGCGATCGTTTCAGCAGTGGCTTCGGCAATATCCGGTAGAAGTTTTGCCCTTAGCAGAACCCGAAATGCTATTTAACTGTAATACACCAGAGGACTTGGCTTTAAATTGAGTTGAAAAGTAGGGACTTAATCGCGAACTGAACCTGCCGAAACTTTGGTAATAAAGTCATTTTTCGGACAATCGAACAGAATTCAGAAGCGGAGCCGGAGACGCTTTGCCTTTGGTCAGAATTCAGTTGGGTATTCTCTATGACTGCCAAATAGTGCAGCGTCAAGCCTTCTCTTTTCCCAAAAGGAAATGCACTCGCGTTCGAGAGGCTTCTCTTTCAGAGACGCTACGCACAGCGTCTTGATTCTGAATTCTAAATTCTGACTCCTGAATTCTTGCCTATTCAAAGTTTTAGCCCTAACGTGGAACTGCTAACTATATGTATTAATTAAGGATGCGAGGAGGAATCATGGGGCAGACACAGGAGCTAGGACAGATTATCATCCTGAATGGTGTCCCGCGATCGGGGAAGTCGAGCATTGTCGCAGTGATTCAGGAGACATTTGATGGTCTGTGGATGAATTTGGGTGTTGATAGATTTATGCAAATGACTCCCGCACGATACCTGCCTGGGATTGGTTTGCGGCCAGGGGGAGAACGCCAGGACATCGAACCCTTTGTTCCCATTCTGTACAGCGCCATGTATGAGTCTATCGCTGCCCACAGCCGCTTGGGTCTGAATGTCGTGGTTGATGTCGGACACCATGACGCCTACGCAATAAAGCGGGGTGTTCTGGCCGATAGTGCCCGACGTTTGAAGGGATTGCCGGTTTTGTTCGTAGGCGTTCACTGCCCCATCGAGATCGTTATGGAACGACGACAAAACACGGGGTGGAATGTGGGAAGTACAGCTGACTCTCCAATACCACATCCGGTTCAGTTATGGCAACGTGAAGTCCACATCCCTGGCATCTATGACCTGGAAGTGGATACTTCTTTGTTAAGCCCAGGTGCGTGTGCTGAGATGATACGCCAGTACCTCGCAGATAGTCCAACACCGTCGGCATTCCAACGACTCGCTACACACTATACCTAACCTGTAGTTATGACTGTGTTAACTATATTTGGTATAAATTTGTAAAGTGTGTGATTCTATCAGTTAAAAGTTAAAAGGGAAATTCAATCCCTTTTTACTAATTCTGCAAGAAGTCTACTTAACTCGACAGAATTTGCGATCGCTATCATTCTGAGGATATTGCCAAGAATAGGCAAAGTGGCTAACTCCCTTCAGTTGGGGGGCAAATTGGCGGAGTGCCTGCATTTGCACCTCTAGGGATGGACGATTACTAACAGATTTTCCCCACTGACCGGCTAAAGCTGGAATTATCTGTGTACCCGGTTTTGCCATACTCAAAACCCGTTGCACTTGCGACACGATACAACTGGCATTACCGCAATTCCCATAAGCCATAGGATGCCACTCTAATGTATTGGGGAAACGATCCCAAGGTTGCAAACGAGAATCATACCCTTGTCCAACAGTTTGGTTGCCATCAGGAAAAAACACCACTCCTGTAGAAACACCTTGCTGCTTTGCTGGGTAACTAGCGACGGTGACAAAATCTAGAATTCCTTGCATAGCGTGGGCAACGGCAAGCTGCCACAACTCCCATTGTAAAATTCTTTGTCTATCGGTTGCAGGCAGGATTGACTTTTGCGCTAGTGGGATGCGTCCTTGCCAAAGAGGTTCACCTTCTTGAGGATAAAGTTTATCAACTTCAGCTACATCTCCCCCAGTGACAAATCCCTTGCTTAAAAAGCGGCGAATCAAGTCCAGCCCTTTGTAATTCTGTGCCCGTTTAAATAAAGCTTCTTGGGTTGCGGGACTAAATAGCCATAAATCTGAAACTTTAGTGGCGATGGAATCACTTCCAGCTTGGCGAGGATAACGCACGTAATCCAATAGCAAGCCATCTGGACGACGGCGCAAAACTTGTTGTACCAATTTGTAGTAGTCGCGTTTTGCTTGCAGGTTGTAGGGGTCGATAAATAGTTGAGAGCCATTATCTACCACATATAAACTTGTTTGACCTTTGCCATTACGAGCGATCGCACCTTCTCTATCTGGGCGCTGGGCGTAAGTATAGCCGAAATTTGTGGTAAACATCCAAGCATATACCTTCAAACCACGTTGCCGACCTTTTTTTATTGCCGTGGCGAGTATATCAATGTTTTCTGCCCCTGGAGTGCGAATCACAGCAGGCCAAACTGTCGGGTTAGCTCTTGCTGGTAATAGTACCTGCCCATCGTAAAATACTTCTATATAAACTTGGTTATAGCCGCCATTAACAATCCGATCCATAACCCGATCGATTATTCCTGGCTGAATGTCACAAGGATACAAGCGTAACCAAAGGGCTTGGGTTTGCGGCCAAGTTCGAGAGCGACATTGCTTTAATTTCTGCGCCTGTTCTTGTATTATGCTTTGGTAGCGCGTTTGAGCATCTTGTTTGCCTTTGAGCGCTGACAAACGTAAGTTTTCTTTTTGTTGCGCCGCAGCTGATGATAACTGACAATACTCATTTACTTGCGCCCTTGCGGGTTCGCTTCCCAAGTTGGGGAGCAAAAAACTACTAGTAAAAACAACAGCAAATAAGCGTCGCCAAAATAATATCGATATTGCAACCTTCAAGGGACAGTTAGACATACCTACCAGTAGATGAACAAATTCAAAAGAGTTTCAGACAGGGATTTAAATTTCGACTGTAACTTGTTTACCACAGGGTAACTGAGAAAAGACAGAGTGGCTCTAACTCTGAGCTACCTGTTGACGTTCGGTCTTAAAGCCTTTAATTTGCGATAATCATCGATCCCAACTCAAATAATTGTGGGCAACGTGTATCGAATTATATAGTTAAATACTAAGGGTTTTAAAACCTATTTTTTTAAGACTCTCAAAGGTCTATTTCTGTTGCCGTATTTTTGTATAGCGGTTTCCAGTGTATGAGGTACATATTAAAACTTCACCCTCAATGTGAATGCATCGACTTGCATTGTGAATGCATTTATTCAAGTAAATGAGCTATAAAATGCAGAACTTACGCATCAGATAGAAAGAGTTTCTGCCTTCTGCCTCCTGCCTTCTGCCTCCTGCCTTCTGCCTCCTGCCTTCTGCCTTCTGACTTGACAAACAAAATAGTCAGGAATCAAAAGTTTTGACACCTGACTATTGATGATGGAGTAAGCAATAGTTAATAACTAACCGCCACGTTTCAACGCCGCCTCTACCTGTTGCAACTCTTTTTCTAGACGAGTTTTGAGTTTTTCGGGTACGGGACGATTTGGGTAAGAACTGTAATGTCCAGCCAGAGAATTGAGGGCTGTTCGTATGGTTGTAAACGAGCCAAGACCAGAAACAGAGTTAACCCGCTGGTAGCGAGCTGAAAAGTCATTAATTTTTTGACGCGCTTCTGCTTGAATTGCTGCCTTGTCTGGTGAATCTTGTGAAAGATCCAGAGCTTGTCTCATAATATTGACCACAGCTAAGGTGTCTTGACGATAATCCCCAGTCAAACTATCTGGACTGCCAGAACAACCCATTAAGCCGATAGCTACAACTAAAACCAGCGCAAGCAAACGCGACCAATAGCGCTTCATATGCATTAAGTAAAACAATACGTAAATCAACGTCCATCCTATCTTGGATTGGTAACTTGGGGATCAATTGAGTGAAGAGTGTGGAGTGGAGGGGAGGCAGAGGGGCAGGGGAGGCAGGGGAGGCAGGGGGAGAATAAAAATTACCTCTTTCCCCTCTTTCCCCTCTTCCCAATGCTCAATGCCCAATGCCCAATTCCTAACGACTAATAATTTTTTGATAAATAGTATCTCGTTGTTGATAAGGTCTTCCTAAAGAAGCGATCGCATTTTCCAAGGTTTCCACTTCCATACACGTACCGCCTAAAGCACCTGCCATTGTGGTAATGTGTTCCTCCATCAATGTGCCGCCGATATCGTTGCAACCCCAAGCTAAAGCTTCTGTCGCGCCTGCAAGCCCTAGTTTTACCCAACTCTGCTGATGGTTAGGAATCCAATTACCTAAGTAAATTCGCGCTACAGCCCCTAATAGCAGAGCATCACTTAAAACTGGTTGATCGCGTCCGACACGGCGACGTAAGGATTTAGGCGCTTCTTGACCAACGAAGGGTAATAAAATAAACTCTGTAATCCTGGCTGAATATCCCCGATTGATGGCGGTTTTTTGGAGCGATCGCAATTTTTCTAAATGCCCGATTTGCTGTTCGTGGGTTTCAATATGCCCAGATAACATGGTGCTGGTGGTATGCAAGCCTAATTTGTGAGCGGTGCTGATAATTTCTAGCCAAGTGGCTGTGTCAATCTTCTCTGGACACAATATCCGCCTAACTTCATCGTCTAATACTTCCGCTGCTGTTCCCGGCATTGAGCCAACACCAGCATCGCGCAAAGCAGTAATCACCTCAGCATATTCCAGTCCGTCAAGTCTGGCGATAAATTGCACTTCTTGAGGAGAGAAAGCATGGAGATGTATGTGGGGAAATTCCTGTTTAATGGTTTCTACGACTTTGAGGTAGTAAGGTAAAGATTTACCATTTATCTGCGCTTGTGGATTTAAACCGCCTTGCATACAGATTTCCGTCGCACCTCGTTGTACTGCATCTGTAGCTTTTTCCAAAATTTGCGCCGAATCTAACCAGTATGCATCGGCATCACCATCATCTCGACGGAATGCACAAAAACTACAGTGCTGCTCACAAATATTAGTAAAGTTAATATTACGGTTAATTATGTAGGTGACAGTATCGCCTGCTTGAGTGTGGCGAAGTGTATCGGATGTAGTACGTATTGCTGCGATCGCCTCTGGCTCTATTTGTTGTAACAATACCACTCCCTCTTCGGGGGATAAGTCGTATCCCATCAAAGCACGTTCCAGAATTGTTTCAAACGCAATTTTTGTCAGCATTACTTTCTTAATTTCTCGGTAAATCTTAATTTTATGAGCTTGTAAATAATAAAATTCTACTTAATAAATATACTAATTTATTGAAAATCCCAAATTTGAACAGAAGTTTTACCTTGAAAGCTGTTAAAAGAGCTTATTTTATCCCATAACACTACTTTTTATAGTTGATAAAACCCATTAATAAAAAAATAGTTGTGGTTCAACCACAACTATTTTAATAGATTAATCTACATCTTTGGATTAGCAGGAATCTTTAGTACAATTCTGATATTACTAATTTGTCCTTGCTTGTGGTTTTCGTCGATGTTGTATTAACAATCCAATCGCCATACCAATACCGACAAAGGCTGTAAAGTAAAATAAACCAATCAATCGGATGTAAATTGGTGGTGCGATCGCTTCAACTTCAACTTCCTGCGCTACCTTCACTGGTGTAAATTGACGGCTAGATCCTGATAAAGGAGTTGCTTCCACCTCGATTTTGTGGGGTGAACCATCGAAAAATTGTTCAAGCCATGTTAACTTACCTTGTTCGTCGGGAATACCTTTATAGTCAAAGACTGTTAAATTGTGTTCTGTGGCGATCGCTTTTATTTGCAAAGCTACATCTGTTACAGGCTGTCCGGTTGCAGCATCTTTCACTTGTAACGCTAAATTCGCAAGTTTTCCGACAGTTGCGTTTTTATCTCCCTCTAGATTGATTTCTAATCCCTGAGATTTTTGAGATGATGGTGCAATAGCTTCGGTACTAGTTGAATGATGTCCGCTGCCATGAGCTTCCGCAACTTCTGCACTAATGTTGATAACTATTAGAGTTATTATAGCCACTACAGTTAATGCACTTAATAAAAGGCGGACTGACTGTGGTGCAATTTCTCCTTGTTGTAGTTCTTCTTGTCCGCCAATAATCCAACCACCCAATAATCCAAGTGATAGTAAAATAGCTGCAATTACAGCAAAATATTTATATTTGATGGGATTTTCGTGGACATTAAAATTGAAACTTTGTTCATAAGCAGCAAAAGTGTTTGCTACTAAAGGTGACACTTTAACTAATAGCTGGTAATTACCACGGATCGGTAACATCTGCTGAATTTCTAGCTTCCCATCAGGTGCATTGGCATTCATTTCCAACAATTTTGTCCCCTCAACAATGGGAAAATCTGTTGTTAACCAAGGATTACGCGGTGGTGTCAGAATTTGTAAATTAATTTTGGCATTTGTTAAAGATTTACCCGCAGCATCAACAGCTTGTAAAGTCAAAGTAACAGGAGATTGTGGTTTTTCTGCTTCTGCTTCAAAGGGGAGAATACGTTCTAAAGGTGGGTTGGTAGAAAGTAGGACTCTGGAGGTAGGAACTTGGGAATTTCCCACAAAGGAATAAAGAACTGACAAAACAATGCAAACAGCGCTGATAACTCCAAAAAGTCGATATTTTTTCATACAAACTTACGGTAAATGTGAAGCTTATGTAATTTCTGCAAGTTAAGCTTTCATAGCAGTGGATGAAAGTTACTCCCGATTATTACTAAGTAAAAAAATCCCAGTCAAAGAATTAGTCAGAAATCAGACATCATCTTAAATCAGTTAAGGTGATGTAGAGATGATAAACAAAGCATCTCTACAAAACCTAAAAGTTATTTCCCAGCAAAAAAATGGCGCGAAATTTGCACTATTTTAGCGTCGTAACTTTGTTATGTGATGTAGCAAAGCTTCATGCACCTAAATAAAATCTTGTGATTATGATAATTTAGTGACATGCAACGCCTAATGTGTGGTGACGCGCTGAGTGTGCTGTGTTATGAACCGCAGGATAGGTAGAGAATAAAACAGTCCAGATAACTAAAGAAGATAGGAGCATATAAAGCGTTACCTGAACAGGTTTGGATAAGGTAATACCTGCGGTCTTCTGCAATAGTGAAATATGAGAAAAACTAGTCATTTTTGACCTCCTAATAATAAATTTGGGTAATTCATCAATCCAAGGGCATAACGCCACTTGATTGCAAAAAGATATACCATCAACTTTGTATTTGACAAGTGTGTATCAGATGTATTATGTAATTCGACTTTAGTGAATACTATACTATCCTTTGACATCGAGCGATCGCGATGCAGAAATCTACACATAAAGTCCATACAAATAACAAAAGAATGACACATGATTTTGAGTGACGGCATTTTCAGCGTTGCTAACACGAAGGTAACAGATAAAAATTAAAAATTAAAAGTTCTTACATTGCCAAGCATTCAAAAATCCTTGAATAAAGGTAACTGATGTTATCTCTAAACCAATTCAATACACTAAAGACTAGCAATAGTTTCTTGCTTGTGTCTATATTCAAGATGCTATTATACTCATTGTTTATACTGTAAGTATTGCTGAAGCAATAAGCATATCAGGAATATGTATGAAATAGCTAGGTTTGTGTAAAAGTTATTTATACATAACTAAGCGTATAAATACAGTTAAAATCACGAAAATATTGCGATAGTTTTTAGAGTTCGATCTAGATTTAACAACTTAACTGACAATTTAGAAGGACTGAAAAATTATTGACAATAATTATTAATTCCTCTAATATTTAAAAGCAATTGCAAATCTTTTGCAATTCTTTTTTAGCGCTTAACTGTAACTAAAATGTCATGCCCAACAACTTCGCTCTAGGTAACGGAAAACCTTGGAGCCGCCGTCAATTATTGCAGCTGGGCCTAGCAGGTGCTGGAATAACTGGTGCAGCTGGACTTTGGCAAATGCTAAATCTACCAAGTAAGTCAATCGTTAAAGTGCCACCATTCGATAGGTCAGCACCAGACGATGTTACTAACCCAATGAAGATGTTGAGAGATTTTGATTATGGGACAGTGAAGCAAGAAAATGGGCGGACTATCCGAGAATTTCAGTTAACTGCTGGTTCTTCCATCATAAAACTCAATAGTGCTGTCTCTTACAACATCTGGGATTTAAACGGTCGCATACCAGGGCCAACGCTACGGGCAAAACAGGGCGATCGCATCCGGGTACTATTTCTCAACAACGCTGGACATTCTCACTCTTTACATTTTCATGGCGTTCATCCAGCAGAAATGGATGGTGTTCGCCCAATCAGCAATGGTAATGCCACAATCTACGAATTTGATGCTGAACCTTATGGCGTTCATTTATACCACTGCCATATTGAACCAGTGACCCGTCACATTGCCAAGGGACTATACGGAATGTTTATCATCGATCCACCAACTCCCCGTCCCCCAGCTGATGAAATCGTACTAGTGATGGGTGGATATGACGTGAATGATGATAGCCATAACGATTATTACGCCTTCAACGGTCTGCCCCACTATTACATGCATAACCCGATTCACATTTACAAAGATCAGTTGATTCGGCTGTATGTCCTCAACATCATTGAATACGATCCAGCAGTGACGTTTCATCTCCACGCCAACTTTTTTGATGTCTATCGCTACGGCATGACTATGACTGCTAGTGAGAAAGCAGATGTGATTACGATGGGTATCGCAGAAAGGCACATCTTAGAATTTGCTTTTCGTTATCCAGGTAAGTATATGTTCCATCCTCATCAGGATGCGATCGCAGAAAACGGTTGCATGGGTCAATTTGAAGTACTTGCTGATAGTAACTCTCAAAATAATGTTAAACATTCCTGACAATATTCTTAGTAACTTGTAATTAATTTCTTAAAATTTTCGCAAACTAGTTGATAAAAAATCTCATTATATGCAACAGTAAAATCTATGACAATCTGTCAAACTAATTACTTTCTAGTAATAGTTTGAAATGTTTCAATTAATACCTTTTTAGTTGTGCGAGGAGCAAAGATGATAAAACTTCGTTATATATGTTTAGCAGCAGCAGCAGCGGTAATAGTTACCTTGAGTTCTTGTAGTAATACCCCAACCGCAGAAAATCCATCACCACCAGTTGCTAGCACTCCAGCTACAGAGGCAGTAAGTAATAACAGTCATAGTGGTCACGGTAGCAAAGAAAAAATTAACATTAATAGCGCTATATTGTCAGAATTAGATAAGTTTGAAGCCAAACTAGGTGTTCCAGCTTTATCTAACAAAATCCAGGCAGGTCGTCCTTATGGGAAACCAGAAGATTTAGTTACTAAAAAAATAATTACTCAAGAACAGTTCGACCAAATTAAAGACCAGGTTGGCGTTCAAGAAGTAGTACTCACAGGTGAGGCAAAAGATGTTGATTATATGTCTAAATTAGGCTTAATGAAAGGGCATCTTTTGGTAGCCAAAGAACTGCTAGATCAGAATCAGCCGAAACAGGCAGAACCTCATATTGGGCATCCAGTTGAGGAGATTTACGTTGATGTGGAAGATCAACTTAATGAACGCAAAGTCAAAGAATTTAAGACAACTTTGGTGAGTTTGCAAGATTTAGTGAAATCTAGTCCGAAAGATAGCAAAGTTAAAACTAATTTTACTTCTTCAATGCAAGCAGTTGATGGAGCGATCGCAGCTTTGCCAGCAGATCAACGCTCAAAACCAGGATTTGCGCTCCAAGTAATTAACGAACTACTAGATTCGGCTAACTCCGAATATGGTGCGGCGATCGCAAATGGTAAAGTAACCGCGCCAATTGAGTATCAAGACTCCCGTGGTTTTGTCTTTTACGCCAATGAATTATACAAAGGAATTTCTAGTCAAGTAGCTCAAGCAGATCCCGAAGCACACAAAGCGATCGACACTAGTTTTGCTGAACTAATAAAAGTTTGGCCCGCCGCCATCCCACCAGCAAAAGCAGTAAAAATTCCTAATGATGTTACCAAACTGGTGAAAACCATTGAGGAAAACTCTCAAAAAGTGGTTGACAAATCCAATACCCAAGCACAGCGATAACACTTTAATTTAATGGGAAGTATAGGTTAAGGAGTTTAAAATAGTTAGGAGTTAGGAGTTAAGAGTTATGAATTATGAATTATGAGTTATGAATCCCAAATTACTAACTCCTAACTTCCAACTCCTCACTTCTAACTCCTAACTAATTACACTCCCTTCGTTACTTTAACTAACAACTGATGCAAGAACTTGACCAGAAAAAGACTATTGACCTGCTGAACGCCATCATGGAATTTGAACTAGCAGGAGTAGTGCGCTACACACATTATTCTTTGATGGTAACTGGCCCTAACCGGATTCCAATTGTGGCATTTTTCAAAGCACAGGCAAGTGAATCTTTACTTCATGCCGAACAAGTGGGAGAAATTCTTACCGGTTTAGATGGGCATCCCTCCCTGAAAATCGCCCCAATGGAAGAAACCTACCAGCATAAAGTCAAGGATATCTTGGAAGAAAGTTTATCCCATGAAAAAAAGGCATTGGATCTGTATAAAAAATTGCTCGAAACTGTCACCAATGCCAGCATTTACCTTGAAGAATTCGCTCGCGGTATGATTGGACAAGAAGAGATGCATAATCTCGAACTGAAAAAGATGCTACGCGATTTTGGTTCATAGTCATTAGTCATTAGTCCTTAGTCATTAGTCCTTAGTCATTAGTCACTTGTACTGAGCGAAGTCGAAGTATTGGTCATTAGTCAAAAAGAAATTCAAAGGACAAAGGATTAATGACAAAGGACAAAGGACTAATGACAAAAGACAAAAGACAAAGGACAAAAGATGAATTTTAGTACTGCTCTACCTACTTTTGTAATAACACTTCGAGAAGGAGTGGAAGCTGCCCTTGTTGTTGGTATTGTGCTAGCTTTGCTAAAAAAAGCTAAACAATCTCGACTCAATTCATGGGTATATGCTGGTGTCGGGGTTGGCATTGTCGTCAGTGCCTTAATAGGTGTGCTATTCAGTTGGATAATTCAAGTACTGGGAGCCGCGAATCCTCAATACACCACCGTTGTTGAACCAGCGCTAGAAGGTGTGTTTAGTGTATTAGCGATCGCAATGCTCAGTTGGATGCTAATCTGGATGACTAAACAAGCCAGATTCATGAAAGCTACAGTTGAGGGAGCAGTAACAGAAGCGCTGACACAAAACTCAAATGCTGGCTGGGGTGTTTTTACTTTAATTTTAATTGCCGTTGTCCGCGAAGGCTTTGAAACTGTTCTCTTCGTTGCAGCTAATTTTCAACAGGGATTAATGCCAGCCTTGGGCGCTATTGCTGGTTTGGTAGCCGCATCTGCCATTGGGGTGCTGCTATTTAAATGGGGTGTCAAAATTAACATCCGCCAGTTTTTCCAGGTAATGGGCATTTTATTAGTGTTGATTGTCGCTGGGTTAGTAGTTTCAGCGTTGAAACATTTTGACGAAGCTGTGGCTAATCTTGCCCTTAGCAGTCGCGCCACAGAAGGACTTTGTTTCTATTACGAACGTTTTACAAAAGTCCACTCCTGTATTTTGGGGCCTATGGTTTCCAATACTTCCACAATCTTACCTGACGAACAGTTTCCTGGGATTATTCTCAAATCTTTATTTGGCTATAGAGATAATCTCTATCTTGTGCAAGCAGTGGGATATGTGGTATTTTTACTCACCATTGGAGGGCTGTATTTCCGCAGCCTTGGGGGTGCTTCTCTTGAAGGTAAAAAGAGTGTCCCTTTTGGTCAAAAACCAATTAGTTCTGCAAAAGATTAAAAGCACAGTCAGTTACCTCGTTTGCAGTCTTCCTTATTCCCAGTCATAGACTGGGAATCGGCTTTGCGATCGCGCTACGCTAATGTCGATTCAGAAATAATTGTCTTAGTTAAAGTCACTGTAATTGAATACAAATGTTTTCAAGTAATACCGATTTGAAAAAATAATGCAACAAATCAACTATTTGTAGAGACGCGATGAATCGCGTCTTTAGCCAAGGATGTGTTGCAATAATTAATTGAATTGGTATATCAAAAAAGTAAATGAGCAAAATTTTTATATTAAATTTCTTACTGTTACTTTCTCAAATACCCAATCAAGAAACAAAATTTTTAGATTTAAAAAATCAACTAGAAAAGAAAGGGTTTCAGGTAATCATTGCACTACCACCAAAGCGAGGAGCTTATGGTTTACTAAGAGAAGCTGACAAAAAAATCTGGATTAATCCTGTAGTGTTTGAGTTACATATTGGTATTCAAACACTAATCCATGAAACTGTTCATGCAGCCCAGGTATGTGCCGGAAAAGGAAAAATAAAAACTTTAGGTTTAGACATTCAACCAAGCAATTATGCTCGACCATTTTTTAGACGCTATACCGATGTCAAACGACAAGATTTAGAAAAAGAAGCCTATGCAGTGCAAACTCAACCTAACAGTTTTGAATTAGCTATATCTCTTCTTCAACAACACTGTAAATAGTTAGTTTGACAGATGCAAAAGCTGAAGTGCCCTGATTTAACTGTTTTGTAATACAAAGTCTTGTTGAGTAATAATATTGAGTGCAAAGAATGCTTGAAAACACGAATTTATTAATAATTTTTTAGTTCCCAAATAACAATAAAGATGCTTTGTAGCAGTTTCAAAGTAATTTGAATGTTGAATTAATCATAGTAATTGTCAAATTCATCTTATTTTACTATCGGGTACACGTATTTGTAAGACGGTTTTGAAAACTAGGTTCTCTAGTATTAACTTGGCAGTTCTTTTTTCCAACTTCCCTGCTGTTTTTAATAACTCCTATAAAAATTCTCTCTTGTTGTAACTCAAATCGGCAAATAGCGTCATCAGAAGTGATGAAACTCGGTTCAAAGTTCTCATAAACACTAAAAATTTTACTATTTGGACATTCTACTCGCTCAACAAGATTAATATG
Source organism: Nostoc sp. DedQUE04 (assembly GCF_034530995.1). NCBI lineage: Bacteria > Bacillati > Cyanobacteriota > Cyanophyceae > Nostocales > Nostocaceae > Nostoc > Nostoc sp. DedQUE04. The sequence goes on along the minus strand of NZ_JAVRCA010000005.1, from coordinate 36,549 downwards.
ATTACCTAGAGCTAATTGTACGAGAAACACAAAAAGAATGAAACAGCCAAAAAATCCTGCTACTAGAATACTAAAAAATTTTAGCAAGTCTTCTTTGAACAAAAAACTATTGATAAATAGCAATAAAGGTGTGATATAAAAATATAATGTGGTAATTTTGTTAAATAGGTCAAACTCAAAAATAATTTTACTTGACCAATTTAAATCCCAGTTAAAAATGAGTAGTATTAGACTAATTATAATAACAACTAAATTGTCTGAAGGTCTATCAAGTCTACTTATCAAGAACAAACGAACCCATCGGCAAAAGTTTTTGAGAAGTTTAGCAATCTGCATTTTTTAATACTGATATCTATAAGTAAATAATACTCCTTAATATAGAACTCAGATTTGATTTTTGAAAACATACTGACGCTGAAAAGCTTGTTTTATCAGGGTTTTATCTAAAATCACCTCCGATAAATGCATCCTTGATTGACTTTTCTCCCAGTATTGAGCTACTAAGTGGGCTGTGGTGCAAATAACGCTTGCTTAAGCTGCTGACAAGCCTTTTCTATTGCATCTATACTACCTGGATTTACCAAACCAAAATAATCAAACACATAAACTCGGTTATTTTTAGTTGCTTGTAGTTGCTGCCAAAAATTTTCCTTTTTCAAAGAATCTAAAAGCGTCGCTTCCGAATTTCCTTGTGGAGGATTAACTAAAATTATCACCTCTGGATTTGCTTCTAAAACTTTCTCAGCCGAAAGTGTCACATAGCCACCGATTGGACTTTTTCCTTGTAAATCTGCTGCTATATTTTTCGCCTGGAATTTCGCCAGCAAATCTCCTGCCCAACTGTTTTTATTTGGCGCTAAAATTGGTTGACGACTAACCAGCGCTAAAGTAGACGGACTCTGAGTTGGCTTATCTGGTAAGAAAGTTTTATAACGATTTAACAAAGGCTGAGGATCGGCATTAATTAACTCAGCGAGCTTTTTAGTAAGTCCTTCCAAAGATTCCCAGCTATTCACCTTAGTGAGCAAAGTTTGAATACCAAGCTGCTGAATTTTTTGAATTGGGATGTTAGAAAAACCTTCAGCACCAATAACTAAATCTGGTTTTAACGCTACTATTTTCTCTAAATTTGGTGGACTTTGACCTTCGCTAACGCGGGGAATATCCTTGAATATTGAGTCATTCTTAAATAATTTACTACCAGTGATTCCGACAACTTTTGTTTGATCGAGTCGAGAGAGAATGTCAGCAGAAAGTGAAGAAAGAGCAACAACTCTTTTTGCTGAACCTTTTAGTAATTGCTGAGAGTTTGTGTTAGTCGCCTCAGTGGTATTTTCCACTTTGGTTTGTGGTTGCTGAGTAGTTACAGTGGTGCAAGCAACTAAAACTATACTCAACAAAATTGCAAAAGCAGATAGCTGCCAACGACGATGCATATTAAAATTCCTTATATGACTTAACGGGTGACAACATAGCTATATCGCCTGCTGAATAAGGTATAGAGCATGAAAACCATGTTGAAGATAGAGTCGTTTTTGAGGCTTGACCGTCATCTCGCCATCTATTATTAATGTAATTTTTCCAATCCCCAGTTGAACTTATTTCGTCTCCATCCAATTTTCACCAACACGCGCCTCCACAAGCAAAGGAACACTCAACTGCACTGCATTTTCCATCACCGATTTAATTTGTAGTTGTAATTCTTCCCACTCATTAGGGGGAATTTCAAACACTAATTCATCGTGAACTTGCAACAACAAACGCGCCTGATAGTTCTTCAAAACCTCATGCAATCTCACCATTGCAATTTTGATAATATCAGCGTTAGAACCTTGAATTGGTGCATTAGCCGCGGAGCGTAATAAACCTGCATCAAAAGCACCCAAATTCTTTAATTTACTCAGCTCGATATCTTCTGGGTTGCTGCCTTTTAATTTGCGTAAACTGTTATTAGTAAAGTCAAAATAGCGACGGCGACCGAAAATAGTTTCTACATAACCAAGAGCGATCGCTTCTTTTTTCACTCGTTCCAAATATGCAAATACTTTCGGATATCGTTCATTAAACCGCTTAATGAACTCGTTGGCAATGGTCTTATCTATCCCAGTTGAGCGTGAAAACCTGAGAGAACCCATTCCATAAATCACGCCAAAATTGATAGTTTTTGCTATTCCTCGTTCTTCTGATGTGATATTTTCTTTTTCAAAAACTAACCGCGCTGTCACAGTATGAACATCATCATTTTGCTGATATGCTTGCACCAATATCGGCTCTTGACTCAAATGAGCCAAAATCCGCAATTCAATTTGTGAGTAATCAGCAGCCACCATTAACCAACCAGGTTCAGGCAAAAACGCCTTCCGAATTTGGCGACTAAAAGCTGTACGAATGGGAATATTTTGCAAATTTGGATTAGAAGAAGATAACCTACCAGTTGATGTTGCTGCTTGGTTAAAATCAGTATGCACTCGCTGGGTATCTGGACGCACTAATGCAGGTAATGCATCAACATAAGTAGACTTTAATTTAGATAGGGTGCGATACTCAACGATCGCTTCAACAAATCCAGTTTTATCATCTTCTTGAAGTCTTTCCAGTGTTGCTGCATCTGTAGAGTAGCCCGTTTGAATTTTACGAGAATGTTTGGTGCTTAACCCCAATTTTTCAAACAGAATTTGGCTCAATTGCTTAGGAGAACCCAAGTTAAAGTTTTCCCCAGCTATTTCAGTTGCTTCCTGTTTTAATCTGGCTAACTCAGTTTCTAAATGCTGTGAAAGTTCTTGTAAATAAGCTGAATTAATCCGAACACCTGTGTATTCCATTTCGGCTAAAACTGCTTCTAGTGGCTGTTCCACTTCCAAAAATAGTTTAGATAAAGCTGGAATTTTATCCAGATCCTCACGCAGTTTCGACACTAAACCAAAGGTAGAATAAGCATCCATCCCACAGTAATCTGCGACGGCGGAAATATCTATATCAGCGATAGTTTTGCCTTTAGGAACTAAATCTAAGTAACTTTTAGCCATCAATCCCAAACATCGCTGCGACAAATCCATCAAGTTATGGCTAGAATCTGGATTTAGAATGTAACTTGCCAGCATGGGATCAAACACTACTCCCGCCAAGTTAATTCCTTGGCTCCTAAGAACTAAGCGGTCAAATTTAGCATTTTGTAAAGCTTTGGGATAATCGGCACTTTCGAGAATTGGGCGTAATGCTTCTGATACCAAATCTTTATTTAAATTTTCCCCAGTTTTGTGCCCCAAAGGAATATAGGCTACTTCATCTGCTTGCATTCCCCAACAGCAACCAATTCCTACTAATTCAGCATCTCTTGGTTCTAAATCGGTGGTTTCAGTGTCCCAAGCAACGGGTGTTTCTGGATTAGTGAATTTTTGCAAAACTTTCACTAACTCAGTTAGTTTGACTTCGGTGTTGATGATACGTGGTGTAATTGGGGAAGTAGATTGTTGTGGAACTGCGGCTGTATCGCTAGCACTAAAAAACCACAAATCATTATCTTCATCAGCGCTGAATTCTGAATTAGTAAAATTGGAATTACTTACATTTGTTTTGATTTCTTGTTTTTCTTCAATTTGACCACCAAAACGTTGCTGAAGGTCGTTGATTCTACCTAAAAAAGACTTAAATTCTAATTTTTCTAAAATTGGTGATAAGACGTTTGTATCAAAGCCTTTTAATTTGCAATTTTCTAAATCAAATTTTATAGGAACATCTAAAACTATGGTTGCCAAATAGCGAGACTTCTCGGCATCTTCTTTACCGACTGCGAGTTTTTTCTGAGTTGCTCCTTTAATTTCATCTAACGCAGCATAAACATTCTCAAGTGAACCATAGGTATTCAGCAGCTGCACTGCTGTTTTTTCGCCAATTCCCTTGACACCAGGAATATTATCTGATTTATCACCACAAAGAGCTTTAAAATCAACAATTTGTGAAGGTAAAACGCCCATCTTCTCTTTGACTTGTTCTGCTTTAAATTCCGTGATGCTATTTGTAGAGCGCTTTAGGGCATCTGGACTAAAATTCAGAACAGTGATTTCTTTGTCAGAGTCGATGAGTTGAAATAAATCGCGATCGCCAGTCAGAATCTTCACTTTATATCCAGCCGCAGTGACTCGCTGTGCTAAGGTTCCCAAAACATCATCAGCCTCAAAACCAGGGGCAGTGAAAAAGGGTAGATTGAAGCCATTCAGCAACTCATGCAGGTTTGCTAAGTCGGGAATGAAATCTTCTGGCGTTTCCGGGCGATCGGCTTTATAAGTATCGTCCGCTTCGTGGCGAAAAGTCGCCTCAGCCAAATCAAAAGCGATCGCCATTGCTTGAGGCTGTTGTGTTGCCATTACCTCCAACAGGCACTTCACAAAACCAAAACATATACTGGTGGGAATCCCCGTTTTGGTACGCAGTCCTCCATCTCGCCCTTTGGCGAAAGCAAAGTATGAACGATAAGCCAAGGAGTGTCCATCTACGAGGATGAACGTGGGGCGTGTTGCGGTTGCAGAAGTAAAAGTTTCAGACATAGCCCTATTTTAGCCAGAAGCTTTGTCACATAGTTAGCAATTTCAAAGCTTTGGCTATCTTTATTGTTATTCCTTGATGTCAAGAAGCGGGTAAGCCCTCAGTTAACTGGTATCTTAAATTAAAGAACTTGAGTCAGACAACTAATTTATAGGTAGATAAGCCACCTTCGCAAGCAATCAGGTCATCAAAATAAGAGTGCTGAAATCAGTTATGTATCAATCGATCGAGTAGCAATTTATCGATAAGTTGGCGATCGCGAATGCAGTTATCTTTACGATCCGAACCAGATACAGATTGGAAAACGCTCACAATTTACATAGGAGGCACATGAGTACAATCACGACTAAGGATGGTACGCAAATCTATTACAAGGACTGGGGCAGAGGACAGCCTATTGTCTTCAGCCACGGCTGGCCACTGAGCGCGGATGCTTGGGAATCGCAGATGTTTTTTCTCGCCTCACACGGCTACCGCTGCATCGCGCACGATCGTCGCGGTCATGGTCGGTCGAGCCAACCGTGGCATGGTAATGACATGGATACCTATGCTGACGATCTAGCGGAGCTTTTCGAGGCGCTGGATATTAAGGATGCGGTGACGATCGGACACTCTACCGGCGGTGGTGAAGTGGCGCGTTTCATTGGACGGCACGGCACCAAGCGCGTTTCCAAGGCAGTGCTGATGGGCGCGGTGCCGCCACTCATGCTCAAGACGGAGGCGAATCCGGGTGGGCTACCCATTGAGGTCTTTGATGGCTTTCGGGCGGCGTTGTTGGCTGACCGATCGCAATTCTTCCTAGATGTACCCAGTGGGCCATTCTTTGGCTTCAATCGACCCGGTGCCAAAGTCTCCCAAGGGCTAATCTATTCGTGGTGGATGCAGGGGATGATGGCTGGACATAAAAACACCTATGACTGCATTAAGGCGTTTTCGGAAACAGATTTCACCGAGGATTTGAAGAAGTTTGATGTGCCGACGTTGATTATTCATGGTGATGACGATCAGATCGTGCCGATTGGTGCTTCTGCCCTCCTGTCTGCAAAGCTCGTCAAGAATTCGACTTTGAAGATATATCCTGGGGGAGCGCACGCTCTGGGCGATACGAGCAAGGAACAGATCAACGCCGACCTGCTGGAATTTATCAAATCCTGATGTGGGCAAGGATGTGAGACATCACTGTTAAAAATCTCAATGGGTGCATCTAAAGGCATCGGGGCCGCGATCGCTAAACATCTGGTAGCTGAAGGTGCAAGCGTTGTAGTGATGATTTCCACAATCATTGCACTTCCCTCAATAGCCAGAAAGTTTTTAACTTTGAGTGTGAGAATCTGATAAAAGCAAACTATCTCCAAGGAGTTTTGCGCTGATGGAAACAGCAGATGTCATTGTCATTGGCAGTGGTCAAGGAGGCATTCCACTGGCGGCTGATTTTGCCAATGAGGGACGTAAGGTTGTCTTGTTTGAGCGGGATGCTTTAGGTGGCAGTTGCATCAACTATGGCTGCACTCCGTCTAAAGCGTTCTTAGCAGCGGCTCATGCAGCAGGGCGATCGCGCCAAGCTAAGAAGTTAGGCATCCACACGGAAGTAGAAGTGGATTTTCCCGCTGTCATGGAGCGAGTTCGGGGAATCCGCAGCAGCTTTAATCAAGGGATTCGCCAGCGATTGGAGACTGCGGGTGTCAAAGTCATTTGTGCCGAAGCTGCTTTTGTGGGTGAACGGACGGTCAAAGGTGGGGATGTTACCCTTCAGGCTCCTCTGGTAATCATTAACACGGGTACATCATCGCTGATTCCTGACATTCCCGGACTTGCAGGAACTCCTTACCTGACCAATCGCAACTTCTTTGACTTGAACACCTTACCACCCCGTTTATTGGTGATTGGAGGCGGCTATATTGGCTTGGAATTGGGACAAGGACTAGCGCGTTTAGGCAGTCAGACCCACTTAATTGTCCGGGGCGATCGCGTCCTCGGACAGGAAGAGTCTGATGTCAGCGAGGTCTTAGCAGAAGCATTCAAGCAGGATGGGATTGCGCTCCACTTTGGCGTCAATGTGAATCACGTCGCCCACGAGAATAATGTGTTTCAGCTGACCCTGAGCAATGGCGAACAACTCCAGGGAGAAGCGTTGCTGGTTGCGATTGGACGGAAACCGAATACAAGTGCATTAAATACAGCCGCCAGCAAAATTGAGCTAGACGATCGAGGATTTATTAAAATTGATGACCAGTTCCATACTACCTGTTCTGGAGTCTATGCCATCGGAGATGCTGCCAAACAGCCTGCCTTTACCCATGTGTCGTGGGAGGACTATCGCCGCTTAAAAGCAATTTTGTGTGGAGAAAACCGGACACGGAGCGATCGCGTTCTTGGCTATGCGGTCTACACAGAACCCCAGGTGGGGCGAGTGGGTATGACCTTAGAACAGGCTCAGAAACAAGGCATCAACGCGCGTGCTGTCACGTTACCTATGAGCCAAATTGCGCGCGCGATCGAGTGGGGGCATGACCTCGGATTTTATCGCATGGCGATCGACAGCGACACAGACAAAATTCTGGGAGCAACCCTGGTGGGCTACGAAACTGCTGAACTGGTGCATGTTTTTTTATCCCTGATAGAAGCAGGAGCGACCTGGCAGTTGTTAGAGCGATCGGTTCACATCCATCCCACCTATGGTGAAGCTTTACCCAGTCTGGCACGGTTGCTGCTTGGAGATAATATGCCAGGGTGTCCGAATATGTGAAGAGGTTTTATTGATGTACAACGTCAGTTGGCATTAATAAGTAGATGCCTAAGCCAGGAAGACATCCTCCTGACTCGGCTACAAAACTGTTCTCTGTTTCCATTGCTCATTTACCCCTGGTACTAATGAGCTTTTTTGTGCTTTTTATACACCTTAACGTCTACATATTTGCACCTTTAGTACGGAAGCCAAGTAGAACCAACTTTTGGCAGGTATACCAGTCCAATTAAGTACGTGAGTATAAGCATAGTAAACAGATAGTAACTAGATCCCTAACTTATTACCAAAAGTCGGGGATCTATCTCCTGAGCCTTTTATGTTTAATTAGGTTGACCTAGCTTACATCTCAGGAACCAACAAAAACTAGCTTAATATTTCGACATCAGATTACCACTATCAAAACTACTTTATTTTAACAAAACTTTATATATAGCCTTGAAAAAGTATATTTGTCGAAGGAATTTAAACATAATAACTTTACATAAAGTTACGTGTATTTATCAAGACTACAAGCAAAGTTTCAGAGTTAGAAATAGGTTAGTAATTCCGTAATCATTCTGTTCAGAAAGGCATCTTTTATCCATGACAACAAAACTATTCAACACTCTAGCTGCTGCTACAACCTTGGCAGGAATTGTTGCAACATCTGGAGCAGCTAATGCAGCTTCTCTCTCCTACAGTAGTTCCACTAATTACGATTTCACAAATATCATTGATGCACCTCTGAGCGTCCAAAAATTTGACTCATCTTTGGGCACACTCAAGGGTGTAACGATAAGTTTTACTGGCGACTTACTTGGAAATGCAGGTTTTGAAAACAGGAGTCCAACCGCGACTCAGGTGACAGTAAATCTTGCTAGTCAACTCAGTTTAAAACTAAATAATCAGTCTCTATTTGCGCTCAATCCACAAGATATATCGAGTTATCAAGCTGCTAAATATGACGGTAAAACTGATTATAGTGGCACCTCTGGAAAGACTATTTCTAATTTAACTGCCACACAATCTGCTACTCAGTCTTTCACCAATACCCAATTCTTGCAGTCTTTCACTGGTAATGGCGACATAGACTTTTTATTCTCAGCTTTAGCCAACTCAGTAGTTACGGGTTCGGGCAACATGAGATCCTATATTGATACTTATGCCAAAGCAGGTATCAAAGTAACTTATGATTACGATGAGGTGAAAGCAGTACCTGAATCATCTGCCACACTAGGAATTGGTTTAATTGCTGGGCTTTGTTTGTTGTCACAACGCAAAAAAAGCTGGATCGAGATGTTTAATAAATAGACTTTCTTGAAGAGGTAGTCTTTCTTCTATCCTATTTATCAAGCAGACTCTCTAATTTAAATTAAAAAACCCGATTCTCGAAAAAATCGGGTTTTTTATTGTGCCTATTAGGCTGAATTTTTAATAAGATTTAAAAACTTCTATTCTTGGCGATCGCTATAAACAATTATTGATATGAAGTGGTTGATTAGAGAACCCAATTTTTTATATGACTCCCCACTGATCGCCAGAGCCTGTTAACCTCTTACTGGAACTTAAAATTTAGGAAATTATGCAGAAAGCATCTACCGATCGTCAGGCTGCTGCAAAAGACATTAAACTACTAGTTTTGGATATAGATGGCACGATCGCTGGACACTCTAACACTATCAGCGAACCTGTAAAGCAAGCAATCTTTGCAGCGCAAGCACGAGGAATTCAAGTAGCGATTGCTACAGGTCGAATGTATCGTTCAGCCTTGCGCTTCCACCAAGATATCGGCTCTACCCTACCATTAATGGCCTATCAAGGAGCCTGGATTCAAGACCCGATCGCTCAAAAAATTCATCGCCATTGGGTTGTTTCTAGAGAAATCGCCCACCAGTTACTCGACTATTTTGAAAAGCCTGAGTTGCGATCGCTTCTATCTGTTCACTTTTACATCAACGATCAACTATACGTCCGTGAGTTAACCAGAGAAACCAAAATTTATGCAGAACGTTCTGGTATTACTGCGATTCCTGTGGGTGATTTGCGTCAAGCCTTAACGAATGAACCGACAAAAATTCTTGCTTTATCTGATGACACTGACGTAATCGATAAGTTATTAGGAAATTTGCGCCGCCAATACACACCCGCTGAACTTTATATGACAACCTCTGTTGCTACCTTTTTTGAAGCAACTAACGCTTCTGTAAATAAGGGAACTGCTGTACGTTACCTAGCCGAAGAATTGCTGGGATTACAATTAGCCAACGTTATGGCGATTGGTGATAACTTCAATGATGTGGAAATGCTGGAGTATGCCGGACTTGGTGTAGCTATGGGCAACGCACCAGCAGGAGTGCAAGCGATCGCTAATTGGGTAGCTCCTAGCGTAGAGGAACATGGGGCAGCAGTAGCAATTGAAAAGTTTTTGCTGTAGTAAAGGCACTTTTTCAAATTTAACCCATACAAATCAGAAAGGACACCGACGACTGGCCGTGTTTCGTCTCGGTGCCCCTGCTGGTTCGCTCCTCACACACCTGCTAATGTATCCGAGGTGGTGCATTGAGTCAATAGCTATATAAAAAGTTTTTATTTTTACTTAAGCGACATTACCGATTTATAACTCCAAAGGCGCAAAAACCCCGAGATTTTCCTCTAGAACAAATTTTAATACTGACTGAGTAGCCATGAGCAATCCGAGTCTAGCTTGAGCCAGTTCTGGTGACGTAATTTTGATCTCACCCCAAATCCGACAATTAGACCAAAACTTTTCAAAAGCTTGGCTCAAATTCAGCGCTACTTTTTCCCATTTCACAGAATCGCTAACATCAGGGCACTCTATGTTGTCTACCACTTGTATTAATTCGTCAATTAGGCGACGCTCATCTGGGTGATTGAGTTGTAGTGTTCCGTCGCAATTAAGCCAAGGTAGAGGGTTAGGAAAAATAACATCCCAAAAAGCTGGACTAGTATTTGGAACTGGTTCTCTAAGTTTAATCAACCCCTCTCGATCAGCCAGCAGCACTAACGAACAGCAGCGTGCATGAGCATATTCAACAGCAAAGAATGAATTGGGCATTGGAGATTGGGAAAGAGGAGGCAGAAGGCAGAAGTTCTTTAATTTTGAATTTTGAATTTTGAATTTTGAATTGATTTCTCCCTCATCTCCCCCTGCTCCCTGCTCCCTGCCCCCCATCTCCTCCTCTTCCCCTAAACTCCCAACTACGAGACTTTGTAACCAATTCGCTAAGGTTGAGTGAGTTAATTCAAAATTTATCCAACCAGGGGGAACTATTTGGATGCTAAAAACGTCCTCACAAATCCCTGATAAATCTGAAGCGATCGCATCAGCAAGCTCCATCGCTTTTCGATTCTGAGATTTTGATAGTCGCAGAGACACACTTGAGGTATAGAAAACTCTATTGTCATCTCTACCTTTATATAGAGGAATTTTTTCGTCTTTTATGCATTCCCTTTCTTTTTTATAAGTATCAATGCTTATCGATTTTATTAGATAACTATATAATAGCTGTTTGATTGACGTATATTTGCTAACTGGTAATTTATAATGCACGTAATATTATTTAAATAGTCATGTAAGATATATTTGCTACATTTCTGTCATCTGTCTTGCGGTATAAATTTAATTTAGATGAAGAAAAATGAGAAGAGGATAAAATTTGATGAATAATCGATGAATAGTAAGTAAACTTTACTACCACCATTGTACAGTAGGAAGTATAACAAAAGAGTAGAGAGTAATTTGCTTTCTATTCTTTGGATTGGCTGGCGCTGTTAGGCGTTAAGCCTGCCTCGTCAACACAAAGACACTCCTTGCACCCTTTTATTTACGTCTTTGTCTTCAGCCGAACGCTCTTTGTTACCTATGCAATCTCCATCCTCCTTTTCTGAGGCATCACGGCCTTTTTTGACTTGGCAACGCATTCTTGACTGGGCTCAAGAACACTATCGTTGCCGCACCTTTAGCAAAGATGAGCGCATTCCAGCCCGACCTGGATTGCTGTATTTGGTGCAAAGGGGTGCGATCCGCATGGTAGGAACCGCCCAAGTTAGTGCGACTGCTAGTCAGCTAACGTCTCGACGAATCAACAGAACTCCAGAAGAAGCGTTCTTGGGTTTTGTGGGAGCGGGACAGCCATTTGAAATTGTTGCTCAATCACCATTCACACTCCAGGCTTACGCCCATGTCGATCAAACTGCGGTGCTGTGGATGTACTGGCATGATTTAGACAATTGGCCTCACTTCCGTCGCGAAGTTATGGATGCCTTTAGGTATCAGCACCAGCGTAAGCTGCTGTGGCTGAGTGCCTTGGGACAACGCCGCACAATTGACCGACTCTTAGGATTTCTCACATTGTTAATTGAGGAATATGGAGAGCCAGCAATGAGTGACACCGATCCTGATGTGATTCGCGGTTATTGTCTGCCCTTTCCCCTCACTCATGCCCAAATTGGTAGCGCGATTGGTTCGACTCGTGTCACCGTCACCCGCTTGATGGGTAAGCTACGTCAACGTGGTTTAATCTTGACTCAAGGGGATAATCTCATTTGCTTGCCAGCAGAGTCGATTAATAGAGCTGGTTAAGGTAAAGTTCAGAGCGGCGATTTCCGCCACTCTGTCTTGAGTGCAATTCGCTCTTGTCAGCGAATTTTGACAAATCCCGCTTGGGTAATCAGTTGCTGTCCCTGCTCACTCAGCAGTAAGTTGGCGTAAGCGACACCTGCTTGCTGCTCAGTCTGACCATTCTGTTTGACCACCACAAACAGATTACGGGTAATCGGGTATTTTCCTGATTGAAATGCCTCAATGTTCAACTTGTTCCGTTTACCAGGACATTCAGACGGGAGGACAGAAGGTTCTTGGTATGGAGCAATGTATTGCCCTTGCGTGCGCCCCAACGGCAAGGCCTTGATTGAGCATTGAGGAATCACCTCTGGGGCAGAAGCGTAGTAGATGCTACCAGGACTATCAGCCAATTTTTGCAAGGCTTGGGTGGTTGTGGAGATAAATTCTACATTGGAGCTGAAAGCTTGACCACCCAAGATGTCTTGGACAAAAAGTTCGACAGTACCGCCATCAGTAATGCGGCGGGAATAGGGCTTGATCGGGATATTGGGGCCGCCCACCTGGCTCCAATTATTGATTTTGCCTGTGTAAATTGACTTTAACTGTTCTACCGTTAGTCCTGGGATATTCAAGTTGGGGTTAACTGCAACCGCTAAACCATCAATTGCCACAGGAATTTGTTTCAAACTGAACCCACGCTGCTGGGCACGGCTTAATTCCGGATCTAGAACTGGTCGGGAGGACTGGGCAAAAGCTAGTTGACCGTCTATCAAGGACTGAATGCCAGTACCAGAACCAGGCGATGCATTGCTGGGTTCTACATAGCGCAGCCGTAACTCTGGCCGCGCGGCTTGAATTGCCGGATCGACTACTAGTCGAATCGGTGCCCAAGATGTACTACCTCCGTAATTGAATAATCCTGTAGGAACATCCTTTACTGAAGTGAAAGTATTGCCACTAGGTTGTTCCGATCCGGTTTGGGGCGTTTTGGTGCTACCAGAATTAATTGTATTTAGATCGACACCAGATTTTCTAGTAAACCACCAAAAACCGCCAGCTATTAGCCCGACGGTGATTAGGATGGATAATACAAGAATAGTTGTTTCATTTTTTTGGGACATCGTATAATTACCCGCGCATCCATTCAATATAAGTGCTTGACTTGACAAGTGCTTGCTACTTGAGATTGTATTTGGAGGACGGGTGTTTTACTAAAAATGCAGATAAATCCTCACTTCTGACTACTTTATAAATCAAGGTATAATAAATTTCCCCTGGATTATTCGTCTTTTTTCTCAAGACTTGAGTGTTAGTGAGGATAAGTTATTAGTTGATACTAAGATTTTTCCCCATAAAGCTCAATTTCTCATCTTGAGGGTTTTACCAGGTTAACAATTGGTTAATTTTTAATTTTTAATTGCTGATTAACGCACTGGTTCAAAGTCATAACCAGTGCGAGAGCGAGAACCAGGAACAATTTTTACAAGTTGTACTGGCGCATTGCGATCGCCTGATGCTAAAAACCGAATTGTACCAGAAGCACCAGTGGCAGAAAAGTCAGAGGATAAGAGCGCTTGTTGGACTCCAGAACGTGTAGGATTGCGTTTTAATGCCTCAATCAGAGCTACAGTGGCATCATAGCTAAGGGCACTTCGCCAACTTACGTCACCGCCCCATAACTGCCGGGATTTTTGAGGAAAATCTGATTTGGGAGCGCCATCAATATGCCAAGGAACTGCCAATACCATCCCCACAGCTTGTTCTCTGCCAATTTCTAAAGTTTTAGCGGTGTAAACATCATCTCCCGCCAGCAGAGTTAACTTTTTTTGGTTAATCTGAATTACTTGCAGCGCTTTATCCAGAGTTTCAGTGTTAGCAGCTAACATCAAGACTTCTGCACCTTGCTTAGTTGCTTGGTCTAGACTTTTAACCGCACTAAAACCCAGCTGAGACAAATCAAATTCGCTGGATACTTGTCCACCCTCTAGGGAAACAGATGAGACAAACTCGGACTTTAAAGACTGGCTATAGTTACTCTGAGAATTAAAGAAAACCACTGCATTTTTTTTCTGCAAAGTTCTCACCATGTAGTTGGCTAAAGTTCTAGCAGCCATAAAATCACTAGGAACCGTGCGAAAAACGTAGCGACTAAAGTTAGAAATTTTTACAGATGTACTGGTAGGGGAAATTGCTACAAGTTGTCCTGAAGTATAAATAGTACCTGCGGCTAAGGTAGAATCGCTAGTATTCGGCCCAACTACACCTAATACTTCTGAATTACTGACTAGGTTAGAAGCGATTTTCTTGGCTATTTCTGGATTGTCATCGTCGTTAGCTATACCTACCCTTAACGGTACTCCCTTGACTCCTCCAGAGGTATTAATTTCATTTTGGGCTTGGGCGATGCCACGCAAAATTTCTAAAGCAGCATTAGGGTCAGTGCCAAATGGTACAGAAGCCATAATGGTGTAGCTCTTGGAAGAACCAATTCGGGTATTGTTCAGAAAAATTAGTGTTTCTGGATCGTTACGGTTGAGTTTTAGGGCATCTGTGAAATTAGCGATCGCTTTATCATAACTTTTAGCTGCGATCGCCTGTACTCCTTCTTTTTTCACAGCAGAAATGTCACCCTGAGTAAAAGATTTTTCCCCAAAACTAATGCGCTCTTGCAAGGATGAATTGTTGCCTGGTTGTTGATTTTGAATGTTGGTATTACCAATTTTGACCCCATTGTTAGTAAACCACCAAAAACCACCGCCAACTATGCCAACTGTCAGCAGCAGAGTCAAAGCTAAAATTTTGGTTTCATTTTTTTGTGACATGAACAAATTTGAATAAAGAAAAAATATTTATTATTTAATTATTTGGTTTTGGCTAAATCTAAGCATTTCTATCATTTAATTCTGACAAATCCAGCTTTTTCGATCAGTTCTTGACCTTGAGGTGTCAGCAGCCAATTTGCATAAGCTTCGCCAGCTTGCTGGTCTGTTTGACCATTCTGTTTAATGATTACAAATAAATTGCGAGTAATTGCATAGTCTCCACTACGAAATGCTTGACTATTCAACTGGTTACGTTTACTGGGACATTCAGATGGAGATACAACAGGTTGTTGGTAAGGAGGCACAAATTGACCGCTGATTCGCCCTAATGGTAGCGACTTAATCGTACATTGAGGTACAATCTCTGGGGCAGAAGCATAATAAATTGCGCCAGGATTCGCCGCTACTTTTCGTACTGCTTCTGTGGTAGTGCCAACATAACTAACATTTGCACCAAAATTCTCTTTATTTAAAACATTTTCGATAAAGAATTCCACTGTACCTCCAGCTTCTTTGCTGCGAGAGTAGACTTGAATTGGTAAATTTGGCCCGCCTACTTGTTGCCAATTAGTACTTTTTCCAGTGTAGATGTCTTTAAGTTGGGCGACAGTTAAACCAGGGATATTAAGATTTTGGTTAACTGCGATCGCAATGCCATCAATCGCCACTGGAATTTCTTTCAAACTAAATTCTTTTTGTTTGGCTTCGGCATTTTCTTCAGCTTTAACTGAGCGAGAAGATTGAGAAAAAGCTAGTTGATTATCTATCAACATCCTAATACCAGTTCCAGATCCTGCTTGACCTGAAGCAGGTTGAGTATAGCGTAAAGTAAATTGAGGACAAACGCTTTCTAGTACGGAGTCTACGTCTTTACGGATGGGTGCCCAGCTTGTACTACCACCATAGTTGAATATCCCTTCTGGGAGGTTTGGGACGTTACATCTGTTGTTGGCAAACTGGTTTATGGGATTACCTGTGTTACCATTCCCGGAAGTTTTAGGAACAGTTCCAGTTAATTGCGCCCACCGTTCCATAAGAAACCATAGACCACCAAAGATTA
Organism: Nostoc sp. DedQUE04; assembly: GCF_034530995.1. Classification (NCBI taxonomy): domain Bacteria; kingdom Bacillati; phylum Cyanobacteriota; class Cyanophyceae; order Nostocales; family Nostocaceae; genus Nostoc; species Nostoc sp. DedQUE04. The sequence continues at coordinate 20,815 of NZ_JAVRCA010000005.1, read as the reverse complement.
AACCAATAGTGATGATAACGGCTAAAAAAAGACTAAGCGTTTCGTTTTTCTGAGACATTTATGTAGCTGTTAGCACCAGAAGTTTTTTAAAGTAAGAGAGATAATAATTTATAAATAAGTCGAAATATGGCTGTAAATGAAATAGCTACTAAGCCTGCTCCAACTGCTAAAATCACCACTGACGGCACGTCAAGACCTCCCCGTAAAAAGGGGACAAAAAAAATAATTGCAAAAGTAATTGTGGGAATAATTAATAAATCGAACTTTTCAATCCACCGCCTGGTTTGGGCAAAAATTAGTATACCTAAAATCAGGGCAGAAGTAGTCAAAGTAACTATTGGTGATTTTACTAGACTGAAGAGAGCGATCGCGATCAATGCACCCTGAAATCCACTAAATGCCGCCCCGCCCAATAATTCCAATGTAGAAAATGTTGGTTGAGTTGGCGGACGGCGGGGAACGACGGGATTAGAACCTTTTGACGGTTGTGGCGGAAGTGTTACAGAGGGTGAATTAAGTTGTATAGGGGTTAGAGGCTGTGAGTTAAGTGCATCTATAACCTCCTGGGCTGACTGGAAACGCTGATTAGCAGCAGGTAGCAGCATTTTGTCTAATATGTCAGCAAGGCGAGGGCTGACAGTCACTTGCGATCGCCATTTCCACTGGTTGCTATAGGCATCAAATAGTTTAACTGCTTCCTGATTTGTCAACAAGGTAATAAGAGTTACAGCTAATGCGTATAAATCTGTAGATGGGAATACTTGACCCCCAGCCATCTGCTCAGGCGGTGCAAATCCCATCGAATAAATTCCTGTGGAAGAAGCGGCAGAACCCAGTGCAACATTTGTTACTTGCTTAACTGCGCCAAAATCTAGTAAAAAAAGTCTACCATCGCGACGGCGCATGATGTTAGAGGGTTTAATATCTCTGTGGATAATGCCTCTATGATGGACAAACTTTAGTACCTTCAGAATTTCTTGCAGCACCTCCAACACTTGCTGTTCAGAAAATTTGCCTTGTTGAACTAATTCTTCCTCTAAGTTTTGCCCATCAATGTATTCTTGCACCAAGTAAAAAAATTGGTCTTGCTGTCCTGGTTGTAAACTATTAACTATCACTGGAAAGAAGGCAAATAAATCAGGTATTTGCTCATGATCGTTACCAAGTTGTGCTAAAACTTCTGCCTCTCTCTCAAACATCAACTGTGCTTGTTGCAGTTGATTTAAAGTTAAATTTCCCGATGGTTGAAACTGTTTAACCACGCATTGACGCATTCCTGGTATTCGGCGATCGCGTGCCAAAAATGCTGCTCCAAACCCGCCCCTTCCCAGCAGTTTAGTTGGCACGTATCGACCATCTAGCATCAATGGCATACCACAGGTAGTGCAATACTTTTGCTGGGTTGTTTTCAGTGTCGTAACATCATCTAAATCGGCAAAATAGTTTTGTGGGCGTGGACAACGCAAACGAGTGCAGTAAACTTCCATTTTCGTGATTAGTCATTAGTCATTAGTCATTGGTCATTGGTCATTGGTCATTGGTCATTGGTCATTGGTCATTGGTGAGCCAGCGAAGGGTACATAGAGAGTTTTCCCATGAGCTACTGGCTGTCTTCGCAGCGCTAGCGAGGCACGAGCGTCACCCGAAAGGTCATTCGTATTTACAAAGAACAAAGGACAAAGGACAAATGACAAAGGACTAATTACTAGATTTTAGTCTTCACCTAATGAGGTGGGTGTTGCTACCTCCAATGTAGTTAACACTAGACTTTTTTGTGTTAATTTTAACACATCTTGATTCCATCCTGGGTTAGCAAACTGGGGCAAAATTTCTTGACTAAAGGCTTCTGCGGCCTTTGATCTATAGCGATTGGGATTACAAATCAGCCACAGCGTCCGTTTGACGACAACGCCTTCAATGGGAGTACGATGCAAAACGCCCATTTGTAACTCTTTAGCGATCGCACTAGTTGAAACAAAGGCAGCCCCTAGACCAGATTGCACAGCATTTTTAATCGCTTCAATGGAATTCAATTCCATTTCAACTTTAAAACGTCTGGTATCGATTTCACAGCGTGCTAGCACTTGGTCAATTACTTTGCGGATAGTTGATTGGGAATCTAAAGCAATAAATTGTAATTTATATAGGTCTTCTTTCTGGATTTTTTCAAGTTTGGTAAAAGGGTGAAAGACAGGTAAAATTAGCGCTAGTTCATCCTCAGCGTAAGGAATCACTTCTAAAGATTCTGACAGTTCACCAGGAATTTCACCACCGATAATTGCCAGATCGACTTGTCCGTTAGCGACACTCCAAGCAGTCCGACGGGTAGAGTGGACGTGTAATTGCACTGCCACATCTGGATATTTTTGTCGAAACATACCGATCATTCTGGGCAAAAGATAAGTGCCAGTGGTTTGAGAAGCACCGACAATTAAAGTACCACCTTGGAGATTTTGTAAATCCTCGATCGCGCGGCAGGTTTCCTGACAGAGACTGAGGATTTTTTCACCGTAATTTAAGAGTAGATGCCCAGCTTCGGTTAATTGGGCACGTCGTCCTCCACGATCGAATAAGGGGACATCGAGTTGCCGTTCGAGATTTTGGACTTGTAAACTAACGGCAGGCTGGGAGACGTAAAGACTATCAGCGGCACGCTTGAAGCTTCCTTCTTGGGCGATCGCTTTCAGGATACGTAACTGATCTAAAGTGAAAGGAAGGTCAGACATAAGGCTCAACCCACAAACTTTTAAAGGAGCAGATGCACGTAATAAATCCGGTTTGGCAGCAATCAGTTGGACACGATTTGTTGCATATTAAACTTGAAGGATTGACTCGAAAAAGACAGTAGCACAACATCTTGACTAAAGTCCCCTTTTGAATACTTTGTGGTATTGGTTGTACTGAATTCAGTTTTCTTTAAATTACTTCACCTGTGTATATGCTGCTGATTTCTTGGTTGACACCCAGTCATTTTGTCATACTGGGGTTACAAATAGTTTTTGCGATCGCTCACAGTGGAGGCGCTGCTTTACGCCCTTGGGCAGAAAAATATATTGGCCCAAGGTTTTATCGCATTCTCTTTGCATTAGTCAGCCTACCGTTGGCTGTGATATTAATTATTTACTTTTTTGGGCACCGTTATGATGGTTTGCAAATTTGGCAGGTACAAGGGGTGCCAGGAGTGCGAGAATTTGTTTGGCTGCTATCAGCAATCTCGTTTTTGTTTTTATATCCTGCTACCTTCAATCTACTAGAAATTGCTGCTATTCAAAAGCCCCAAGTTCATCTCTACGAAACAGGAATTATTCGGATTACCCGTCATCCCCAGATGGTAGGACAAATAATTTGGTGTGTTGCCCACACTCTCTGGCTGGGTACTACTTTTACCCTTGTGACTTCCATTGGATTGATATTGCATCACTTGTTTGGGGTTTGGCACGGGGATCGCCGCCTGAGCGATCATTATGGAGAAGCTTTTGAAATTGCCAAACAGCGGACTTCAATTATTCCCTTTAAAGCAATTATCGATGGGCGTCAATCTCTCAAATGGCAGGAATTTCTCCGCCCTGCATATTTGGGAGTTGCCATTTTTATAGCTTTGCTTTGGTGGTCACACCCTCTGTTATTGGAAGCAACGAGTAGTATAGGATGGTAACTTTAGACGATCCCCAGTGTCAGCATAAAATCAGAAAGAGATGGAAATTTCACCTGATCAAGCTGATCAATTGCTCCAAATCAATGTAGGATAAATTCAAATATCTAACAGTGGGGGTGCGTTCAGTCAGCTTGAGATTTTATTATTGGTAGTCGTTGGTCAGTTGCCTTTCTTTGAAAGAAAGTGGCAGATTCAATCAAATCCCCAGGCGGTCACGGCAATCAGGAGTTTAACATCCAAAAAAGCCAACACGACTTCTAAGGTCGCTTTTCTGTCAGAGACACATTAACGCGCTCAATTTTTGCCAATGATTCTGTGTCCTGAAATTTCTGTACTGAAAGCATCGATCGGCAGTTAGTGACTTGCCAATCCTCCACTGAAGCAGTGCTGAGTCCTGAGTTCTGAGTAAAAGCAAGCAACTTAGTATTCATTGCTTGGCAAGTAATCCCAATCCCCGCTTTACTCTAAAAAAAAAGAAACGAGTTCCTCATTCAATCCCCTAACTTTTTGTTATAGACTTCTACTCAGCAACCAGAACTCGGAACTCAGCACTACTCAATTCAGTACTGATAGCTAGTTTGATATAAAACCTTATAATCCAAGAGGCGTCATGGTGTTGTCGGTTAGTGAGCGGACATTTACTCAAGAAGTTTTAGAATCTCCTATTCCTGTTTTAGTTAACTTTGAAGCACCTTGGTGTGGCTTGTGTCGAGTTATCCACCCGCTGTTGTTGCAATTTCAGTCCCAGTGCGGCGATGAAATTAAATTAGTCGGGGTTAACGCCGATCAAAATTTTAAATTGTCTACTACCTATAGGCTAAAATCACTACCCACTTTACTATTGATTGAAAATGGCACTATTCGCCATCGCTTGGAATGCTTTCGCGGCAAAGAAGATTTACGTCTAGCTTTAGAAGAGATTAAAGCCAGCTACAGCAATTACCCCAAAATCTACAAAAATTCAAAAACAGTGGACTTAGAATGCCGATCGGCCTGATGGATATTGGGTATGGGGCATAGGGCATAGGGCATAGGGCATAGGGCATAGGGCATAGGGCTAATGACCAATGACCAATGACTAATGACCAATGACCAATGACCAAATCTAAAACCATGCTTAATACCCCACCCAATCAGTCTTGGGTGGGTTATTTTATCCTAAAGGGTGTAGTCACAATTATTAACAGTTTCGACACGCTAATCAAGAATTTTAAAAGTAGGCGTCAGTGATGGAAGTAATCTATCAGTATGCCTGGCTGATTCCGGTGTTCCCTCTTCTTGGGGCAATGCTGGTCGGTCTAGGGTTAATCTCGTTGAATCAGGTGACAAACCGCCTCCGCCAGCTTAACGCTGTGGTGATTATCTCCATGATGGGAGCAGCTATGGGGCTGTCGCTTGCCTTGTTATGGAGTCAAATTCAAGGACACCCGTCTTATATTCGCACCTTTGAGTGGGCGGCGGCAGGTAATTTCCACCTGAGCATGGGCTACACTATTGACCACCTGACAGCCCTAATGCTGGTGATTGTAACAACCGTAGCGTTGTTAGTCATGGTTTACACCGATGGCTACATGGCTCACGATCCCGGTTACGTGCGGTTTTACGCCTATCTCAGTTTGTTTGGCTCTTCAATGTTAGGTCTGGTGGTCAGCCCCAACCTAGTACAGATTTACATATTCTGGGAACTGGTCGGGATGTGTTCTTATTTGCTGGTCGGCTTTTGGTTCGATCGCAAGTCAGCAGCAGATGCCGCACAAAAAGCGTTTGTAACCAACCGCGTGGGCGACTTTGGTCTATTACTCGGCATTTTGGGGCTGTTCTGGGCAACAGGAAGCTTTGATTTTAATATCATGGGTGATCGCCTCGCCCAACTTGTCGAATCAGGTTCTATCAGCAATTTTCTCGCTGTCCTGTTTGCGATTTTAGTTTTCTTAGGCCCAGTAGCAAAATCAGCGCAATTTCCCCTCCACGTCTGGCTACCAGATGCGATGGAAGGCCCCACCCCCATTTCTGCCTTGATTCACGCGGCAACAATGGTGGCGGCGGGTGTTTTCCTGATTGCCCGGATGTACCCAGTATTTGAAGACGTTCCAGCCGCAATGAATGTCATTGCTTTTACTGGGGCGTTTACGGCGTTTTTGGGGGCAACTATTGCCATTACCCAAAACGACATCAAAAAGGGTTTGGCTTACTCCACCATTTCCCAACTTGGTTACATGGTGATGGCAATGGGAATAGGTTCCTACAGTGCTGGACTATTCCACCTGATGACCCACGCCTATTTTAAGGCGATGCTGTTCTTGGGTTCAGGTTCAGTAATTCACGGTATGGAAGGTGTCGTTGGACACGACCCAGCCTTAGCGCAAGATATGCGCTTGATGGGTGGACTGCGAAAATATATGCCTGTCACAGCAACGACTTTCTTAATTGGTTGCTTGGCAATTTCTGGTATTCCACCCTTTGCTGGTTTCTGGTCAAAAGATGAAATTTTAGGGAAGGCTTTTGAGGCTAACCCACTCCTCTGGTTTATCGGCTGGCTAACTGCCGGAATTACAGCTTTCTATATGTTTAGAATGTATTTCTCGACATTTGAAGGCAAATTCCGGGGTACTGACGAGAAAATCAAGGAAAAACTCAAGAAAGCTGCGGCGACAATTGTCCTGGAATTAGAGTCAGAAGAACCAGTCCCGAATTTTGGGCCTGGGGCAATGAAGAAAGGAGAATTGGCGGCAACTAGTCAGCATCATGATTCCCATGACTCCCACGGGCATCACAGCGACTCCCCCCACGAATCGCCGTGGACAATGACGCTGCCGTTGGCACTGTTGGCTGTGCCTTCGATTTTGATTGGTTTGGTGGGAACTCCTTACGCCAATTATTTTGAAGAGTTTATCTTTCCTCCTAGCGAAACTCTCTCTGAAGTTATAGAAAAGGCTGCCGAGTTCAATCCGACGGAATTCTACATCATGGCGGGTGCCTCAGTCGGAATTTCTTTGATTGCGATTACCCTGGCTTCGCTGATGTATTTGAGCCGTAAAATTGACCCAGCTGCGATTGCTGCTAAAATCCAACCACTTTACGAGTTATCTCTCAACAAGTGGTATTTTGATGACATTTACCATCGGGTTTTTGTCCTCGGCTTGCGTCGCGTAGCTAGACAAGTTATGGAAGTTGACTTCCGCGTTGTCGATGGTGCTGTTAACCTCACAGGCTTTTTCACCCTTGTTAGTGGTGAAGGTCTGAAGTACCTAGAAAACGGTCGCGCTCAATTCTATGCCTTGATTGTGTTTGGGGCGGTTTTGGGCTTAGTGATTGTTTTTGGTGTTACCTGATTTTCATTGGGGTGGGCAAATGTCCGCCCCTACATTATTTTTTATCTCACGCAGAGGCCCGGAGTCGCAGAGAAGAATTGAGAGTTGAGTCTGAAAAGCTCACAAGATTTTTTAATACAAGCTATATAACCCACATTCCGTTTTTTGAAGCAAATGAATGATAGTAATATCATTGAAAACGGTGACGTATATATAAAAATCTCCAATCCTAACCTTATAGTCTTGCCTATTCCCGAAAAGAATACAAACACCTTTGTGCAGTTTGGTATTTGTATTACTAACAAAAGTTTACAGGATTTTCACCTAAATTTATATGAAGTATTTACACCAGTTCTCGTGACATCGCAGGGTCAGGAAATACAGAGGCAATTAATAACCGATCTTTCGCTTCCAAGTATTCAACCAAACATATCTATTTTCCGAAGATGGAAGAATATAGCAGCTGAATTAAGAAATAACTTAACTAGCCAAGTTCAGCATAATAGTCCTGGAGAAATTTCTTATTTATTAGTCCCTCCTAGAGATTCAAAATCATTTTCGCTAACTGGAAATCTTTATTGGCAAAATAACTTGCTTATTTTTCAGATTTCTGCTGTCCCAGAAGTCTTCCAAAGTTCTAATCTACCTAGCAAATTTTGGTCTTTTACTTCACTTCAGCCTGCAAGATATAAGCTTCGATTCATATATAAAAGTGAGCATCAAACTACAGATGGCTTGAAGTTAGCTAAGAGTCAAGAAGAAATAAGATTAGGGCAATTAGCAACACAGGTTGTAAATTTTCATTTAGTTCAACATAATGAACCTGATTGTAGTACTTTAGTTGTCGATGGTATCGGCTTTGAAACTATAGTCCCGGAATTGGTTTTGCTCGCACCAAAAAAAAACTTGCTGTATAAGCTTCTACACATATTTAAATCTCCATTAATAATAGGACGGCAACATCCACAACATCCTTATCCTTATGTGTTCATCCAAATTGGTCTTCGGATTGTTAATAATAAGTCAATTCCACTTCGCTTTAACTTCGGCGACATCTTGATTCCAGAGCTTGTAGAAGCGGATAGACAAATTTTGTGGAATGGCGACTGCATTAGACCTGAAGGCACATTAGACTCTGATTTTCCCTTAGCCATGCCAGGAGAATCTCTCACTTTCTTTCAAGACATTACTATTTTTGGGCTGAAAGATAACCAGTTTGGACTTAGTATATTTGCTCCAAATGGCTTCCACTGGATTTCTGAACCTCTTAGGCTAGGGACATATTATGTTCGATTTACGTACATAAACACAATGGAAGTTGTAACAAGATATAGCTCCATCAATACAGATACTAAGTCAGAAGAAAGTTTCTGGATAGGTCAGGTATCAACTCCTTTTGTAGAGATTCGCTTGGTTTCGTCTTCTTGAAGAAACCTTAAATTAATTTAAAGGAAGGTGTAAACCGGATTTCTGCCATAAATTTAGGCTTCGATATCGTCCCAAAGCTTAGAAACTGGGAAAGTTTGTCCTACTGCTGCTTGTCGCACAGACTCTTGCAAATCGGCTAATATTTGTGCTTTTGGCTCTTGTTCATCAATCCAAGCTAAACCACTGGCGTTATCAGAATTTATGGAACTTATAAGCTGTTGCCAAAGTTCTATAGGGACGAGTACATCTGTTGTTTCTCCATCTACGTTAGTGACATAACAAATTTGACTTTTAATTTGTGCCATTATCATTATGGTTATTTCCTCTTTGATGCATTTTTGCACCAAATCGCTTTTTTCAAGAACCACGCATACAGCATCGTGTATTTTTAGCGATGGGTTAGGCTATGCGTAGACGCAAAACGGCTTGTCGTAGACATCGCACTCTTAAACTATAATTTAACCAACTTTTTTAGTGTAAATTTGTGACTTGACTGGGAGTATCACAACGCACATCCCGCACCCGCAAATGTCAAAAAAGACTCCCAAGAGTAAAAATCGGGGATTGCTAATTTAATTAAATCAACCTAACGAGGAAGACGAAATCCTGAAAAAGCTGTTACTTAATAACTAGTGACTTTTTGCCAAACATGATTTTGATAGCAGACGAATTGTGATGAATACAGCTAATTTTCCGTGGCTGACGACGATTATTCTGTTGCCGATAGCCGCTTCACTACTGATTCCCATCATCCCGGATAAAGAAGGCAAAACAGTGCGCTGGTACTCCCTCATCGTAGGGCTGATAGATTTTGCACTAATTGTTTATGCTTTTTATACTGGGTATGATTTCTCCAATCCAGATTTGCAGTTGGTCGAGAGTTACGCCTGGGTACCCCAACTAGATTTGAATTGGTCAGTAGGGGCAGATGGCTTATCCATGCCCCTAATTATTTTGACTGGATTCATTACCACGCTGGCGATTTTAGCAGCTTGGCCTGTCACCTTCAAGCCGAAGCTATTTTACTTCTTGATGTTGGCGATGTATGGCGGTCAGATTGCCGTGTTCGCTGTCCAGGATATGCTGTTATTTTTCCTGGTGTGGGAACTGGAACTAGTACCGATATACTTTCTGCTGTCGATTTGGGGAGGCAAAAGACGGCAGTATGCAGCGACTAAATTTATTTTATACACCGCAGGCGGTTCGCTGTTTATTTTGCTATCTGCCCTGACAATGGGATTTTACGGCGATACGGTGACGTTTGACATGCGATCGCTCGCCTTAAAAGACTTCGCCCTCAATTTCCAACTTGCCGTCTATGCTGGCTTCCTGATTGCCTACGCTGTCAAATTGCCGATTATTCCCTTGCACACTTGGCTACCTGATGCCCACGGTGAAGCAACAGCGCCCGTACACATGTTATTGGCAGGTATTCTTTTGAAAATGGGCGGTTACGCCTTAATTCGGATGAATGCCCAAATGCTCCCCGATGCCCACGCTTATTTTGCACCCGTGTTCGTGGTTTTGGGGGTAGTTAATATCATCTACGCTGCCTTGACATCCTTTGCCCAGCGCAACCTGAAGCGAAAAATTGCCTATTCCTCAATTTCTCACATGGGCTTTGTGATGATTGGTATTGCCTCCTTCACCGATTTGGGATTGAGTGGGGCAGTATTACAAATGGTTTCTCACGGGTTAATTGGGGCGAGTTTGTTCTTCCTGGTTGGCGCAACTTACGATCGCACACACACCCTGATGTTGGATGAAATGGGCGGTGTTGCGAAGAGAATGCCGAAGATTTTCGCCATGTTCACCACCTGTTCAATGGCTTCTTTGGCACTGCCAGGGATGAGCGGTTTTGTGGCAGAATTAATGGTATTTGTAGGCTTTGCTACTAGCGATGCTTATAGCTCTACCTTCAAAGTTATCGTGGTGTTCTTGATGGCAGTGGGAGTGATTTTAACTCCGATTTATCTGCTGTCGATGTTGCGAGAAATTTTCTACGGTAAAGAGAACGAGGAATTAGTTTCTCACCAAGCTTTGATAGATGCCGAACCCCGCGAAGTTTTTATCATTGCTTGTTTGTTAATTCCAATTATTGGTATTGGTTTCTATCCAAAATTGCTGACTCAGATGTATGACGCTACAACTGTACAACTGACGGCAAGATTGCGTGATTCCGTGCCGACATTAGCACAGCAAAAAGACGATGCACTAAAGGTTTCTTTGAGTGCGCCTCAAATTGGTAATTAAGTTGCGATCGCTAGTTTAGTTTAAATATTGATTACTTTGAGGGCGGGTTTTGTACCTGCCCTTTTTGTTATTCATTTAAAATTTTCAATTCTTTTCAATTCTGTAAAGTATAGCAGGAGGCAGGGGGCAGGAGGCAGGAGGTAAAACTATTGCTAGCTCTAGCATTCACCCTTTCCAAATGTCCTAACTTATGTGACTACGGTTATAAAAAATAACCCATCAAACTGCGTTTAAAAAATTTTGTATTGGTAAATAATGAAATGCATTTTTTACAAGTATCATAAAAATAGATTTTAAGCTGATTGATTTGTTTGCAACCAGTCAAGCAAATCTTCTATCTCAGTAAAATCTAACAAAGCTTCGCCAAGGTTTTCTAACTGATTTAAAGAAAGAGATTGGATGCGCTCTTGCAATTCTGGTGATAGTTCTCCTACTCGTCTTTGTAGTAACCTGAAAATAAGTCGTTGTTCGCCTTCTTGTTTTCCGCGCTCGTAGCCGATGCGCTCACCTGTAGTTACATATCTCATAGTCCGCTCCTGCTCAAATTGTTTAAACTCTTCCCAAAACTGATTTTCCAATGCCTTTGGTAATATCATAACCCAATCGATAAATCGATACAGATTACGAATATCCTGCTCTCCTAACCCCAAATCATATAGTCTGCGAATTAAGCTGAATTTCCATATTTTGCGTTGTTCGGGTGATGAGCGCGTCTGCTGCGTTTTCAAATGCGCCATGACGACAGTTGCAAATGGATTATCGCTATTTTCTAACTCGTAAAAGCGATTTTCATAATCTAAAAGTTTAATACTGCCAAATTCAAAAATTAAGCTAGTATTGGGATAATTATAGCTGTAATTGCTTGGTCGCCATTCGCGGTTTGGATCGCAAAGAATAGCAAGGCTTATTGCTGGGCGATCGAAGCGGTCAAATATGCGAAAGTTGTAGGTAAACATCCGCTTGGCAAAGTTATCTTCTTTTTGTCCCTGAATTTCCACATGGATTAATAACCATAGTTCTTCCCCTTGGGTTTGCCAAACTTTGACTAATTGATCGGCATATCTCTTACCCTGTTCAGCTTCACGAGCTATTTGTTGAAATTCTTTATCTAAAAATTCGTAGGGACGTTCCCAATCAATTAATGCAGAAGTTTCTGGAAAAAAGAAATGCATTGCTTGGGGAAAATAAGCTTCTATAATTTCTTTCCAAGGGCTATCAAAATCAGCGCGTAGGGGTAGCCCGTCGTAGACATCGCTCATATTAGTCATATCATTTTTCAAATTATGGATAGACTAGGAGTACTTGCAGTTGCTAGTTTAGAACTGTGCTTAATCGGAATCTCAACCCAAAATTCTGCTCCCTGTCCAGGTTCGGAAATACACCAAATAGCTCCGTTGTGTTTTTCTGTGACTATCTGAGCGCTAATTGCTAATCCTAATCCGGTGCCTTTACCTGCGGCTTTTGTAGTAAAGAAAGGGTCAAATAATCGTTGCTTAACTACTTCGGTCATGCCAGGGCCATTATCTGCAATTTTTACAGCTATCCGATCTAAGTTGCGTAACTCAGTACGAATTACAATCTGGCTGGGTTTAGCTTCTATCTCCTCCAGAGTTCGCTTACTGTTATAACTATCCAGAGCATCAATGGCATTACTGATGAGATTCATAAACACCTGATTTAGTTGTCCGGCATAGCATTCTACTAAGGGAATATCACCATATTCCTTGACTATTTCAATTCCGGCATTTCCAGACGTTTGTTTGAAGCGATTTTGTAAAATCAGTAGTGTGCTATCAATACCTTCGTGAATGTTGACAGGCTTCATATCTGCTTCGTCAAGTCGAGAAAAATTCCGCAAGGAGAGAACTATTTCACGAATGCGATTAGCTCCCATTTTCATTGAAATTAGTATTTTAGGTAGATCCTCAACCATAAAGTCAAGGTCGATCGCTTCAATATGAGCTTGTACTTCAGGTGTTGAATGAGCATTAGACTGTTGATAAAGTTCTACTAGTTCCAACAAACCCAGTGTATATTCACTTACATGGGTCAAATTGCCGTAGATAAAGTTAACTGGGTTATTGATTTCGTGAGCAACTCCAGCCACTAATTGACCTAAACTCGACATTTTTTGGGTCTGAATCAGTTGGGCTTGGGTTTCTTTGAGATTGTGCAAAACTTGGTTGAGTTGTTCTGCCTGAATAGTGGCAGCAGCAGTAGCAGCGCGGCTTTGATTGTACAATTGGGCTTGGTCAATAGCGATCGCTAACTGGTCAGCCACGCCTCGAATAATTTCCACCTCATCATCACTCCAGGGGCGAAGCTCTCTACTATGTTCGCAGACAATCACACCCAAGTGACCCGACTGAGTTTGAACTGAAACTGTTAGTAGAGACTTAAAGCCCAATGTCACCAGTAAATTCCGACTCTTGAAATCAAGCCATGAATCTGTCGCAATGTCATCAAAGCAAAGCAAATTCCCTTGCATAACAGCTTCACTTAGGGCTTCCACATTCTGGATAGGAGAACAGCCTAAAGGTTCTGTTAAATCGGGAGCGCAAGCTTGCTGACTCAGTTCCAAGCTAGTAGTTTCATCTTCTTGATGACACCAAAAAAATTGGCATCGATCGATTTGGAGCAGTTCCCGAACTTCAACTACTACTGTACTCAAAATTGTATTTAGATCCAGCGAGTTGCGAATTTGACTAGATAGACGAGTTTTAAGAATTTTCTCCCGTTCAACTAGCTTTCGCAATTCAACTTCAGATTGCCTTAACTCTAGCTGGACAATATTACGATTGACACTAGCTCTTGCTAGTAGCCAAGAACCAATGCCAATTAATCCTACTAACCCAGCATATAGTAGTAGCAATTGATTCAAAAATCGGTTTGATTTGGTTGTCAACGTCTCTGGCGATACCCGCGAGACAATTTTCCAGTGATAGGATTTAGGATCGATTTGATTTTGGCTTGGCGCAAAAGCTTGTCCTGCTCCCGTACTAGATTTTTGCCCTTCGACAAGTGGGTAAACTGTGGTAAAAGTGAACATTCCCTCAGCAGTTTGGAATTGTCCCGATTCTTGTTGAGAAATCTGCTGCCATGCTTGGGGAAAAGCTCTGCCAAAAGTGCAGTTTTTGCAATCGGGAAACATAAATCCCCATTCATCTTCAGGCTTCGCTCCTTTTAACCAGTAGCCATCAGCATTCAGTAGCATTCCCTGGCTGGAGGCGCTAGCGAAAGCTCGATCAAAATTGTCCAGCAGTTTTGCGCCGAAATAATTTAACACCACAATGCCTCGTTTCTGCCCACGGCGATCGAAAACGGGAGTGCCAAAGCGGATCATTGGCTTCAAGGGTTGTTCAACCTGACCTCGTTCGATGTTGAGGTCAAGGGGAGAGACAAATACTTGTCCTTGATTCAGCCGCAAAGTGTCATTAAACCAGTAGCGTTTGGCTTGAACTTGCAATTTTTCTTCGGAGACAATCGCTGGTTCACCCTGGTTAAAGTTGACTCTGACAATTTCTTTACCCGATCGATCCAAAAAGCGAATTTGGTCGTAGAGTTTTTTATATCCAGAAAATAATAAGAATTCTTGAGAAAGTGCCTGTCGTTGCCCATCCACTCCGTCTAAAATTCTTTCTAGCTCGTTTTGTTTAGAGATAACCATCAAATCTGAAACAACCGAGTGAAAGTCTCCACTGATTACTTTAGTTTGTAAATCTACCTTACGGAGTTCATTTGTTTTGAGCAGAACTTGCTCGATTTGTACCTGTTGATAATAGATAGTCCCAATAACAACCCCAACTAACGCTGATAATGGCAAAAAAACCGTTAGGAAGTTTTTGATTAAAACTCGTGAATGGATCTGTGGTGACATATTTGATACTTAGGTACAACTCAAAAATTGGGCTGAAAATTAGCTAATTTCCAACTACGCCACGTTTTCTGAGTCAAGGTTGAGAGAAGACTTTTTCTCCTGGTAGATATAGGTAATCAGCCCAGCTACCAAATTCACCATGAAATTGCATACTCTGCGACTTCTGGAATGTTCTAGTTGAACAAAGTTCCGCCCTTTTTTGCTATTGTCAGTTAGACACTCTGAGAATCAGTACCGAAAAACCACGAGTTTGATGTAAAGATTTTACACTTATAAGTATTTTGCTACTGAGAAAAGCAACATCAGGTGATGTCTACGCTAAAAATGGTTTTTCATTCTTGTGCTGCGATCGCACATTACACATCAATAGATTACGTACAATCTACCTAGAATCAGATTTGGCAAAACGGCTCATGTTAAACTACAATCCACTGCATTGTTTGCCATCTTCCGAAGAATTACCCGACTCAGATGATACTGCTGTGGATAATGAACTCCAAAATTTAATTCCCGGCTTGCTGAAAACGATCCTGGCTTTAGTTTGGTGCGATCGCTGGGATTGGTTTTTTGGTGTTGATATGGGTATTTATTATCACCCAGATAAACCAGCTATTGTCCCTGATGGGTTTCTTAGCTTAGGAGTTAAACGCTTCGTTGATGAAGATTTACGCCTAAGTTATGTGCTGTGGGAAGAAAAGCAACTGCCAATTTTAGCGCTAGAAGTTGTTTCTCAAATATATCGAGAAGAATATAGCATCAAGAAAGAATTTTATGCCAAAGATTTAGGAATTTTGTACTACGTTGTGTATAGTCCCCTGCGGCGGAAAAAGTCGCCTTTGGAAGTGTATCGCTTAGTCGATGGGGAATATATCTTAATGTCAGGAAATCCTGTTTGGCTGCCAGAAATTGGTTTAGGAATTGGGCGAGAACGGGGAATTTATCAAGGTATTGTGCGGGAGTGGCTGTACTGGTATGACGAAGAAGGGCAAAGATTGCTAACACCAGAAGAACGCATTAGGGAAGCCGAAGAACGCACAGCTTTTGAAGAACAGCGACGGGTGGAAGCAGAACAACAGGTGAAAATGTTAATTGAAAGATTAAATGCGTTAGGTGTCGATCCCGAAACTTTGTTATAGATTCACCAGATTTTGTGATTTTCGCTGCCTTTATGTTAATTAGCTTCCTGGCTAGGGAATTATATCTATAAAGTAACTCATTGCTTGACGGTACAAATCGTAAAAGCTGGTTGCCTCAATAAATATATTTACCAAAACCTGTATCAAAAATATGGAAGTTAAATTAGGATTTGGAGCAGTCCCAAGACCTCAATATGTTTTTGTTAAAAAAGACAATGATCACTGCTGGTATATGCTATCTGACGATAAAAAACAAATCCCAATTTATGACAGAGCATTGACTGGGGTAATAACAGGAATAGAAGTTGATAAAAAAGTTGAAAATACATTTGGCCCAGATGAAAAAATAAATTTGCATATTTTAGCAGATAAACCTTATATTGTCCAATCAGGAAATGATACTTACTTTTCTAAAAGTTTATTGTTATCTTTAGATGCCCTTACTTCTGAACAACTACGTAATCCATTTACTATCACCGTTAGTCCAGGAAATAGTAATGTAGTTTTTTGCAATATTTATGATCCGGTTACTTATCGCTCTGTAGGTGTTAGTTGGGATGGACATAATGAAATTGATTGGCAAGCTCTAGGGCAAAGAGTCAGTTTAAAAATTAATAAAATTCAAAATTTAAATCAAGAGCCAATACAAATATCTGCTAATACAACGGCATCAGAAATTAATGCAGTTTTGATAGCTCAAAGTGACACATATTTAGCCCAGTTAAATTGGACTCCAGAGCAGGGAAGGGATTATTTGCAGCAGAGATATGGCAAGCGATCGCGCCTGCAACTCACTGACACAGAAATTCTAGAATTCATTGATTACCTGAAGCTACAACTAACCCAAAACTGTCCAACTTAAGTGCTGTTGGGTTAGTATGCAATAACTGCGATCGCCCTTTTGCTACACCCAGATGCTAGGCTGGAATAATTGCGATCGCAGAATTAGAGTTAAATAAAAGTACCCAATATTAAAATACTTGCATGAACTCAAGGGTTGATTTGTTGACTCGCATTACTCAAACTCCTGGTCAGTGTGGTGGTCGTCCTTGTATTCGAGGCATGAGGATTCGTGTGAGTGATATTTTAGAAATGCTGGCTGAGAATGTCAGTGTTTCTGAGATTTTAGAGGATTTTCCCGATCTTGATCTCGAAGATATCCAAGCCTGTCTATTGGTTTAATTTTCATCGCCAATCATCTCTACAAGATTGCGAATAATATTTTAGTGTCTGGCTGAGTGCGATCGCTCTGCCACAAGTTTCTAAAAAAGCCTGACAACGCAGGCTTTTTTCATATAGTGTGAGGTTTACAGGCCTTATTATTTCATACATAGCGATCGCCACTACCTACACAGTTACAAATAAAGTTATCAAATATTATCGCTTGCTTCCGGTAGCCAGTTTTCATCTAACACTAACTCTAAAGAATATGGGCACTCTTCTGGAAACACGGATACAACTATCCCCGTTTGCTTGGCTGCTTGACGACGTGCCCTTTGATAGCTTTCCTCAAGCTGCTCTGTAGGATAGCTCTTAAGACTAGGGCTATCTTCAATGGCTAACTCAATTTGGGTGCGAGAATCGGTGATCGAATCGAGCCAACTATCTGAGCGACGCTGGGGTTGATATTGCCACTTCAGCAGATGCAAAAGTAAGCGAGTTAGTTGACTGGCAATACTCCGCCGTTCACTTTTGCCCAAGCCTTCAACCTCTTCAATCAGATGTTCTACATCAACCTCATGCCAGTGATGCGATCGCAATAGTTGGGCTGTCTGTTCAATCCACAAGTTAAAATCTGCTTTATAAGTTGCGCTCATAGCTTTTATCGATCGGCTGCATAGCTTAGGCAAGCCAAAATATCCTCTTGTGTCAAATAAGGAAAGTCATCAAGCACTTCCTCGTAGGTCATGCCAGAGGCAAGATATGATAAAACATCGTATACAGTAATTCGCATTCCTCGAATACAAGGTTTACCACCTCGTTTTCCTGGTTCGATTGTAATAATGTTTTGATACTGCACAGCTATTCAAACCTCAAAAATCTTCATCGTCAACAAAAAATTCCGCATCGTCTTCCAATCGAGAATTACCCTGCCTAATACCAGCAAGTCCCCACAGAGGTTGCAGCAGTGCCATGCCAATTAACCCGATAACGGCACTAAAAGCTAACACCAAACCCATTGGTATCTGAATCGATTGAAATGTTAAGAATTTTAACGATACGGGTGTAGCATTTTGGACTGAAATAATTGCGATCGCAATTACCCAAACCGCTACAACTAGAGATGTCAAAAAAGGCGCGATTTTCATACTTTGATCTAAATGAGGAGTTAGGAGTTATATTTTGCTCGAAATTAAAAATGAGGAGTTAAGAATTGTTACTTTACAACTCTTAACTCCTAATTCATAACTCTTAACTTTTAATTCCTAACTCTGACAAATTAAACTGCTACTGCCTCTAGTTTAGCAATGGCACTCTCTAACTCTTGGGCGATTTGAGTGAGTTTTTCGGGAGTGTTGGTTTCTAGGTAGACGCGTACCAGTGGTTCTGTACCGGAAGGACGCAGTAAAACCCAGCTACCTTCTTCTAAATACAGCTTAATACCGTCTTTACGCCCCACTTCCTTGACTTTAATGCCAGCTACTTCTGTAGGTGGATTTTTGGTAAAGGAGTCGATGACGGCGGTTTTGTGGGCTTCTGTGAGGTGCAAGTCTAGGCGGTTGTTGTAAAGTGGGCCATCAGCTTCGGCGATCGCTTCTTTGACAAGTTGACTTAGCGGTTTGCCTTCATAAGCGATCGCTTCTGCCACCAGCATATCGGCTAATACCCCGTCTTTTTCGGGAATATGCCCAATAATACTCAAACCACCTGATTCTTCTCCACCAATTAAAACGGCAGTTTCCCGCATTTTTTCGCCGATGTATTTAAAACCAACTGCTGTTTCGTAAATTTGCAGCCCATTTTTAGCAGCGAAATTATCCAGCAAGTGGGTTGTCGCGACAGTACGGACTATAGCGCCCGTTTTACCTTTGTTTTTGATTAAATGACGTGCTAAAAGCAGCAGCACAGTATTCGGAGTAAGGACGTTTCCTTGTTCATCAACGATACCAAAGCGATCGCTATCTCCATCCGTTGCCAAACCTAAATCAGCTCGATCTCGAACTACTGCTTCCACTAACTCAACTAATTGTTCTCCTTTGGGTTCAGGCATTCCACCGCCAAATAAAACATCTCTCCAATCGTGGAAACTTTCTAATTGAACGCCACTATGTTGCAAAACTTCATCTAAATAACCGCGAGAGGTAGAATACAAAGCATCGTACTTTACCTTTAAATTAGCGCTTCTGATTTTTTCTACATCAAGTAGAGTGTAGATAAATTGCAGGTAATCTGGTTTCGGATCGAAAATTGAAATTGAACCTGATGGGTTGCTCCCAGGCAACTCATCCGATGCACCTTCTATATTTGCCACAATAGTATCAGTAATCTCTGGAGTGGCAGGCCCAGCATAATCGGGTATATATTTAATTCCACAGTAAGGTGCTGGATTATGGCTAGCAGTAAACATTAACGCCCCTGCGGAATTTAGGTGACGGGCGTTGTAGGCAATTACTGGTGTGGGGCAATCCCGATCGGTAATTTTTACAGTCCAACCCAAGTCTGCTAATACTTGGGCCGCTGTTTGGGCAAACTGGTCAGCTAAAAAGCGAGTATCGTAGGCAATAAGTACTGGTCTATCTTTTGTATAGGCTGTTTCTAAGTAAGTGGCGATTGCCCTTGTTACTTTTCTCACATTGGGGAAAGTAAAGTCATCGGCAATAATCCCTCGCCATCCATCGGTACCAAATTTTATCTTGCTAGACATTTTTGCCACTTGCTCCGGTACATTATCAGTACTATAAAAGCTTCCCGCAAAGCGTGTGTAGCAGCAAGTATCCTCCGAAGTTCTTTTCTAAGCAAGCCTTAGCTTAAACTTCTCCCCACCGTATTTTCTCTCACTGTTTCTGAGCAATGTCAACCCCCGATCGACCTTTTGCCAGTTATCACCTTTGGTCTCTAGTTGCCCCAGCGACTGGGCAAGAACGCTGGCATTGCCAGATGAGACGGGGGTTTATCAAAGCACGGCAACACGAACCACAAGTCAAGGCGCTTTTAACGCAAGCCACCGCGCCCCAGCGTATTGGCATACTGGCTCAAAAAGGCGTTTATGAGTTTCATCATCACAGGCATCTGTTGAAGCAAGCAGATGGTGTAGAAAGAGTTGCCCAGCTACTTAAATTAGGCAACTCAAGCGTTCAAGTCCAGCAACGCGTACTGCAAATTTTGCAAAAATATCACGATTCACCGTTGCTTTTGGATAAAGATATTATCCAATTAACACCGGGTGATGAAGGCTTTCCGAAACCGATAGTAGTTGAACAAGAAGATTATTGTTTTCGCTTATACGCGGCTATGGACTGCGTTTTTATTGAATCTGATAGCACTATACATATTTTGGATTTCAAAACTGGTAAGTCCGCTTTTGACAAACGACAGGCATTAGTTTACTTATTAGCTGCTCGTTATCTTTACCCTGGGCAAGAAGCTGTTGCATCATTTTATAATTTAGAAATATGTAAAAAGTCAGAGTTAATTAGTATTAATAGTAGTGAATTAGAATCCTTAAAATTTGAGTTAGCGAATATTGCCCACAAGCACCAGCACGATTTGCAAAAATATCAGGAAGAAACAACTAATTTTAGTAAAATATTCCCTCCTAATCCTGGTTCTCACTGTCGCTTTTGCCCATTTAACTCTATCTGTGAGTTTGCCGATTTTAAGCAGCATCAATCATATCCATTGCCCAGTTTAAGAAGTTTAAGAGTTAATAGTTAATTATAACGCTTCTCGTTTGGATGCAATACATTTTAACCTCTCTCCAAACCTCTCTCCTCTTAGGAGAGAGGCTTTGAACTTTACTCCCCTTCCCTACAAGGGAAGGGGCTGGGGGTTAGGTCTGTATTTCACGCAACTGAGAACTGCTATAGTTTATTTACCTTGGTTCAATTTTCAAAAAAATCTACTAAATACTCGTATTTTTACTGGACTGATTTTCTTCTCCTATAGGACTCCTATTTGATTTTTGAAAAAACTCCGTACATCTGGAGAGTAGCGA
>NZ_JAVRCA010000004.1:227271-235239 GCF_034530995.1 Nostoc sp. DedQUE04 | reverse complement strand
CTTTGATTCCAACGATCGCATTCGACTTTGAGCATCCGTGTTTCGTTCTCAGCTATAAATTAGAAATCGCTTTGAAAGAAGCAAGAGAAACACAATACTGGTTGGAAATATTAATTGAATCCGAACTAGTGGATAGACAAAAATTTCAACTACTTCTCCAAGAGGCAAACGAAATTGGCAAAATTCTAGTTGCTTCCACCAAACGACTCAAAGGTAAATAATTACGAATTACGAATTACGAATTACGAATTACCAAAAGTAGCCTGGTTGAATAGTTGTTTGGCGGGTGGACGAGTCGTATTTGAGGAGATATTCGCGGGCGATCGCTTCATTTTCTCGCAGTGTTTCTACTTCTTTCTTGCCAATCTCAGTATCGGTAGATAACAAAATTACTTGATGGCTGGCGGCTGGAAAGTAACGTTCAACTAAGTTGCTGCGGTGAGAGGAGTCTAGTCTACCTAATGGAGTATCGATTGCTACTGGTAGGCGGTGTCCAGAGACTTTGGCTAAACCCCAGAGGAAGGCGATCGCCAGTAGTTGTTTTTCGCCAGCAGAGAGGCGATGTTTCGGGACTGGTTTACCATTTAAATCGTAAAGCAAAAGGCTAAAAGTCTTGGTATCAATAGTGATCCGATGCACTAAATCTGATTTGTGGAGGAGATAAAGGAAGCAATTTTTAACTTCCTCCTCTAATTTATTGAGTTTTCGCAGAGTTAATTTTTCCCGAAAAGTCTTGAGTGTTTCTTGAACTTTTGCTGCTGAGGTAATAATATGTTCGCTATTTTTATGTTTAATATTTTCTACAGTATAATCACTTAATTCTTTCTTGGATTTGGCTATAATAGTTTCTAACTCAGCTAAACGGCGGCGGATTGTTTCGTAATTTGCTTTAGCTTCAACAACTTGATTTTGTGCCGTTTCTAGTGCTTGATGCAGCTTTGTATAATCTTCTGGTGCTGCTGCTGTTTGCACTTGTCTTTCTAGAGTATGAATTTCTTCTTCTTTATTTTTGAGAATACCTAATTTCTCTTTTGCAGAAAGTTTAGAATTTTGTAAGTGATATATGAGATTATCTAGCTGACTTAAGCTTTCATCATCAGCTAATAGCCAAGGTGCTTCTATTTTGATAGTCTTGGCATATAAATTATCTACATCTTGGACTAGAAAAGATTGAATTTTTTCAACTTGAATCGGAGAAATTTCCCCTTGATTTAGCCAAGCGAGTAAGCGCTGATCTCGCTCAATTAACAAATCTTTAGAAATTTCTACCTGTTGATGGCGAAATTCCTTTTCTCCCTGTGCTTGCACCTGATTAAGCAAATTGGGAATTAATGCCAGAGGTAAAACATCAGCCGCCAATTCACACATCGATTGACGTACTTGTTCGATTTCCGCAGTTTTTGTATCCTGTTGTAGTTCTAGTTGATTGCGTTCTGCGGCAATCTTCCCACCTTCAGAAATGAATTTATCAAAGGCTTCTTGCTGCTTTTGTTCTAAATCTTCTACCTGATTTTTGAGAGTTTCTAACTTTTCTTCTGTTGTTTGATAATCTTCTTGCTGTTGGGTTAACCTAGTTTCAATTTCCTCTAGGTTTGCTAAATCTTTACTATTACCAACTTCTTTAAGTTTACGGTTAACCAAGATATCTAAATCAACTGCTAAACGATCTGCTAATTCTAAACCTAAAAGTCCGCGTATCGCATCTACTACAACTGGTGGTGGTGTTTCCTGTTCTGCGAGTTCTTTAACTTGTTCACCATCAAAGAGAAATAAGTTAGAAATACCTAATGGCAGGAGATTTTCAATATATTCATCCCAAATATTAACTAAAGCATCAGGCCAGGTATCACTGTCACCTAAAATACCTAATGTATCTTTCCCGTCTTTAGGATTTTTTGTCCAACTACGCACAACACGGTATTTTATTGGTTTATCGTTTTCAATATGTTCAAAAAGTAATTCAATCCGGGTGTCTGTAATTGGATCTATTTTGTTGTTGACACATTGATTGAGAAAATCACTATAACTTAAATTACCACGGGTAGAACATTGGGCGCGGGGGCCATAAAGGGCGAGACGAATGGCATCCATAAGGGTGGTTTTTCCGCCGCCATTCATCCCACCTAATAAGATAATTGGGTGTGATATTTCCTCATCAATTTTTGGGTTAAGATTGATTACCTGTTTCCCACTGTAGGGACCAAAGTTTTGTAAGACGAGTTCAAGAAATATCATTTATCTGATTGTGGGTTTATTAAGATACTGGGCGAATAGAATTCGTGGTTACGTAGGCAAAGTTGATAAGATACCGGGCGAATGGAATTCGCGGCTACACAGGCAAAGTCCGCCTCCGCGGACTAAATTCATAGTTATTGGGTTATTTTGGAGTTAGTTCCCAGGTGTGAATGATTGATTTTTGACTATGATGGGTAGCTTGGTTTCTGATGTAATTGGCTATATTATCAATGGCATCATGACTCACTGTAAAAGCTCCATAGCTACCTTGCCACTTGAAAAACTCGCCAGGCTTAATTTTATGGGTGATGAAATGGGAAGAACTTCCCTTAATTTGTTTAATCAATTCAGAGATACTGATGGTTGGCGGAAAACCCGTTAGCAGATGGACATGGTCTTCAATACCACCAATTGCAATTACGGTACAGTTTAACTGTTCAGATTCCCGAATAATTGCCCCGTAAACTTCCTTCTGAATATCAGGCGTAATTATAGGCAATCTATCCCACGTAGCCCAAACATAATGCACATACAATTGTGTAAAACTTGATCTCATTTTTCTTTAACCCACGAAGGTGGGTTTCGTCTGTGTAGCCGCGATTTCCAATCGCCCGGTATTATATTATTACTGTTCTTCTGAGTTTTCCTTTTTAAATTTCATACTTGCCCAAGTTACCTCTTCATCACTTTCAGTTTTACATTCATCGACTTCATTGATTGCTGCAACATCGCCCAAAGTCATCTGCTTAACTTTTGCAACATCACCTTGACTAACTGCTTCGCTTAATTCGCGTTTCAAACGAGCATTTTTAATCGCATCTTCTGGAGAACGGGAACTCGTATTAAAGCATTTTTCTAAAGTATCGTATATTCCTACGCGACGAGTCTTTTTGCGATACTGGCGTTCTGTATCTAACAATTTCGCCATGAGTTCCAAGTGCATCGCGTCACCTTCACAGATTTCTTCTAATACTATCCATTCATCACGACCTAGTAAGCTATAGTCAGCACCAGGACGGGGATCTTGAAATTCTTCACCAGTCACTTCTTGATAAATCCGGGGTAAGCTATCATCAAATTCGTGTTTTTCTTCTAGCCAAATGCGGCGAATTTCACTCATTTCTTCTAGAGTAATTAGGGTGATGTCGCGCATATTTTCTGGCGCTGAACGACGAGTTTTTGTTTGCGCTTCTAATAATCGTCTGAGCCAATGTTCCCGCCAATATTTAGTATAGGGGCCGTGAATTGGTTCAATAGAGGTTTCACCATCTACATGGCGTTCAAAAAGTTGGACTTCTCCCCAGATGCGACGGAAGTCTCTTTTATCGCGGTCATCTCTATTATCTAATTCATTACGGATATCTAATAGAGGCTGCATCCATTCTTTTTCTTCATCATTTTGAATCATTGCCTCCATTGATTTATCTTTACTAACAATTGTGCAAACCCAGCACCCAAATCGAGAATCACCACAGCTAGCAGTCGAAGTATCAACAACTAGTGGACATTCATTATCTGCTGTAGCACCTCGATACATAGTGAACAAATCTTTGTTGCTATATCCCCAAGGGTTTTGCCATTGATTTAGGTAAATCCAAACTTCATCAGTACGCCAGTCTTCAATAGGGCTATAAATTAAAGAATTAGGCAAGCTTGCACTATGGTAAAGCAGAGATGTATGTGAACTTGAATCAGAAATAAGACGATCTTTAAGGCTACCTGCTTGATGCTTTTCCATTGAGATAGCACGTTTGACACTTTCAGCCTTGCGCGTACCTAAAACAAGAATAACTTCCCCATTTACTCTAACCACATCACGTATAAAGTGGTTAGAAGGATGAATTTTTAGACGGTCTGTACACCAACGAAATTTTCCTCGCGGCGTTGGATAACCTTTACCAATCAAACTTACCCAAAATGTCTCTTTGATTTCTGGGTGTAATAAATGGGGTTCAATGGGCATTTTCTGTTCTTGAGCAGCAACCTTCATCTTTTCTAAGGATTTGCGTACCCAAACAGAGACTACAGGGTTTTCTACTAGTGTGTCAGTTGTAATAACATGAATAGTCTTTTTTCGCTTTTCAACTGGTAGTGCTGCGATCGCATTCCAGATAAGCTGTAAAGTGGCAGTACTATCTTTACCACCGGAATAGCCTACCACCCAAGGTATCTGGTCTAAACAATACAATTCTTGAATTTCAGTGGTGAGAGCTTGGATGTAGTCCACTAACTCTGCTACAGTACGTGTTTGCTGACCTTTATTTTCTGCTTGTTGTGCTGTAGTCATTTCTCCTTCTCTCTGGAAACCTGGCGTAATATCGGGGTAAATAGGGCGAATAGAATTCGCGGCTACACAGACTTGTGTTGAGCGGAGTCGAAATACAAAACCCACCTCCGTGGGTTTAAGAAAAGTTTTTAAAAACTTTACTACTAATATCTAATTTTTTAGATAATTAAACTACATAATACTATTCTGTTTTTAAAATTTAACATGAAAGATAGTACATCTGACCCCACTGCTGACATTGCTAGAGAATACCTGGAACGGGAAAACAAGGAAAAGCAGGTACTAGCATTACTCCTAGAGAAGTTTTTAGGGAGAAAAGATCAGATTCTCGTTCAAAAAACCGAGATGGGTGGTACTGAGGCTTATGTTAGCTCTGTTACATTGGAATGGTTTGCAGGTCGGGTTCACTTCGCCTCTGGCTTACCTCTGTTTCAAAAAAAGTATAATCCTGAAACTGATAATGTCGAGATTGACGCAGATAGTATTGATGAAATTCAGCAGCGTCCCCTTGATTGGTCACGTCAAGCACCGCTAGTCCAGTATTTAGCGGCTAGAGACAATCATAAGTTTCCGCCGGTGCTAGTGGTGATTAATCAACCGTGGGTGGATAATCCTAAAGCTGCTGAGTGGGATAGCGAAGGACGCGCTACAAAGTCTACGACTGATTTTATAGCCCTAGATAAAGACGGTAAGGTAGGTTTGCTAAATATTTCTGAGGATGATGTAACCATTTATGCACTAGATGGACAACATCGACTAATGGGGGTTCAGGGGTTGATGGAGTTAATCAAAACTCGTAAACTCCAACGCTATAAAAAAGATAAAGGTGCTGATGACAGTTTTATTACAGTCAATGATTTGATAGAAAAGTACCAAGTAGACCTTGCTTACTTGCAAAATTTACCCAAGGAAAAAATTGGTATTGAGTTTATCTGTGCGGTAGCGGCTGGGGAAACTCGCACCCAGGCGAGGCGGAGGGTAAGATCGATTTTTGTTCATGTCAACCTGATGGCTGCACCGTTGACTAAAGGACAACTAACACAGTTGAATGAGGATGATGGTTTTGCGATCGTTGCTAGAAAAATTGCAGTTACACATCCACTATTAGAACAACGACAAGAGCGTAAACCCCGCGTCAATTGGAATAGTGCAACGGTAGCTTCCAATTCTACAGTTTTGACGACATTGCAAGCTCTACAAGATATGTCTGAGCGGTATTTGGCTCAAAAGTTCCCCCACTGGAAACCCTTGGAGAAAGGTCTAATTCCCATGCGTCCAGAGGATGAAGAACTTGAGCAGGGGATTGAGGAATTTAGCAAGCTATTTGATAATTTGGCTAGTCTTTCCAGTTATAAAATTTTAGAACACGAGGATACACCAGCTTTACGGCGGTTCAGCTTTGAGAAGGATGGAGGTGAAGGAAATATGCTTTTCCGTCCGGTTGCTCAAGTTGCATTAGCCCAAGCTTTGGGAATTTTGGTATTTAAAAAAGGTTTTTCTCTAGCAGATATTTTTAAGAAGCTGCGGAAGTTTGACCAGCAAGGCGGCTTTAGTGGTATGGAGTATCCCCAATCTCTTTGGTATGGGGTTTTGTATGACCCAAATAAAAAGCGAGTGCAGGTTGCTGGACGAGATTTAGCGGCGAAGTTATTGGTTTACATCCTGGGTGGAATTCAGGAACAGATGGAACGTGCTGAACTTCGTAAGGCTTTGGCGGATGCTAGGACTGTGGAAGATAAAACTATAGGTTTTGATGGCAAGTTTGTTGAACCAAAAGCGGTTGGACTTCCACCTCTACTGTAATTATGCTTGAAATATATTTTGGCGATGCCATTGCAGCGCTTCTAGTTCTGGGAAATGTTGCTCTGTATTTGGTAGAAGTATTGTTTCACCATGAAAATCTTTCATAGGTTTAGTATGGAAAGATGCTTCTTCCAAATCATTACTAACTATGATTTTGTATTGCTCATCTACAGCAAACCAACC
Organism: Nostoc sp. DedQUE04; assembly: GCF_034530995.1. Classification (NCBI taxonomy): domain Bacteria; kingdom Bacillati; phylum Cyanobacteriota; class Cyanophyceae; order Nostocales; family Nostocaceae; genus Nostoc; species Nostoc sp. DedQUE04. The sequence continues at coordinate 228,731 of NZ_JAVRCA010000004.1, read as the reverse complement.
CCTATCAAATGCCCAATGATGATTTTTGCAAAGAGCAATTCCATTATTAATTTTGCTATCATAAAACTGTGAAAATGGCTTACTGTGTGCGCCATCCACAATATTTTGATTTACTTTTTTAGTTACTTTTAGTCTACAAAAGGCACATCTGTAATCATAAATATGTATAATTGCTGTCCTAAAAAAAGCATTTCTAATAACTGCTCGTTTTAAGCTCTACCTTGGATTATTATCTAAATTTTCCGTTTTAATTAATTTTTCTATTTCTCCTGAGCCATCTTGAAAAGTTTGATTTATTTGTAAAATAACTTCTATATCATTTTCATTATCAAAAAAGAAAGCTGCCACAAGTGCATCAATTAGTTCTTTTCGGCAAAATTCATCTTGTAAAAAGTTAAATAATTCATTGTCTAGATATGCGTATTCAACAGCCTCCTTTAGTTTGTTAAGTGTTTTTGGCTGTAACCCATTAAATTCCGGCTTAAACTTTAAGTACCAAAAGCCTTCATTTTGCAGATGAAAGAAAGGATAGTGTAAACCACCTTTGTAAGATGGAGAACCGATTACATTCCAATACCTCTCAAATGTTTGAATTAATTCGTCGGAAACGGAAACTTCATTGGTAATAATAATACCTCGCGCAATCAAATCAATTACAGATAAAAGTAAGATTGGTTTATATTGAGCATTACCACGCTTTCGGCTACTGCTCACATTTAATTCAGCAAAACGTTGACAGTAATAAGCTATATTTTTCATATTTAATAATTTAATTAAACAAATAAAAAATCAGTTTAAAAATTTACTCAAGTCAAATTCTTCTTCTGACAGTTCTTTTGTTCCTCTTTCAGAAATCAGAACTAATAGAAGTCGCTCTGAGTAATCAACAGAACCTCGTAACTCGTTTTGTAAGATTTCTAGTCCTCCATTAGCATATTCTTCAAATATTTGAGTACGTTTATCTTCATCTTGTTCTTCTCTAGATGAGAGTATGTTGATATCTTTAGTTTCAGTAATTCCTAATAATTTAATGATTAGGTCATATCCCAATGAAGCAAAATTTTCTTGTGGAATTGGAGATGGTTCTCGTTTTGTGGTTTCTCCCAAAGGAACGCGCTTTTTATATTTAACGCCTAAAGCTGCTGCAAACACCATTACTTCTACATAAGTCTGAAAAGGCCCAGTTGTGTCTTTTGATGCTACTAGAGATTTCACCAACTCAGCCTTATCTTTAGCAACCCTGATTCTATTTGCAGCCATGATATTAATATTTACATTGTTGCCATCTTAACCGACAGCGAAAAGCGATCGCTACGTTTACGCACTTGCCAAGGTATGATTTTATAATAGTATGTGGGCGATCGCTAGGTTTACGCAATTGCCAAGGTATGATTTGATGATAGTATGTGGGCGATCGCTAGGTTTACGCAATTGCCAAGGTATGATTTGATGATAGTATG
>NZ_JAVRCA010000004.1:29822-227171 GCF_034530995.1 Nostoc sp. DedQUE04 | reverse complement strand
TGTGGGCGATCGCTAGGTTTACGCAATTGCCAAGGTATGATTTGATGATAGTATGCAGGCGATCGCTAAACAAACAACAACAGCGAAAAGCGATCGCTAGGTTTACGCAATTGCCAAGGTATGATTTGATGATAGTATGTGGGCGATCGCTAAACAAACAAATTATCTACTAACATAGTCCATCTTCCCTCTCTTCCCTCTGCGTCTTCTGCACCTTTTTTGCGAAGCTGGTTCGTAAAATACACAATCACACAGTCTACTCAAATAGGAAATTGAACGTTCTCATACACCAAAGATATTGGAAAGTGGAAATCAATGCTGGTTAAATAAACCTCATCCCCTGCTTCATAAGGGTGTAACTCCCAGAGTCCTCTATCATTTAACCGGAAGCAATCTAAACCAATTTTTTCAGTATCGATGAGGACGTATTCTTGCAAAGTCTGAATGTTACGATACCGCGTAAATTTTTTACCTCGGTCGTAAGCTTCCGTAATTGGGGACAGAACTTCAACAATTAAACAAGGATATTGGAGAAATTGAATAGCTTGTTTATCCCGTTCATCGCAACTCACCACAACATCGGGATAATGAAAAGGCCCGTTTTCAGATACACCTACTTTCCCATCCGCCATATTCACACGACACCCTCTTCCTCGCAGGTGACTTTTTAACGCTGAAGCTAAGTTTAAAGCAATATCATTATGGGGAAGAGTACCCCCAGTCATGGCGAAAACTTCACCATCAATATATTCATATTTAATTTCTTGGCCTTGTTCCCATTCCAGGTATTCGTGGGGAGACATATAATTTCTGTCTGGACTCGCCACCATCACCTCATTCCTCCCTTTTCTCAACTGTAACTAAAAAACCTCCGCGCCTCTGCGTGAGTAATTACCCATCTCGTTCAACTGCGATAATTTCCGTATACTCAAACTCATTCGGACTTTGTTTCACCAAAGGATATCTTTCCCCACCCAACTCAATATAATCTTGTTCGCAATCTGGCTTAGAAGAATAATACGTAAGCACATATTCTCTCCCAATTCTGTCTGTCATTTCTGCTTCTACTTCACCCCGCCATTGAGTCTTAGTAACTAAAACTATCAACTGATTCGCTAATTGGGGAATTGTCTTCGCAATGTGTCGCCGCGAATTCTCATCCAAACTTCCAAACGGCGAATCCATCACAATTGGGAAAGTACTACTATCGGGAATCATCATCATTTTTCGTTTCTCACTCCATTCCCGCACTTTGTCAATGATGCTGGCTATAAAAGATAAACTGAGAATTTGATTCTCCCCGGTAGAAGCTGCAACTGGCGCTTCCACACCTGTAGTATTTTCTACTAATGTCAGTTCATATTTATCGCTAATTTTAGGGATGTATGGAGTAACAGAAATCTCAGTAAATATTTCTTGCACTCTCTTTTCTAATTGCAGACGAAATTGTTGTTCTTGACGATTTCTAACTTCTGTTAACCGTTCGATTGCATCTTGAGTGGCGTTAATTCGTCGTTGTGCTAGAGTTTGTTTGTCTTCATTCAGCTTTTGCTTGGCAATTTGTTTATTTAAACCTTCAATTTCAGTTGTGAGTTGAGCAATTTGCTGCTGATTTGCACCTTGTTCTCGATTCAATTCATCAATTTTACTTTCAATTTCATCTAAGCGTTTTTGTAAACTGCTAATTTCTTCATTAGCATCTTTCCGCAATCGTTCTTGAATATTGTCTAAATCGCCTTCAATTTGAGATATGCTTTGCCTTAACTGATTAATTCTACTTTGTTCTCTATCAACTTCTTCCCAAAATCCTATTGCTTGCTTATCAATTTCATCTACTTGTGCTAACATCCGAATTGCAGTTTCTTCCACCGCCGAGGAACCTGCTTTATTTAACCAAGTACTCACATGAGTATGAGAATGATTACCCTCGTGTAATTCTGCGCCACAAATACAGCGTTGGGAATTAAGTAAATCATTCACAAATTCCCGTGAAATTCCTGATGTTAACTCGCCGCGCTGCTTCAAATCATTGATAATTCCTCGGAACTGGGATGTAGTTTCTGAGAGTAAAACGGTATAACCCCGTGCGGAAATAACTTTTTTTAGCGCTTCCTTGGTTTTTTTATATTCTTCTTGATTTGCCGCTTTTTGTGATTCTAAATCCTGCCATCTTTCTTGCAATTCCTTAGCAGCACTCAGTTCTCGCAAGCGGTTACTTGTCTCTTTTTTAAAAGTTTGTTGATATTCTAGCTCTTCTTTAATTTCAGTTTGTCGCTTGGTAATGCGTTCACGCTCTCGTTCTATCTTTTCTTGCTGTCGTAACAATTGTTTAATTTCAGAATCACCAATCGCTTTTAACTCATTTTCTAGAGTTTTTTTAGCATCTCCTAAATGTCTGATGGAACGGTTGATTACTTCTACACCCAAGAAAATTTTTGTAGCTTCAGCAATTTCAGCTTTTTTGTCAGAACGAACTATTTCTTCAATTCGTTCGCCGTCAAAGAAAAAATATTGATGTAAAGTAGCGGGTAAAATTTGATTAATTATATCGTCTGGTTGCTGAGTTGGTATATTCCATTTGCCATCATCTGCACCAACCCACATGGTTAATTGAGTTTTGCCAGCGTCAAAATCACCTTCGTTTTTATAACCCCGACAGGCGCGTTTCACACGATAGCGTTTACCTTCATGTTCCCAGCCAATCTCTACCCAACATTCTACAACTTGACCTTTTTGAGCTTCTGCGATCGCACGTTTATTAACTAACTGTTCTATCGATGCAAATGCTGCACTAAATTTCTCATATAATACCCAAGTAAAGGCATTCAGTAAACTAGTTTTTCCAGAACCATTATTACCATGAATAATTGTTGTGTTTTGAATATCTCCACCAGCCAGAAGCATCTCTGGTGTCGTACCATAAAAGGAGCGAAAGTTGCATAGCTTGATTGAAGTCAGCTTCATCGCACCTCTTCCTTAATAATGTCTAAAATATTATCATTTATATGGCTGTTAATCTTCTTATCTAGCCTGCCTTTTTCCAGCTTCCATACCCGCTCAATAATTCGTCGTACCTCCGGCGGAGCGCTGTTTATTGGCTCCTGCACATCATCGATATTTGCATCTTGTGACATCTTCGGTTTGGAAATATAGTTTTTCTATATTTTAACTTTCTCTAGTCTTACATTTACCTCCGTAAAGCCACTGTTAGCGTTATCTTTAATTTTGGAAAAACTATTTTTTAAATTTATACTTTTCTTTGAAAAAAGACTTTATTATTCAATTGTTTTCTGTTATTGTTAATATTAAGAATCTAGATCATAATGGAATGTAAGTAAAGTTTTTAAAGCTACTTGCATCCCATTATGATCTAATTCATGATTTTATTATTTCATACTTAATGCTTGTTTTTTCAAAACTCGAAAAGTTTTACAAAATAATACAACTATATAGTTCATTATCAAATATCTAATAAACCATATCGTTTTTGTAAATCAAGTAACTTCATTCTTGCTTCACCAGCGTTATCAGCTAAATCAGCAAATTCCACAAAGCGACGCAATTCCTTTTTCAATAGATTACGTTCAACTTCTATAGTTTCTCTATCTAAATCTGGTGGTAAAACAATCATGTCAAATATAGTGGCGCGTTCTTTAGCTGGATGAGGGCGCAAAACTCGCCCCCGTCGCTGAATAAACTGGCGGGGATTACCAGAACTTGATAAAATCACCGCAGTTTGAATTGCCGGAATATCAACACCTTCATCTAAACAACGAATTGCGACTAAACCTTGCAATTCCCCACTTTCAAATTGACGACGTAATATTTCCCTTTCTTGTAAAGTTGTTTGAGCCGTATAAGTGCTTACCTTGTAGCCTAAATCCACTCCGAGAATTTTAGCAACAGCTTTAAGTTGGCGTAGTGATGAACGTTGTCCCGCATCTTGAGAACCATCACTACAATAAAAAAGAGTGTGAGTAGTTTCGCGGCGAGTTGCCATTAAATCCCGTAAAGCATTTAATTTATTTTCTGCCGCACCAATTAATCTTGCCCTTTGCATCAACAACGGCTTTAAATCTTCATTGTCTTCAAATCCTGCTTCGCCATTTTCTTTATCCCGATAAAGTAGCGATCGCCCAATTCTTTTAGTTAACTTTAAATAGGCAATACTTTCGGCTTCAGTTAACTCCACCAACACCGGATAATAGAGATAATGTACCAAAGCCCCTTGAGCGATCGCATCCCTCAAAGTAAACTCCGGTTGCAGAACTGGGCCAAAATAATCAAATAAAGATTGCGTCCCAAAATCATCAAAATACCTCTCTGGTGTCGCAGATAAAGCTAGTCTCAACCCAACACTACGCGGTAAACTTTCTTCTAACTTGGGTGCGCCTAAATTATGCGCTTCATCCCCAATAATTAAAGTTTTGGCGGGAAAATATTTGAGTTGAGACTGAAATCCATCTCCAATTAAAGTGGAGTTCGTAGTAATCACCGTGATAAACCGTTGAGAACCAGAACGCAGATTATAAATTTGGGTAGAAAGTTGACTTTGCCAAGTGCGTAAATTCTCAAAAGCTAAAATGGGTTGCAAATTAAATTTTTCGCATTCTCGCGCCCATTGGGTGACGAGATGGCGGTAGGGACATACCACCACCAGAACTTGTAAATTAATCTGCTGATATAATTCACAAGCGATCGCTAATGCAGTAATAGTTTTACCACTACCAGTAGCCATTTTCAGCGTCCCTCTGCCATTGTTGGTAAACCAGCTAGCGATCGCTTGACGCTGATATTGCCGCAATTGCAGAGACACAGGCATTCTTGGGCATCCTGGTAATGGTTGCGTGTAATAACTGCCCTTACTTTCCCTTGTAAATGGTAATTTCAATCGGAAAGTGGGCAGTTGCTGCACTGAATTTTTCGTCAGGTACATAAAATGTTAAGCACAAAGATGGTAACGAACCCTAATTAATGGGCATTGGACATTGGACATTAGTATTTATCTTTCCCAGTCCCCAGTCCCCATTACTCAGTTGTAACCGCGCCAAACACCAATGAGAGAACCTTGCACCTGCACTTGTTGAGCCATGACTTCAATGGGATTGTACTTAGGATTTGCTGGTTTGAGGGTAACGCGATCGCCTTGGCGATAAAAACGTTTTAATGTGGTACCGAATCCATCTACTCTGGCGGCGACGATAGTACCATTTTTTAAATGATTTGGTTCTGCTACTGGACGCAGAAATACCACATCGCCATCAGTAATTAAATCTTCAATCATGCTATCGCCAGCTACGCGCAAAGCGTAGGTTTGGGGAGGTAAATCGAAATTAGAAAAGTCTAAATGATCTACAGCATCAGTAAACGGTTCTATTAAACCACCAGCAGCGATCGTGCCCAAAATTGGTACACCTTGCTTAACAGGACGCAAAATCCGAATCGTTCGCGCTTGTCCTTCAGTCCATTCAATATATCCTTTAGTGCGTAAATGCTCTAAACGGCTTTGAATTGGTGCTGGTGACTTCAAGTTCATCGCTTGCATCATTTGCCTAATTGAAGGCGAATGCTGGTGCGTTTTGATGTATTCTGCTAACCATTCGTAAAGTTCTTGTTGAGCTTCTGTTAGACGTTCCATAAATTTCCGAGAAGTAATTATAAATGTCTCTAGAACATTAGTACTACAAAAAACTCCCCATAACAAGAGAAAAGTAAAAATATGAAAGGCAAAAGTAAAAATATTCTCTTTTCTCTTACCCATTTATTTCGGATTTTTTACCAGCAAGTAGTTAGGAGCCAATTGCACACTCACTATTTTGACTCCTAACTCCTAACTCCTAACTCTTAACTCCTAACTCTTAACTCCTTTCATTCTGCCCCTAAAATACTAGCAAGCAAAGCCTTTTGAGCGTGCAGGCGATTTTCTGCCTGTTCCCAAACTCGTGATTGAGAACCTTCAATAACAGCTTCGGTAATTTCTTCACCACGATGGGCTGGTAAGCAGTGTAAAACAATTGCCTCTGGGTCAGCAAGGCTTAATAGCTGCTCTGAAATTTGGTAAGGTTGAAAAATTGGCATCCGATTGTCTGCTTCGGCTTCTTGCCCCATACTCGCCCAAACATCAGTGTAAAGTACATTAGAACCCTTGGCTGCTAATTCTGGATCGTGAGTGACGAGGACTTCTGTTTTGTTATTAGCGATCGCTCTTGCTTGTTCTACAATCTGAGAATCTGGCTCGTATCCGCTAGGAGTGGCAATTCTGACATTCATCCCCACCAAAGCACAGCCCAACATCAGAGAATTAGCCATATTATTCCCATCGCCCACGTAGGTCAAAGTTAACCCAGCAAGGGTATTAAAGGTTTCCTGAATTGTCAATAAATCCGCTAATACCTGACAAGGATGTTCTGTATCAGTAAGCGCATTAATCACCGGAATCTTGGCATAGTGAGCAAAAGTTTCTAAATCTTGGTGTGCAAAAGTACGAATTGCCAAAATATCCAGATATCGATCTAACACCCGCGCCGTATCCTGCAAAGGTTCCCCACGACTAACTTGAGTGACATTAGGATTGAGATCGATTACCTGCCCACCAAGTTGATACATCGCCACAGTAAAACTTACCCGTGTGCGAGTTGAAGCTTTGGAGAACAACAACCCCAAAACTTTATTACACTGCAACTTCAACTGTTGTGATTTAAGTTGAGTTGCCAATTGCAAGAGTTCTTGAAGTTCAGTAGAAGTGATGTCCGCTAGACTTAATAAATCTCGTCCGAGCAATGCTGCCATGCTTGTAATCTCTAAAAAATAATTATATATTTCTGTTCCTTTATTCAGCCGTGCCATGCCAAGAAAATATAGTTTTAGAACTGACCAGGTATTTTTGGGTTCAGCCCAGGATTTGAGTTAGCTTTTGCTATAAATTTGCTATAAATATTAATTTATCAACTTTATCAGTGATTCAGAATGCCTAATTGTTTCTGGTTCATCACAATGGCAACGCCAGAACAACCATTTAAACCGACAAAAGCAGCGATATTGCTAAAATTTCTGGTCTTTTAACTTAATTTAGGATGAAGCAGATATTTTTTAGAATTTACAGCTAGACAAATAAATGGATTATGGTACAATAATAAATCGTGGTTGCTAATTTAAGAGTAATCGTCAGACTTGCCAGCATAGCACAGTGGTAGTGCATCCGACTTGTAATCGGAAGGTCGCGAGTTCAAATCCCGCTGCTGGCTTTAGTACATTCGCAAATTAGTGTCGCCGAATTGTTTGGAATTAAGTATCAATATCATAATTAACCCAAGTTGCGGGTTATAAAATTCTGAATGCTTCGTAACCATTGATTTAGATAAATGCATATAAAAAGTTTATGGTCGCGCTAGAATGCAACCGTAATTTGGAGTGAATTATAAAAGTACAAAAATTAACTTATGAGATCGATGCTTGCTAAAGAGTAAATGCAAACATAAATGCTTGCAGTTTCAGTAAAAACCCTTTCTAAGTACCTGACTTTTCACGTTATGTGGAAAAGTCCACCAAAAACCTAACCCTCTAACCCCCTTCCCGACCAGGGAAGGAGGAAAATTCAAAGTCTCTCTCCTTTTAGGAGAGAAATTTAGAGAGAGGTTTTCCAGATGTCGTGAAAAGTCAGCGCAGCTACAAGCATGAATTGATTGCGATCGCTCGGTACTGATATTAATTAAGTGGACGCAGAAGTGTAATTTTGCCCATGCCCGTCTCTTGACTGAGTTGCGCCACATAGAGATTTCCATTCGTGGGATTCTCAATCAAATCCAATGGACTTGGATTAAAACCAGTAAAACCACTAATACCCGTTTGAGAATTTATAATATCCAACTTTGTGCCACTTGGTGTTAGCACAATGATGTCTTTCCCTGAACTGAAGCGTGTCACCAGCAGTTTGCCTTGCAGCTGACCACCTAAAACATGACTACGATATTCAATAATACCATTAGGTGAAAAATGCTCTCCAAAATCGAAGGCAATACCCTTCCAATTCCGGTCAGGTAGAGTACCAACGGGATATTCACTTATCTGAACTGGATCTGTACCAGCTGTAGGATTTCCTCCACTCAACACCCACTCACAACGTTTTGGATTGGGATGACCATAATAACCATTTTTAACAACCCGAAACAGAAAGTCTCGCTGCGTGCCTAGACTGCTAAGAGCAGGCACAGATGGACTAGTATATGCCCCATTAGTAGCTTTATCAATCCGGTTGTGACAGGCAAGAGGTAGGGGGATAGGTGTATTTGGCGTATTGCCACCAGCTGCTGAACCATTCGTTGGCACATACAACTGACCATTGCTATGCCAAACCAGATCGTAGGCATTACGTATACCACTAGCAAAGATAGTTACAGGTGCGTCCGCTTTAAAGGGATTATAAGTACCTCCATCCTCCGTCTTAACGCTTAAAGGAGGTGAGGTGATTTTGGACAGGTCAACTCGTAATACAGCAGCAGTTAACAACTGCTCAGGACGATTACTCCAGGCAGTGTTTGGTGCGCCGGTACTACTATTACTACCCTGCAACACATAGAGCACGTTTGGCTCATTGGGCTTAAATTCAATGCTATTGGTTAGATGATCCCGGCTCGATCGCGGTAAATCAACTACATAGTCTTTTACTGTCTCTAGATTAGTACCGCTTAAACGAGTAATCTTACCACTCCACTCTGGTGCATCAGCTTTTCCATTCCAATAGTAGTTATTTGTTACCCATAGAATTAGGTTGCTAGCATTTGTTGATGAGGGATCGAAGTGCATACCAACGATCGTTCGATTACCACCATTTGCAGTCTGCAATGAGGAAATCGTTTGTGGCATACCCAGAGTACCATCAGCATCGATCGGGAAACGCAAAATCTCACCTAATAAGGTAGCAGCATAGAGTTTATTGTCAGGCCCAATCAATACTGTGGTGTAAGGTTTGATAGGTACATTAGCTAGTGAGATTTGCTCGAAAGTAATATTGCTTACTGGTTTCACAAAGGAGCCTGTTGTGAAACTGATGCTATAGGGTAAGAATGCAGCACCATTGCTATCTTTAACCCCGTCGGTGACTTGTAACAAATATTTGGTATTGTTCTTGAGACGATTTATCGGAGACACTACAATCACATCTCCACCACCGGAAGTGTTGTAATTGGCATTGACTTGTATATTAGTAGTGCTATCAATCAGCTTGATGGTTGAGGCAGAAATAGTATTAACCGCAATCCCACTATTGGGGAGATTTAGGTCTGCTGTAATCGAGATATCTGGCGGCACGTTTGTCTGACCATCATTAGGATTGGTCGTTCTGATCGAGGGACGATTACCTGGTGCGATCGCAATATAGTTGAGTTTAGTATTCCTACCACCTTTAGCATCAATTGTGAGCTTGCCATCGGCAACATTAACAATCCGGGTAATTGCGGCAAACTTTTTGGTTGCCGTTGGTACAAAGCCAGAAATAGCAGCCGTCCCTTCTATATTGATCTGGTGCTTACTATTTACACTATTAATAGCATCACCGACGCTAACAGTCACATTGTACGAACCATTAGATAGGGCATATTCCCAAGCAGCAGGTATCGTGACTCCTGTTCCCGCATTGCTAGGAGGATATTGCAGATGAATCAGTCTATTTAGTCGCCGATCGATGCCACTTTGGTTGCGATCGCGTGTATTGAGTTGGATATCAAGGGGAGTGGGTGTACTATTGCCTAAGCTATCTTCACGCACCCAACCAAAACCTCTAGTATCATTGTAGGCTTGACCGATATCTTTAATATACCCAGATGGTACAGGAGCATTATTTGGTTGAAAAGCAATCCCTTGAACAATTGCTAATACCAGTATTTTGGGTTTAATCTTGTAAATCATAGTATGCCTTGCCGTTGTGTTCGTAGTTGATAAGTGAGTAGTCCATTAACATTGGCCAAGTATCGAATGGCACGCTTGTAAAGCTGAAAGCTCGTCTGGGCAGGGTGTTGGGGGTAGGGTGTTGGGTGTAGGAAAAAATCAAGAAAAGTAAACAGGGTGCAGGTTGTATTGGGTGTGGGGTGTAGGGAAATTAAGACAGACACTCCGGGTGGGGCTTTTACCTGCCTTGCGAAATAAGGATTTTTCGTGTGCGTGGGGCGAGGCTTTAAACCTACACCCTACACCCCACACCCCACACCCTGTTTCTAGTAAATATGAGTGGGGATACAAATAAATTTCTGACTTACTACACCCACTCAGCCACACCCCACACCCAAAAGCCTTATATATAATGGGTTTGCCGTTAACAAGCGTGCCATTCGGCCAAGTATCTGCAATGATTATTCTTGGCAATCTTTCACTAGCTATAAACGAACGTAATGACCGCAAGTCTTAGGGAACTCATTTCTCCAGAATGTATAAAAAGTATTTATTAAATACTTTTTATACATCAATACTGAACTTATTTTTAAGAGAATTATAGGGGAACTTTCTAATGCCTCAACTTGGCACAGCATGATTACGTAAAAAGCAATAAATCTTCAAAATTATTACCGTAAACCAACCTTAATATCATGTCCGCCTAATTAGTTATAATTCCCGCATCTGTACAAAAATCAGGAAACTCTTTTCCCCCTAACCCTTGCCGTCTTAATGATAAGTCTTTAAATGGATACGATATGAATTGGTGCTGGCAGAGTTCATTTTTATCAGTGCTGTTAATACAAAAGCAATATCAAGCTAGTTGAATGTTTGTAATATCTATAGTTTGGGGAACCAGCAAGGGCAATAGTGCAGCGTAAAGCCTTCTCTTCTCCCAAAGGGAGACGCTAGGCGTAGCTTGCTTCCCTATAAGGATACGCCAATAGCACAGCAACTCTTAAAGATGCTACCGCGAACATCTGGGGGTTTCTCGACAACCAAGCAAGTGGCCTTTGAAAAACAAAACCCAATATTTTATCCATATTTATGTTGTGTTTAACAATAATGAAACCCAACACGAACATGGAGATATTTTATTAAGTAATCAGCCGAACATGATATAAGTTTGACAGTAAATCAGGAAAAATTTTTCAATATTTATACTTACCTTTGTAATAATATGATATTTTAATTCACTCATCTATCTGAAGGTGGATTATGCAGAGATTAACTTAATTACTAAGCAAATCAGCTTTATTTATCAGTGCGCAACTGGGTGGGGTAGTAATTTACGATCGCATAACGATCACATAATATTTAACGGGTCTACATCAATAGTTAAACTTACAGATGAAGGACAAAGCGATCGCACTTCTTCCCAATCTGGTAATCGCGGTAAGGCATCAGGGGCAAATTTAATCAATATTTGCCAGCGATAACGATTAGCTACTCGTAAAACACTCGCTGGTGCTGGGCCCAATATCTCGAATTCTTCTTCTGTACTCAAGGCTGTAGCAATAACTTGCGCTGTATTTTGCACTTGAATCGGGTCGAGACTACTCAAACGCAACAAAATTAACCGCCCGTATGGAGGATAATTGAGTGCTTGGCGTTGTTCCAATTCAGCTTGAGAGAAAGATTGATAATCGTGCGATCGCACTGCTGCAATTACTTGATGCTCGGTAGTATAAGTCTGCACAATCACTCTACCGGGATCTTCACCTCTACCAGCACGTCCAGCGACTTGAGTCAAGGTTTGAAACGCTCGTTCGCTGGCGCGATAATCTGATAAATTTAGTAATCCATCGGCGGCGACAACACCCACAAGTGTCACCTGTGGTAAATCTAAACCTTTAGTGAGCATTTGCGTACCGACTAACAAATCTGCTTCGCCGTTGGCAAACCGAGTAAGTAGGGTACGATGGGAGCCTTTATTGCGGGTGGTATCGCTATCAAAACGAATCAAGCGCAACTCTGGGAACTGCCTTGCTAGTTCCTGCGTTACCCGTTGAGTACCGCTACCGAAAAATTTTAGATAAGGGGAACTACAATCAGGGCAAAATTTGGGGTGCGATCGCGCATAATTACAATAATGACACCGCAATAATTCCGGCGCTTTTTCTTCGGTGTGGTGATACGCCAGCGACACATCACAGTGCGGACATTCTAATACATATCCACAACTGCGGCAAGAAACAAAAGTACTGTGTCCCCGGCGATGGATAAATAAAATTCCCTGTTGTTTTCTTTCTTGCAACTCCTCTAAAGCTGTTTGCAGCGATCTACTAAATATAGAACGATTTCCCTGTTGCAACTCTTGCCGCATATCGACAATTTCCACAGGCGGTAAAGGGCGAGAATTAATGCGTTCGGGCAAGCTTAAATAATGAGTGCTGAGTGCTGAGTGCTGAGTGCTGAGTGAGGAGTTAGGAGTTAGGAGTGAGGAGTGAGGAGTTACGAATTCTCCCCCTGCCCCTCTGCTCCCCTGCTCCCCTGCTCCCCTGCTCCCCTGCCTCCTCACGCTTACCCAAGTTTCCAATGAAGGCGTAGCGGAACCCAACACCAAAGGGCAATTTTCTAATTCGGCTCGCCACTGGGCAACAGTGCGGGCGTGGTAGGTGGGTATGGGGGAATCTTGTTTAAAGCTGCTATCGTGTTCTTCATCTAAAATAATTAAACCCAAGTTGGGCAAAGGGGCGAAAACGGCGCTGCGAGTACCAATGACAACTTGGGGTTCTCCGGTAAGCATTTGTCGCCAAGTGTCATAACGTTCACCATCTGAAAGGGCGCTGTGATAAACGCTAACTTTATTACCAAAACGGGCGCGAAAACGATCGGTTAGCTGGGGTGTAAGTCCAATTTCTGGGACTAAAACCAAGGCAGATTTACCTTGATTGAGGAGAGGTGCGATCGCTTGCAAATATACTTCGGTTTTTCCTGAACCTGTCACCCCATGCAATAAAACTTGAGCAAATTCATCTAATGTCTGGATTGTCGCTAAGGCACTAGCTTGAGCTGTAGTTAAAGATTTAGCACCATCGCCTACTAAAGTTGGGCCTTGTTCGGTTCGCAAAACTTCCCGTTCTTCGATGACGATGTAGCCTTTTTCCTCTAGCCCTTTCAGGGTAGGGGTAGTTGTTTTACAAATCTGTAAGAACTCATTTAACCATAACTCGCCACCACGCCGCCGCAGCACTTCTAAAATCTCTCGTTGGCGAGTAGTTAACTCTTGGTCAATTGTACCTGTGAGCGTAACTGCTTTTTGCAATTTTGGTCGAGTTAGTCGTGGTGGTTCTAAGTAGCTTTCTACTAAACCTCGTCGCAATAGTTCGCGGACTCCCTGGTAAGCTCGTTGGACTTGACCTTGTAAGTACCGAAAGCTATAATCGCCCTCTGATTGTTGTTGTAGGAGTTGCAAAATTTTATTAGCATCTGTATTGTTAACTTTGTGCACTAAAGCTTGAAAGCTTAACAAAGCCAGAATTTTAACCAAATAATTATTTTGAATTGTGTTGAATAAATAAAACTTAATTAGGTGAGAATAAGGCTGGTGAATGACACGCATCAAAGGTGTATCTAACCAAGCATTAGGATTAGTGTTAATAGATACCGCTGCACCAGCTATAGTCAAGCGGATACGACGCTGCGAGCGTCCCAGTAACCCAGGCGGCAACGCGATACGTATCACCTGAATCAGTTGTGTATAGTAATACTGCGACACCCGTTCCATTAAAGTCCAGTAGCTATCGCGGAAGAAATCTCTTTGGATAACATCTTCCACATCCCAGATTTTTTCGAGTTGTAAATCTGCTGGGAGTTTTGCTAATAACCGAATGGCTACCCCTCCCATTTGTTGCCCATTTACTGGCACGCTTAAAATATCCCCTGGTTTTACTTCTAACTTGGCAGGTAATCGATACGTATACAGTTTTTCCCCTTTCTCTAATTCTGTTGAGGTTCCTGGACAGTTTACCAATACCTCAACCCACCGATTAACAGTTTCACCTGACTTATATGATTCATTCGGTTCACTTACCACTAAAGGAGATATTTTTATGTCATTAATATACATACTTGCTGATTTTATAATTAAATATTTCCTTCACATAGCTGGTCAAAATCAACCTAGCTAACTAAACTTTAGTTTTTCGCTTTCTTAAATTTAAATGGTATTTCTCAATACTGTTATTCTTCATAATACTTGATAATTTTCCTCTTATGTAATCTACTAGACAAATTCGTATCAACTATATATGCAATAAATATTTGGTGCCCACTATACAAATAAAAGCATGTCGGCTATTGCTGCAACAGTTACTCTATCTACTAAATATGGAGTAGCCTTTTTCCGCCTATCGGTAGATATTCAACCCTTTCTGTATATGAGATGCTTTTATACAAAGTAATATCGGATCGAAATTAAGCTCTTACTCTTGTAATTTGGATTGTGTAGGTAACTGGAAATCAGATCGGGAATGCGTAAACCCATTAGTAGGTATTCCTTTTCTACAGTGGACTCCAGCGCCTAAAACATTATAAATATTTAGAAAAATATATGAAACTTTAAGATATTTGGATGATTAGCTGAAATTTTTATATTTGTTAAGGTTGAGAAAGTTTGAGGGGGGTTTGACATATTTGATAATTCCGAAAAAAATGAAGAATATATCTGTTGGGAATCTAAAAAAAAGTTTTATTGGGTGCTAAGGTCAGTTTCGTTATAGGTTGTATATAAGTGTAACCTATAAATACTAGGTAGATGCCGATTTTTATTTCTGTAGACAAATTAGCATCAGCTTATATTTCGCTATTCTTTACGGGTGCATCGTCCATTAGGGAAAACTACCAAGCCTCAAACGAGTAGGTGTAAATGAATTATGTACCAAACAAAGCAACAATCCCTAAAGGAAAATATGAATATTGTTGAATTGGGAAAAATGGAAATACTGGAGAATGCTGCTGATATCGAAGAACCATCACTCGATAGTTTAAATGCAGTGGCAGAAGAAGAATCTCCAATTGTAGTAGAAAATCTGGAATCGGACGAACGCGATGGAGATGACATGGCGGCGGCTCGTCCTTCAGGATACAACAAAACCGAACATGATGATGCTGTTGGCGCATTTTTTAAAGAAATGGCACGTTATCCGCTTTTAAAAGCTGATGAAGAAGTAGAGTTAGCGCGGCGAGTTAGGTTTATAGAGGAATTTAGAGAAATACAAGCGGCTTTAGAGTTAAAACTGGAACATGAAGCTAGCAAATTAGAAGTGGCTTCCGAGTTAGGGATGACGGAAAAGCAACTAGAAAATCGCTTGTATCAAGGGAGAGTAGCAAAACGCAAAATGATTCGCTCTAACTTGAGATTGGTAGTGTCTATCGCCAAGCGATATTTAAATCGGGGAGTGCCTTTTCTGGATTTAATTCAAGAAGGAGCAATGGGTTTAAATCGCGCTACAGAAAAATTCGATCCCGATAAAGGATATAAGTTTTCTACTTACGCCTATTGGTGGATTAGACAAGCGATTACCAGAGCGATCGCTAACGATGCGCGAACAATTCGGCTACCGATTCATATTGTTGAAAAGCTTAACAAGCTAAAAAAAGCTCAACGCGAACTCAAACAAAAACTCTGTCGTAATCCTACCGAAGGTGAAATGGCAGAATATTTAGAGATTAGCGTGCAACAACTACGTCAGCTACAACAGCTACGGCGACAAGCACTTTCTCTAAACCACCGCGTCGGTAAAGAAGAAGATACGGAATTGATGGATTTGCTAGAAGATGAAGATAACTTGTCTCCTGAAGCAAAAATGAATGAAAACATGATGCGTCAGGAGATTTGGGAAGTCTTGGGTGATGTGTTAACTCCACGAGAGAAAGATGTGATTTCTCTGCGTTATGGTTTGACAACCAGTGAACCATGTACTTTAGAAGAAGTTGGCAATATGTTCAATCTTTCTCGCGAACGAGTGCGTCAAATTCAAAGCAAAGCCATGCGGAAATTGCGCCGTCCTCACATAGCTAAACGCTTAAAAGGTTGGTTGATTTAATCTCATTGCTCAAGATAGAGATGCAATCTGAAACTTAATTAGCTTTGCAATTCGCAAAAATCGGGCGTTTTGTAGCGTTTTTCGGCTCTTATTTAGTCAATACTCAAAAAAATTGCCCAGTTGCCTATAGACTATGGACTATAAACTATGGACTATAGACGAATGACTTCGGATAGCAATTTGATTGTGCGTTTTGCCCAAACAGCCGATTGCAGCGTATTGTTTAAATTAATTGAGGGACTTGCAGAATATGAAAAATTATCTCACGCTGTTACTGGCAATGCTCTAGCACTTCAGGAGCATTTATTTGGTTCGCAAAGGTATATAGAGGCAATATTAGCGGAATCTGCGGGTCAAGCTGTTGGTTTTGCGCTGTTTTTTCATAATTATTCAACATTTCTGACTAAGCCGGGAATTTATCTGGAAGATTTATTTGTTTTACCAGAATATCGTAGGCAAGGTATTGGTAAGGCTCTGTTGACTAAAGTCGCTCAGATAGCTGTAGAACGTGATTGTGGGCGATTAGAGTGGAGTGTCTTAGATTGGAACGAGTCAGCCCAAGCATTTTACCGTAGTATGGGAGCCTCTATATTAGATGATTGGCGAATTTGTCGTGTTACAGAACATGCACTTACTCAGTTAGGATCTGTTAAATAAAAATTTAAAGATGAAACAAGATAAAAATTGTCTTGTTTTATCTTTAAATTTTTCTCAGGGAAAAAGATACTGTTAAATTATAGGTTGTGTTGTAAAAAATTACATTTTTAATTTTTAATTACAAAAAGTCAAGCTTGATTGAGATGCCATTACTCTGACGTGCTAAACCCGATCTTAGAACTTTTCACTTTACTGAATTTGATGGAATAGAGAGGGAAAACTCTGCTCCTTTTCCTAGCTCCGAGATTACACTTAGTCGTCCCCGATGTTTTTCTACAATAGAGTAGCTAATCGATAATCCTAAGCCTGTTCCTGTGCCAATAGGCTTTGTTGTGAAAAATGGGTCAAATAAATGCTGCTTCACCTTTTCAGACATACCAGACCCATTATCTACAATTTGAATGGTTATTGTATCAGCCTCAGTCATTTTGGTACGAATTTCGATGGTGGGGATTTTTGTTTGTGTATGTTCAGTTGTGAATAATGAATCTAATGCATCAATAGCATTGCTAAGAATATTCATAAATACTTGATTGATCTGACTGGCGTAGCAATTTACTTCAGGCAGTTGGGCATATTCTTTAATCACATTAATTGCGGGGCGGTATGTTTTCTCTTCTAGACGGTGCTGTAAAATTAACAAGGTGCTGTCAATACCTTCATGAAGATTGACAGTTTTCATTTCAGCCTCATCCAGGCGCGAGAAATTGCGGAGAGAAAGAACAATCTGGCGGATGCGATCTGCTCCTAGTTTCATTGATTGCAGTAATTTTTGGAGGTCAGATTTGAGGAAGTTTAAATCTATGGCCTCTAGTTCTTCTTGAATCTCAGCAAATGGTTGAGGATAGTAGTGTTGATACAGATCGACCAAGTGCAGCAAATTTTGACAATATTCATTGGTATAGGTGACGTTGCCATAGATAAAGTTAATCGGGTTGTTAATTTCGTGAGCGATACCTGCCACCATTTGCCCCAATGAAGACATTTTTTCAGTTTGAATCAGTTGGCTTTGGGTGTGTTGCAGTTGTTCTAAAGTTTCCGAGAGATGCTGATTTTTATCATTCAACTCAAAAGTTCTCTGCTCTACCTTTTGCTCCAAGGTATGGCTGTAATCCTCTAGTTGGGCTTTTGCTACGGCAAGATTGTTATAAAACATGGCATTTTGCAGCGAGATGGCAGCTTGTACTGTGAGCAGCCGCAAAACTTCAAGACGGTTTTGGGTAAAGGCTCCAGTCGTCAAACTGTTTTCTAGGTATAGGATGCCAACGATCTGGCCGCGATTGTGAATAGGCGTACATAGCAAGCTTTTAGGTTGCCATTGAATAATATAGGGATCGTTGGCAAAGGTGGTTTCTTTGCGGGCATCATCTAGCACTAAGGTTTCGGAGGTACGCGAGACATAGTTCACTACCGTTTTAGGAATATCCTGACTGGCTGAAAGAGGCAATGAGTGCAGATTTCCCCCAAGGCTTTCATGCAAAGGCATAGATCGCTCCTCTTCGACGATCGCTTTGCTGCTTCTTTGAGCTGCAACCACCCAATTATCCTCTTGAAGCAGCAAAATTACTGATTTTTCAGCCCCAGCATTTTCGCTTACAACTCGCATCAAGGTTGTCAACAGCTTTTCTAACTCAATTTCTCCAGCCAATGCATGAGAGGCTTTCATCACCGTTACTAAATCTAACGCTTCAGTCCCACTGGAACTAGTGTGTGTGAATCCGATTGTAGTGGTGAGGCTAGGGTCTGTAGAAGGATTTTCCTCCTCCTGAAGGCTCATAGCCAAGAATTGAGGATATTGGCTCTCCAACTGTTTGACTTTGGCTACAGCTCCCCATTTTAGGTAACTGTAATAGGCATTCATCAAGTAAATTTGAGCCATACCTTCCGTGTGCTTTCCTGGGGAACGGTGCGCGTAACTTGCTTCTACAAAGTGGTACGCCAACGTTTCTTTGTGCCATTCCAAGTAAAATCGGGCAGCCAATTCATTGGCGAGGGCAACTTCTTGAATGTATCCATTGACTTTTGCCCCAGCGATCGCGCGATCATAAAGATCCACAGCCTGCGCCATCAGTCCCAAGACTCGGCATTCTTCGGCTTTTACTAGTTCAAATTTGTGCAAATAATTCATGGGTGCGTGGTGCGCCCATGTCTTCATTTTTTCCTGGTTTTCTCTCACCCGCTCCAGTAATATTTCTCGGCGATCGCCCGTAGCTGTAGAATATTCTGCCAGAGCCGTCAATGAATCATAAAAATAAAACATCTGCACAGTAGCATAGCCCGTGCCTGCAACTAGATAAACTCTAGCTTGAGCAGCTGTTTCCACTGCTTGAGAGATGTTTTCAAACAAATAACAGAGAATCAACTTGTGTAGCCAGAAGTAGTGAGGCCCCACCAAGTCGTTCGCATTATGCATTTGAGTCAAAAATTTTGCTTCATCAAGTACCTCACCCGTTAAAATACAGGGATTTTCAGCCTTGCCGAGCAAATTCAAAACTGTTTGCCAAAAGACACGGCAGTAGTTAAGAACCATGTCTTGCCTAAAATTTTCCAAAACATGACAGTAAGCCCGGATATCTTCCTCTAACGATTTCAGTTCTCGTCCCAAAAAATAAGAATACTGACAGATGTCTTTCGTATTGAAGGCAACGTAATATACATTTCTAGTTTCCAGAGCAATTTTGTAGCCCTCCAGTATCAGCTGTAAAGATTTTTGTAGGGGAGACTTCAAATAGGTGATAAAAGCACCTGTAACATAAAATACAGTAGGTTTGATGTCAGTAATATTAAATTTGTCAGTTAATGCCAAAGCCAGGTTGCCAAAGAGATAGGCTTTTTCAATATCTTGGAGAATTCCGTTTAACAGAATGCCATAGGCGGCATAACAGAAGGCAGAAAATGGAGCATTGCCATACTGAATTGATGCTTTGACTTGTGACAGGATGACTAGGGGAAACAGATTTGGTTCGGCGGTGTAAACGGCTGGAGCAACGTTTGCCACAATTCGGTTAACAGCCAGCTTGTCTTTTGCCGTCATCAGGGGTAAGTCAACCAAGGAAGCAATATCACGCCCGTTAATTAAGGCAGCAGTTTCCTGAAGGGCTTGCTGAATATCTTCGGGGGTAGATGTTTCGGGAAAAACCACGCCGAACAGACTCATTCCCTGGCGAGCGATCGCGATCGCGCCTATTACATTATTTTGAGTTGTATACGCCTGAATTTGGGTTTCGTAAATGCTGATTTGATCTAGTGAAGTTTTGGCTTGCTGCATTACTGTTTGAGCCAATTGCTCCATCTGTTCGTGGGCACCACAAAGGTAAGCAGCTTCGGCGGCTGATTCGTGCAGTACTAGAGCCAATTCATATTGAGTGTGCCAACAGTCGGATCTCAATAAATCAATCCCGGTAGTTAAATACTCAATTGCTACCTGGTATGATGTAGTAGATTTAGCTTTTTTTCCTGCGAGTAGGTTAAGTTGTGCCAGTCGATCGCGATCGGGTACAGATACAATCAGTTCTTTGCCAAGATTCAATTGGTTGACAATTTCAAAAATCAGCAATTCTTGCTCAGTTTCCGGGGTATTACTCAACAGCAATTGACCAATCTTCAGATGAGTTGCTGGTTTTTGGTTGGCTGGAATTAGTGAATAAGCGGCTTGTTGAATGCGATCGTGGAAGAATTTGTAGGTAATAGTTATCGATCCGCGATCGTTTGTCAAATCATCTATGACAACAGACTCATTCTGAAAGAATGTATACCCTTCACCACCGGGCAAAATTAATCCATCCTTGAGAGCTGGCCACAAATCTGCTGCGGTTTGGGCTGGAGATTTTTCATAGACAATCGATAGGGTTTCTAAATCAAACTGATTGCCAACACAGGCGGCCAGTTTGAGAACATCCTGCGTCTGCGATCGCAATTTTTGGAGTTGCAGCACCACAAACTCTACAATATCTTCTGTAAAAGAAAGCGCCCGGATTTGAGCAAGATTGCACTGCCAATCGCCTGTTCTGCTGGCAAAGGCGATCAGTCCATCTTCATGCAGCGATTTGAGAAACTGGTTCGTGAAAAATGGATTACCTTTGGTCTTTTGATACACCAAATTGGCGATCGCAATTGCTTGTTCTGCTGAATATTTCAGCGTATCTGCAATCAGTTGATTTAGGTCGGCTTCGGTAAGGGCAGAAAGGACAATACTGCTAACTGTAATCGCCTCTTGACGCATCTCCTCAATGGTCAACATCAAGGGATGTGCAGAAGAAACCTCATTATCTCGATATGCTCCAATCACTAACAAATAAGAGTTATTGGCTTCACTCATCAACAGATGCATCAGTTTTAAAGAAGCCAAGTCTGCCCACTGTAAATCATCGAGGAAAATGACCAGGGGATGCTCTTGAGTTGTGAATACTTGAATGAATTTCTGAAATAGCAAATTGAAGCGGCTTTGGACAGCAGTACCCGATAATTCCGGCACAGAGGGCTGTTTGCCAATGATTCGTTCGAGTTCTGGAATCACCTCAATAATCACTTGACCACTTTCACCCAATGTAGATAAAATTTGGGTCTTCCACTGGTCAATTTGAGCATCGCTCTCTGTCAGCAGTTGTGCCATTAAGTCCCGGAATGCTTGCACCAAAGCAAAAAAGGGAATATTCCGATTAAATTGATCGAATTTGCCTTTGATAAAGTATCCGCGCTGACGGGCGATCGGTTTGTGAACTTCGTTGACAATTGCCGTTTTCCCAATACCAGAGGAACCTGCCACCAGAATGATTTCAGAAGTTCCCTGGCGCACCCGTTCAAAGGTTGCTAGTAGCATTGCCACTTCTGCTTCCCGTCCATAGAGTTTTTCGGGAATTGTAAAGCGATCGCAAACGTCCTTATGCCCTAGCTGAAATGGGATAATATTTCCACTCTCCTGCAATTGTTCCAAACAAATTTGTAGATCGTGCTTTAGCCCTAATGCATTCTGATAGCGGTCTTCAGCATTTTTCGCCATCAGTTTCATGACGATATCACAGAGAATTTGAGGAATCTCTTCTCTATTCCCTAAAAGTGGTGGTTGTTTCGCTATGTGACAATGCACCAATTCCATCAAATCATCGGATTGAAATGGTAATCGCCCAGTTAAGAGTTCATAGAAAGTGACTCCCAGAGAATAGAAGTCAGTGCGGTAATCAATTCCCCGATTCATTCGTCCGGTTTGTTCGGGCGAGATATAGGCAAGGGTTCCTTCTAAAACAGTCGGGCTGGTTGAAAGTTGGTTAACTCTTGGTAGCAGTGAAGCAATGCTAAAGTCAATGAGTTTAACCTCCTTTGTAGTCGGATTTATCAGGATATTGGCGGGTTTGATATCCTTATGGATAACTTGGTGATGGTAGAGATCGGCCAGGATATCAGCAAGTGCGATCGCAATCTGTAAAAACTCGCTCAAAAACTCAGGACAAAAGCGTGAGATATTTTCCTCACTTGCTACCTTTCTGAATCCCTGTCTCCAAGTGTCAGCATACTCCTTCAAAGAAATTCCGCCAAAGTCTTCTAAGATCAGAGCGGGTCGATTATGACAATTTTCCAGGCTATAGATCCGAACAACCCCAGGAACATTTAAGATTTTCGTAATTGTGTACTGATTTTTGAATTGAGCCAACTCAATCAGACTGGGATAACAATTTTTAAGAAGTTTGATCGCAACAGCAGTTTGATCGCTCTCTCGCAAAGCTCGGTAAACCAGAGTGCGACTGCTGGTGTAAATTCTCTCACCAATTCGATAGCCGGGAACATCGACTCGATTCTCTAGCATAAAAGTTGCTATTGGATAACCTGAGTTTATTTTTCCCTAATTAACTTGAATTATCACAATTCATTAGTAAAAATTGAGAAACCCGATCGAGCTAAATCAACCGACTATAGTTGAATCTATCCCATTAATCTCAGAGGATGTTTGAAAAGTATTTTTGGTAACTTCTAAGCCTCGGAAACTTAACCTTTCTACCCCATTCCCTACAAGTAAATGTGGGTTAAATGAGGGTTTAAAAACCTCTGTTTGCTTGTCTGATGATAGGCTGACGCCAATGGGAAAAAAAATGGAAGCGGTATTTCTGGCATACTTTACGATTTTTTAAACATCCTGTAAGGGATCTGCACGAAAAATAAATTTGGGTTCTTGCAGTAGTTTTATGGTAATCAGTAGAATTTACTAAATTTTCATAATTATAATTTAGCGAGCTAGGACTCCTATTTGATAGACTCAGTACGGAGCTATGCCTTTTTTCCTATTTCCTGTTTGCCGCCCACGTAAGTAAATTCGGTAATCAAACTGAATTACTATATCAATACGTAAAATATAAGTTTTTTCAGCATTTCATTATTATAAAATATACTTAAATAACTGCAGGTTTATAATCTTTAGGATTGCATGGTGAAATTTTAAAAACACTTCCTGCAAAGTATTGTAAGTGGCAGTTGCTTACGGATATCTTAATCATAGAACGGGGAATCAACGCAGAATTCTTCATGATGCAATTACAGACGTAATTGAAAATTTTTATTAAGCAAAATTTAAAAAATTTTTGGGCTAAGTTTGACAGCTTGTCATTTGACTATGGCAGCGGCTCAACTGACAATTATGGAGGATATTGCACCGAATAAGCCGTTATTGCAGAGAGAACACGAAATGAAAAAAATGATTACAGTCATACTGTTAGGCATAGCAATCTTCACATTTGCCTTCAGTAGTCCAGCATTGGCAGCAGATGCTGCTAGTGGAGCTAAAGTATTTAGTGCCAATTGTGCCTCTTGTCACGCAGGAGGAAAGAATTTGGTTCAAGCTGACAAAAACCTGAAGAAGGAGGCTTTGCAAAAGAATGGTTTGTACTCAGCAGAGGCGATTATTTCCCAGGTTACAAAAGGTAAAAATGCTATGCCCGCTTTCGGCAAACGTTTGAAGTCTAACCAAATTGAAGATGTAGCGGCTTATGTGCTTTCACAAGCAGATAATGGTTGGAAGTAGACTAAAATTTAACTTCAAAAATTAACAATTGGCGGGGCTTTCTGTCCCGCTAATCTTAGAGGATGTCTGAAAACTTTTTAGTGTTGTATTCGAGACTTGTAGATCCCCCTAAATCCCCCTTAAAAAGGGGGACTTTTAGAAGTTTTCCCCACTTTTCAAGGGGGGCTAGGGGGGATCGGACGAAATATTTAATACTTCTCAGACATCCTCTTAGAGTTGCCGCAATTATCAAACAGGATGCATATACCAATTTAGGATTTTGGATTAATAGTCTTTATAAAAAGACTGTTCCAAAAATATCAAACAATACTACCTATCCTCATTTGGTATTATGAGTAATTTCTGGCGATTATTTTTCAGTATAATTATTGCTTTTCCTCTGACTTTTTTGACTTTACCTGCACATTCTTCACCCATTTTAATTACCCAAATAATAGCGGGTGATTTCTTAGAGTTGGGTGTAGATAAGATGCGGCGCGGTGATTATCAGGAAGCAATAGAGAATTTCAACCAGGCGATTGAACTTAAGAAAGATTTGGCTGTAGCTTATAGCGATCGCTGTCTTGCTTATCTGCAATTACAAGATTACCATCAAGCGATCGCAGATTGCACCCAAGCGATAAATTTTGCACCGGATAACTTCGAGGCTTATCTGAACCGGGGAGTAGCACACTACAGACAAGGGGATTATCCAGCTGCCATTGTCGATCATAATCGAGCGATCGCACTTAAACCCTCCGATTTTCGAGCCTATTACAACCGAGCGCTAGCCCGTGCTGGTGATGGGAAAGACTCAGAGGCAATTCTTGACTTTAATTTAGCCCTAACTCAAATTCCTCGAATCAGCAGCTTACTGCTTGCAGATATATATAATGACCGAGGTTTAGCGCATTTTGTCTTGCAAGATATCCAAGCTGCGATGCTCGATTTTAATCTAGCAATTCGCCTCAATGCTAACGATTATAGAGCATACTTTAACCGGGCTTGTGTGTGCGGCCGAAATGGAGATGACTTGGGTGCAGTGCGTGATTTTTCGCAAGTCATCAGACTTAATCCCAGTAATGGTCAAGCTTATGTTAATCGGGGAGTAGCTCAGTATCGCTTAGGATATCACTTAGGAGCTATATCTGATTTACAAAAAGCATCTGAGTACTATGAACAGCAAGGAAAAAAAGTTGCTTACCAAAAAACTTTAGATTTACTGAAGAATCTGCGACAACAAATTTCGTCTGTAACGGAAATCGCTCTTTTCTAACAGTGTAATAACTATACAGGGTATCCACCAGCTTGAAAA
The DNA here is from genome assembly GCF_034530995.1 of Nostoc sp. DedQUE04. NCBI lineage: Bacteria > Bacillati > Cyanobacteriota > Cyanophyceae > Nostocales > Nostocaceae > Nostoc > Nostoc sp. DedQUE04. Next base: position 202,237 of record NZ_JAVRCA010000004.1, on the reverse strand, counting down.
ATTTGTTCGGCGGTTAAGTTTAATTCGGGGAAAAGAGGTGAGATAATGCGATCGCTACCTTGAAACTGGCTGACTTGATATTCTCCCTCAATTAAAGTGAAAAGCGAGACTGTTGGTTGTTTGGGGTTGCCAATAAATCGCCTACCGCCTAAAGCAGCATAATCTACAATCCAGTATTCTGGGATGCCTACACCCTCATAATCAGCAGCTTTTTTTAAATAATCATCACGCCAATTGCTACTTACTACCTCAACTACTAAGGGTATTGATTCCGCTTGACTTACAGTAGATTCTTTTTTCCACAGAGGTTCATTTACCAAATTAGGGCGATTTAATATCAGCACATCTGATGAGTAAGCCGATTCATTTTCAGGCGGTTTGACTAATGCTGTTTTAGGTATGAAATAGGGGAGATTTAAACGAATACACTCTCTAGTAATTTCAAAGGCTAAAAAACCAACTACCTCTTCATGATCGCCCGTGGGTTGCGGCATTTCTACAATTACTCCATCATGCAATTCATAACGTTTTCCCGTGTTGTCAGGATATTTAGCAACAAATTCATCAAATGTAACTACTTTGCGTAAGGCTTGAATCATAAATTATTGTCTTCTATTGTGTTTGTAAAGCATCCAGTTTTCTCAATGCTAACGTAATTCGTAATTGCTACAAGGGAAAAGGCTTTGAGGCTTATTATCCTTCGCCTTTTGGAGCCTAGCTTGCTTATGAAGCCCAATATCATCTCTAGCTCTTGGAGAACGCACGTATGGGAATTTGAGTGTCTGAGACAGAATAAAATATATCTCAACTCAGAGTCAGATCATATTACCAGTAGAACCGAGATCACACTTCAATTAGTTCATCTCGGCTAAACTCAATATACTTAAATATCAAAAATGCTCAGATAGGAACTTAAATTATTATAATGAAAAGCACAAATCGCAGAGGTCGTGATTAGATCAACGCTGTTAATAATCCTCGCTCACGACAAAAAGAACCAGTTTCTTATCATGAACTTAAACAGTCATTGATGACTGTTCGCGCCAATCTAGAGGAAGCTACATCTCAACGCGATGAATGGCAACAACGTGCGAAAGAAAATGAGGAAGCTGCATCTCAACGCGATGAAGCAGAACAACGTGTAAAGGAAGCTGCATCACAACTGGTTCATATTCAGCAAGAAATTCAAACTTATCAAATTGAGGCTAATGAGCTAAAAGACCGATTCACTCAAAATTATCTCTTCTATATTGATGAGCAAGAGAATCATCAAAAAACGCTCTACCTCTACAACGAAGAAAAAGCGAAAATATCCCAGTTAGTTCATGTTCACCAGCGAGAGATTCAAACTTGTCAACTCGAAGCTAATGAGCTAAAAGAGCAAGTCACTCAAAATTATCGCTTCTATATTGATGAGCAACAAAGTCATCAACAAACACTTTGTCTCTACAATGAAGAAAAAGCCAGAGCAACTGAATTGCTTACCAAATATGATACAGCCAACTCTGAACGAGAAATGTATTTGACTTTATACAATGAGGCTAAAGCAGAACTCAAACATGAGCGTCGTTCCAAAGCTAGTATTAAGGGATGGGAAACGCGCCGGAAAGCCGAGAATGAAAAACTAAAACGAGAAATTGCTCAGATGGTTGTGCTATTGTGTGACTCTTTAGCAAGTAAAGATGAAGCAGTAAATAGTCTTTACGTTGTTGCAGAGCGTATGGATAGAATTCAATCTTTAGTTGATTCGGTGGAAGAAGAAACAACTAATAATCCTATAGGTGTAGTACAAAAATTTAAACGCATCTGGCTGGCAATTAAAGACATACTTTCTGAATAAACAAGCATACTCATGAACAAAAAATTACTACCTACCACGCAAAAACAAAGTAAAGCGAGGCTGGGAGATCAAATTCGCAGTATTGCCGATCGCCTTAAACAAGAGACAGATGTACAGATAACAGCAACTTCTCGAATTTTAGGCGCTGCTGCTCAAATTGCCGAAAATCATGACCGACTTATTAATGAAGTAGTTGATATGGTTGAGTCAGACCTAAATGTAGAGAAACAGGTATATCAAAAGCATATTTACACTATTGATTTTCTAAAGCAACAGTTTAAAACATTACGGGATGCAAAGGCTCACTTTAATCTGAAAGTTACTAGTTGGGAATCACTAGCTAATAAATTAAATGCTGCATCTTGCCAAACAACCATAATACAGAATAACCCTCAATCAAATCAGGATTTTGTAGAAACCAATATAATAAATGGTGAATATAATTTTTATAATATTGAAAAGTTGACAGTTTTTTTAGAACCTGATGTTGCCCAAATGTTTCCCAATTCGGAAGCAGTAAATGAAGCTTTGCGTTTCCTAATTAGAGTTACAAGTAAAAATGGTTAAAGTATTTTATCAACTGTATAGAAAAATATATTTTTCTATACAGTTGGCCATTTTTTTTCTCTTCATACTGCTAACTAATAAGGCGTAACACCATCAGAGAGCGATCTGAAACTGGTACAGTTTGAGAGCCAGAAACTAATTTTCCCCGATCTAAAAAGCGAGGTTCATTAGTGTCAATTACTATCTCCCATACCTTTTCTTTAAAGTCATCGGGTAAAGCAAACTCAATTAACTCGTAGTGAGCGTTAAAAAATATCAGAAAACTTTCATCAATAATCCGCTCACCACGATCGCCTGGAGTAGCAATTCCCTGCCCATTCAAAAAAATCTCCATTACTTTGGCATAACTAACTAGCCACTGCTGCTCAGTCATTTCACTGCCATCAGAATTAAACCAAGCAATATCATTGATACCTAAACCGTGAATGGGGCGGCCTTGAAACCACTTACGCCGCCGGAATACTGGATGCTGATGGCGAAAATTAATTAGTTCGCGTGTAAAGTCTAATAAATCCGAGTTCGCTTTGTGCAAATCCCAATGCCGCCAAGAAATCTCATTGTCTTGGCAGTAGACATTATTATTTCCCTTTTGACTACAGCCAATTTCATCCCCCTCTAATAGCATTGGGACACCTTGAGATAGCATTAGGGTTGCTAAAAAGTTTCGTCGTTGCCGTTCGCGCAAACGCATTACTTCTGGATCGTCGGTTTCGCCTTCTGCACCACAATTCCAGGATCTGTTATGGCTTTCACCATCTCTACTGTCTTCCCCATTTGCCTCGTTATGCTTTTCGTTGTAGCTAACCAAATCATTTAACGTAAAACCATCATGAGCAGTTATGAAATTAATACTTGCATTTGGGTTGCGCCCGTTTGTTTGATATAGATCGGGGCTACCGGTAAAACAGTAGGCAAATTGTCCTAAACTATCATCTACACCACGCCAAAAATCTCGTACTGTATCCCGATATCTTCCATTCCACTCAGACCAACGCAGTGGAAAGTTCCCGACTTGATAGCCGCCTTCTCCTAAGTCCCAAGGTTCAGCAATCAGCTTCACATCTGCCAAGATTGGGTCTTGATGAATAATATCAAAGAAAGCTGATAGATTATCTACTTCATATAGTTCCCGCGCCAGCGCCGAGGCCAAATCAAAGCGGAAGCCATCTACATGCATTTCTGTTACCCAATAGCGCAGGCTATCCATGATTAACTTCAGAACTTGAGCATGACGCACATTCAGAGAGTTACCGCAGCCTGTAAAATCCATGTAGTAGCGAGGATCGTCTTTTACCAAACGGTAATATACAGAATTATCAATACCTCGCAAAGACAGCGTTGGCCCGAAATGATTTCCTTCGCCAGTGTGGTTGTAGACTACATCTAAGATCACTTCAATTCCGGCAAAATGTAGTGCCTTGACCATTTGCTTGAATTCAGCGACTTGTTCTCCCGCTGTCCCACTAGCACTGTAACTAGAATAGGGAGCAAAATAGTTGATGGAATCGTAGCCCCAGTAATTGCTTAATCCTTTTCCTTCTAAATGTCCCGGATGAGATAAAAAATGATGTACTGGCATCAACTCTACTGCTGTAATTCCTAATTGCAGTAAGTGTTGAATTGCAGCAGGATGTGCCAAACCGGCATAAGTGCCGCGCAACTCTTCTGGAATAGCTGGGTGTAGTTTAGTAAAACCTTTGACGTGAGTTTCATAAATAACAGTTCTATACCAAGGTGTAGCAAGCAGTTTATCGCCTTCCCAATCAAAAGATTGATCGACCACAACACACTTGGGCATTATTTTGGCATCATCTAGTTCAGAAAAAACTAAGTCTTTTTCCTCAGCGTCTAGAGAGTAGCCAAAGACAGCTGGATCGTTACTAAACTCACCGTCAATTGCCTTAGCGTAGGGGTCAATTAATAGTTTGTTTGGATTGAATCGATGACCAACTTCCGGTGCCCACATCCCATGCACTCTAAACCCATACTTTTGACCTGGGCCAACTCCTGGTAAGTAACCATGCCAAACAAAATTGTTTTTTTCTGTCAAAGGCAAGCGGATTTCTTCGTCATCGTTATCAAATAAACAAAGCTCTACCCCTGTTGCATTTTCCGAAAATAAAGCAAAGTTTGTTCCTTTACCATCCCAAGTTGCACCTAAAGGATATACATTTCCCGGCCATAAAGCTACATACATAAATAAATCTTGAATATTAGTTTTTCGGCAAATGTTATTGACTTCAACTTTTTTGAATAATTAGTTAAAATCTAAGAGTTACTAATAATTCTTTAGAAGTCAATAACACTCAAATTTAACTTCAAAATAATATTATTGACTCTATCATTAGTAATAAAATCTCTATTCCTTAAGTTGGAAAAATTAATGTAGAGGGCAACAGACTGAAGGAAAACTGCGCTGTTTGCGACACGCCGCGCAATCTGCTTCAGTAAAGCGATGCCTGCGTTAGGATGCGCTAACGGTAAAGAGCAAGGGTTTTAAACCCTCACTGTTGCCACAGCTTCCCGCAAGGTACGGCTCTTTACATGGCTCCAAATCATCTAGGTCAAATCCCCTTCTACCTTCTTTAAATGCGATCGCTCTAGAGTCTAACACATAGTAACTTGACAAATAGTCTCATCCGGTCTTTAGAAATATGACAGCGTGTCTTTTGACACGATTTTACTATTACAGCCACAATGCTACGTAGTAACTGTTTTTACTTGGTGTGAAAGAGAACGTGAAAAAGGATTTTTTGTTGCTAACAGTTGCTTTACCTTTACTGATAGCATCTCCTAGTTATGCTGTTGAGAGTGAAATTGAGCAGAGAAATACTAATAAATCAACCGAAGTTATTTCAGATATTCCGAGTTTGAGTGAAATTGAGCTACCCGCCACTAATGCCGAATTATTATCTCAACAATCTGTACCAATTGAAGTTAATCCAGAAGAAACTCAGCCAGAAACAGAGCAAACTCCGAGCGATGATGCAGACATTTCGATAGAAGCGATCGCAGAACCAGACAACCTACCCCAATCTACTCCAACTTACGTAATCGATCGAGAAGAAATTAAAAAGCAGGGTGCTGCAAGTTTGGCCGATATTTTGAAAAGAATGCCTGGTTTTGCAATCAATGATGCAGGTCATGGTGCAGATATTCACACAGGTACATACTACCGGGGAGCCTCAATTAATCAATCTGTATTTTTGATTAATGGTAGACAAATTAACACTAATGTCAACATTTATCATGGTGGAACTGATTTAAATAGCATTCCTGTAGAGGCAATTGAACGAGTGGAATTATATAGCGGTACAGCCTCCGCTTTATTTGGTTCTTCAGCCTTTGGAGGAGTTGTGAATATTATCACTAAGGAAGGTTATGGCAAACCTAAATTCAGTGCTAGTGCAGAATTTGGCTCATTGAGCTTAAATAATCAACAAGCGACTTATGGTGGTTCATCCGATAAAGTCAAGTACAACTTTAGCTTTGAAAGATTCTTTACAGATAACCGTTACCGCGTTCCTGTAGGTGCAGCAAATCGTGACGAACAGGGATTTTTATCAAATGCAGACACAGCTACAAGTACCTATTTTGGTAGCATTGGAGTAGATTTAAATCAAAAAAATTCTCTGAATTTAGATGTTACTGCACTCAGCAGTCGTCGTGGCTTAATTTATTTTGGGTTTCCTCTCCAAAGAGATAGATTAGACCACGATGGTTTAAATATTGGCTTATCTTGGAAAACTCGGTTAGGTAATGGCGAAAGCTCTAACCTAACAACCTCAATTGGTTATAACCAAGATTATTTCAGCACTTACGGCCCTACAGGATCGTTTTACCGTACAGGAGCTTTAGATACCCAACAACTTACAGCCAGGGTAGATCATGAGTGGAAAATTACTGCGAATAATAAATTGCGTTGGGGATTAGATTTAAAAAACACCGACTTAACCGGTGATGTTTTGAGTACAAATCCTAGTAATATTGCCAAAAATGAAACTGAAGATAGGAGTTTATTCAATACAGCTTTATTTGCTGTCAATACTTGGAATATTAGCGATAACTTTCTGATAGATTTAGGGCTAAGGCAAACCTTTGACAGCCAATTTGGAAATTATCTCAACCCTAGTGTTGGGTTACGTTACGCCGTCACACCATTAATAGCAGTGCGTGGAAGTTGGGCAGGGGCACAACGCAATCCTGGGTTAGATCAGTTGTATGTTTATGATACAGTTCATGGTTGGGAACCTAATCCTGATTTAAGACCAGAAACTGGCTCTACTTGGAGTGCAGGAATCGATGTTAATTTTTCTCAAAATCTGATTGGACAGTTTACTTACTTTGGTAGTAGTATAGGCGATCGCTTAGGAGTCATCGCTGGAAAATGGGCAAACATTGGATTAGTAGATACCAATGGTTTAGAAGCTGCATTGCAATTAAAAATTGCCACTGGCTGGTCAACTTTCCTCAACTATACTTATACAGATTCCCAAATAAAAACAGGGACAGAGAAAGGTTTACAATTAGGTTTAATTCCCTACTCTGTACTGCAAACTGGTGTAGGTTATGAAAATTCAGGTTGGCAAGCTAACTTGTATGTTACCTACAATAGTGGCGCTCGCAGATCCATCTTTGCTAACTCTAATGACAAGCCTACAGATTTTGCACCGTCTTTCGTGAATTTAGATTTGAGCGGGCGTATACCTCTAACTAGCAATTTAGGACTAACAGTTTACTTAGAAAATCTACTGGATGAGCAATATGAGCGAGTTAATCGCATATATAGCCCTGGATTTACTTTTCGTCTGGGTTTAAACGCCAACTTTTAGGTATTCAATGTAGAGATTTTATCATTACGAAGTCTCTACATTCTTATATCTTGTCACATGATTTGGAAAATCTCACTTTCCTATAAGGATAGAATGTTAGGTTTGACAGTATTTTTGTAGTAAAGGTAAGGCACCACCGTACAACACAGTGCGTTAAGCTAAAGCCATAATGGCCCTACTTAAAATTTATTTTAATCTAAAATCTAAAATCTAAAATCTAAAATTGTTATGAGAGCCAAAATTGAAAATAAAATACTTTTTATCCACCACGAAGATTTGCCAGAGTTTAAAAAAGGTGGTTCGGTGGTAAGAAACTCTTATTTTTGGGCATTACGTTCAATAGCTGGTCAAGCTTCACGTTATCGTGATTGGGAATACGAACCGGAGGTTTGGCTAGCGCTTTCACGAATGCTTTTATCGTTTGCTGAATCGGGATATTTGGGTATTAGAGAAACTTTACTAGAGTTTCCCTTATCTCAAGGAGAAATTCCTAATTTGCTGCGAGATGTTTCGACTTGGGAGTAGGGATGTATAGCTATCAAATCTCGAAATATCTCTTGTACATAGACGCGTAGCGAATTCTTGCAGGGAACGAGCGATCGCTATATATTTCTATTAAGGATTCAAACAAAGAAATGCAAAAATTAGAGGAAAGGTGGGCAACAGCCCACCCTAAACCATTATTTAATTGGTACTACTTTACGGGTGCTTCAGTAGCAGACTTACCAACTAGCATTGCGGTATTTTCGTCGCTTTCAAGAATACCGAATTCAATCAACAACTCTTCTAACTCTTCCATCTCAATGGGGGTGGGGACGGCGAGTTTGTCGTTGTCGATGATCTTTTTAGCTAGTATCCGATATTCGTTACTTTGATTGCTATCAGGCGCGTACTCGTTAACAGTCATCCGGCGCAATTCTGCGTGTTGAACAATGTTGTCACGAGGTACGTAGTGAATCATTTGGGTGTTCAAACGTTTTGCCAAGGTTTCGATTAAATCGATTTCCCGGTCAACGTTACGGCTGTTACAAATCAAACCACCCAAGCGTACGCCGCCTGTGTGAGCATACTTGAGAACACCACGAGCAATGTTGTTAGCTGCATACATCGCCATCATTTCACCAGAGGTAACGATGTAGATTTCTTGTGCCTTACCTTCACGGATAGGCATAGCGAAACCACCGCACACAACGTCACCCAAAACGTCGTAACTTACAAAATCAACATCTTTGTAAGCACCGTTTTCTTCTAAGAAGTTGATAGCGGTAATAATACCACGACCAGCGCAACCCACACCAGGTTCAGGCCCACCAGACTCCACACAACGTACATCGCGGAAACCAGTAAGCATTACTTCTTCGAGTTCAATATCTTCTACAGCACCGCGTTCAGCAGCCAATTGCAGAACACTTGTTTGAGCTTTACTGTGTAGCATCAAACGGGTAGAGTCAGCTTTAGGGTCGCAACCAACAATTAGAATGCGTTGACCCATTTCAGCCATTGCTGCTAAGGTATTTTGAGAAGTAGTAGATTTCCCAATACCGCCTTTACCATAGAAAGCTATTTGTCTAATCTTTTCGTCAGTCATGGTTGTGTTTCCTACAATGATTTAATTGATGAGTCGTAAGCTTGATGTAGTTGTTTACCCTTGGCGTCGTAGGGAAGTAGAGCCTATTGGCGTAGACGCGTAGCGACTTGTCGCTAGACATCGCATCCTGGCAAAAGCAGTTAAAATCAGAACATATTTACCCACGAAGCGATGGCTTAAGAGATAGATAAATCTAATCTCCTAATAACAAAGCCTTTGAAACTATGACTTCAGCATTATCAGTTGTTGCAACGAATCCCAAATGGTTGCTCAAGCCTCAAGAGTGGTTGCAGCAGGAATTCAAATTAACGCAGATTTATTCCTTGAACCACACAACCAACCAAATTGCAATCCACTCTTAAATGGTTGCTACAACTTGTCTGATTTTGCTGATGTCAAGTAACCAAGAAAATCTATAGTGCTTCTCGTTTCGTGATTGATGCAGCAAGATAAATTCCAGCCTAAAAGTGGTAGCTACCAGTGCAGTAATATAATATCTGCACAGACAACATCTGATACTTCAGCTTAGATAATATCTTGGTGATTTTTGACAGATGGCTAAATTCCTAGAAATTATGGAAAGACACCATTCTGCTTGAAGTTTTCGTTCCAAAAGTCAGCAACTGCTTCAACTTAGTTTGCGGTTGAAAACGTTTACTTCCGCAAGACGAAGTTAGTAAATATTCTGTATTTCTATTGAATTGTCAGGCTGTACTAAGAGTCTTTCTTCCCAGACTCCAAGAGTAATTGCCTTGGCGGGTAATGCTCTAGCTAGGTTAGCCAACTCTTATTGGCTCGTACCCAGATAAATTTTGATTGACTTCAAGTTGTTACAAAGGCTACTATCCTACTCAATCTAGTTTTAGATTTTCGTTAAAAAAAGATGTAGCTAATTGAAGGGGACTTACCAGAGCAAAAAAACTTTCTTGAGCTTGCCTCAAACTTGTCTTGAAGTCTTTTTGTGTTTTCACTTGTTTGATTCCTATACAAACCATAACATACATCCCACTAATTAATTTGCCGAATCTCAAATTATTTATTTATTTAATAGAACATTATCTTTAAAACCTTTAATAGTCACAGGTTACACCCTCGCTAGTAGCTAGTTAATAAAATTATTTATCATAGCCAAGATGTGCAGTTAGATACTTTTGTAAATTTGATAAAAGTATTTAAAACTAATGTTTAAAAAAAACATAAACTCTTATTTTTGCAGTCAAAAATTTTGTCATCATATTGAACTAGCAGTCTCCCTAGCAGCTTCTCGTAACCGCTCCACATCGCGCATCGGTGGCGCACCAAACAGCCGCTTGTACTCCCGGTTAAAATGCGAGGCATCGTCATAACCCACGCGGTAGGCAGCACTGGTAGCATCAAGCTTTTCCCCCAGCATCAGACGGCGAGCCTCCTGGAGCCGCAGTTGCTTTTGGTACTGCAAGGGACTCATGGCAGTGACAGATTTAAAGTGATGGTGGAAGCCCGATACACTCATTCCCAGTTCTCGGGCGATGCTTTCAATCTTGATCGGCTCGTTAAAGTCTTTACGAAGTCGCTGGACGGCAAGAGCGATGTGGTAGGTGCAGCCACCCAAAACTGCAATATGACGGAGCCGATTACCTTGCTCTCCCATCAAGAGTCGGTAAATGATTTCTCGCTTAATCAGTGGTGCGAGAACATGAGCTTCAGCAGGGGAATCTAAAAGCCTGACCAGCCGCACCACAGCGTCCAACAGATTTGCATTCAACGGACTTACATCAATAGCTTTCACATCAGCACGGCTGCGCGAGGGATACCCTGCTTCGACCATCACTGAGCCAACAAGGGTGGGGTCAAGATCGAGGCGAATACTAAGGTACGGTTGCGCCTTTGACGCTTCCAGAATTTGGCTGATAATTGGCAGTTCGACCGTAGCAAGCAGATAATGCATTGGGTCGTACTGATAGCGATCGCTACCCAAAAGAACTTCTTTGCTGCCCTGAGCGATCGCACAAAACGCAGGGATAGAGACACTATGAACGCATTCCGAAGGCGAAGAGGCGCGGTTGAAGTGCAAACCTTTGAGCGGTTCAATCGTCCCATCATGACGAATCGCGTGTGCAATCCGCTCTTTCAGTTCGTCTCTATTGGCTTGCGCTCTGTCTGCCTCACGCTTTGCCTGCAAGTCGTTCATTAAATCGCGATCGGACTTTTCACTCGTTTTGGCAGCGTTCATTTCTAAGTTTGCAGAATTGTACAACTATCTTAGACGATCGTCCTATTACTTGTTCTTCAAGATTCTTAGAATGAAGCTAAAGCAATGAAAAATGATTTCGGCTTCTTATAAGCATTCTGGATTTTTATTTAATAGAAAACTCAGTTTTGATTGGGTAAGAGGCTTGCCTCCTAGCCACAAAAATTACATCAAGTGAAGGAATTAAGAAAATGGACATCAAAAGAAGTGGCTCACAGCCTTCTGCCAAAGGGCCGGCTGATTATTTTACCGGCACTGTCCGCATTGATCCCCTATTCGAGGCGCACGATCCAGCACGCACGTCTGGAGCCAGTGTCACGTTTGAGCCTGGCGCTCGGACAGCATGGCACACGCACCCATTGGGACAAACCTTGATCGTGACGGCTGGCTGTGGTCTTGTACAGCGCTGGGGTGGCGCGATCGAGCAAATTCGACCGGGGGATACAATCTGGATCTCGCCGGGTGAGAAGCATTGGCACGGTGCTACAGCAACCACGGCGATGACGCACATCGCTATTCAGGAATGGCTCGATGGTAAGCCTGTGGACTGGATGGAGCATGTCAGCGACGAGCAGTATGGAGGAATATCTTAGTGCTGTTGAGATGGTTTTTCATCAAGGGGAAAAACTGCCAGCAGAGAATGCTGATTTTGGTTCTCGCCCTAGTGATGTCCCTGAATTACTCAGCCTGCCGTGCCGACAACAGTATAACTAGCAGTGCATCGTTGAAGATGCCGACTGAAATATCAACCAAGCAGGCAGACAGTATGAAGATAAACATCAAGGTCAAAGACAAAGTTGTTACAGCCACTTTGATCGACAGCAAAACCACTCAGGATTTTATTTCCCTGCTGCCATTAACGCTGACTTTAGAAGATTACGCGAGAACTGAAAAAATCAGCGATCTGCCAAAAAAATTATCTACAGAAGATGCATCCCCAGGCAGCGATCCTGCTGTTGGAGATATTGCTTATTACGCTCCCTGGGGGAATTTGGCGATATATTATCGAGATTTTGGATACTCAAACGGACTCGTTATCCTCGGAAAAATAGACGGTGGCATCGAGGCATTTAATGTGCCTGGCTCTGTAGAAGTGACAATCGAGCTTGTTCAATCGTAATAAAAGGGGCGACAGGCTTGTTAAGTAAAGAATTAAAGGAAAAAAATCATGACAACGAACGAGAATGGAAAGTACACAGGAAAAGTTGCGTTTGTGACTGGAGCAGCGAACGGCATTGGTCGAGCTACGGCACTGGCATTTGCCCGTGAGGGCGCTAATGTAGTGGTCGCCGACGTTTCAGAACAGGGCAATCAAGAAACGGCACGCACGATCGAAGAACTCGGCAAACGAGCGATCGCCGTCAAGTGCGATGTGACGCGAACGGAGGACGTGAAGGCGGCTCTTTCCAAGACCATTGAGGCCTTCGGGCGGCTGGACTTTGCCTTCAACAACGCCGGTGTGGAGCAGAAAAAGGCAGCAACAGCCCAAATCGAAGAGTCAGAGTGGGATCGGATCGTAAACATCGATCTGCGCGGCGTTTTTCTGTGTATGAAGTATGAAATTCCGCTGCTACTCAAGCAAGGCGGCGGCGCGATCGTGAACACATCATCGGGTGCTGGGGTCATAGGCATCAAGGGCGGAGCCGCATACACCGCCGCAAAACACGGCGTAATCGGACTCACCAAGTCGGCGGCTCTCGATTATGCCTCGCAGAACATCCGCGTCAACGCCGTTGCCCCTGGTTACATTAACACACCGATGATGGATCGCTTCACTGGCGGCACTGCTGAAGGACGCAAGCAGGTAATCTCGGAGGAGCCGGTCGGACGGATGGGCCAGCCCGAAGAGATTGCCAATGCCGTTGTCTGGCTGTGTTCAGACGCGGCTGCCTTTATCATCGGACACGCCTTGGTCGTCGATGGCGGTCAAACAGTGCAGTGATTGTTCGTCGCCAACTGCCGACTTTGCGGTATTACCAGCTTGGTCGGTCTACAACGGCACGCAGCAGGGTGATCCAGCAAAGTTGGGCGATGCTCTGGTCAAAATCGCCGGGATGGAGAATCCGCCGAAGTTGTTCGTTGCCGGAAGTGATGCCCTTGCCGCGATCGCACCGGCTATCGAGGAACGGTTGCAGGCGACGCGCGCCCATGAAGAGCTATCGAAATCAACAGATGGTTCGTTCTAGCGATCGCGCAAGAAGCATCATCATCAAATCTACGGACATGATGCACATCGCCATTCAGCAACAGATCGATCAAGACTGTGGACTAAATCAGCGATGAACAATACCAGACCCGATCTTGAAGTAGGACAGTTCCGACCTTTAATTCACCTTTAAATCAAAGACAGGAGTTCAAAAAATGCAAAAGCGCAAACTTGGAAACAGTAATCTGGAAGTCTCGGCGATCGGGCTGGGCTGTATGGGAATGAGCTTTTCTTATGGCCCACCCAAAGACACACAAGAGATGATCGCTCTTTTGGGGGCCGCTATCGATCGCGGCATTACATTCTTTGACACCGCCGAGGTCTACGGCCCGTTCCTAAACGAAGAGCTGGTGGGCGAAGCCCTCGCTCCCTTCCGCGATCGAGTGGCGATCGCCACCAAATTCGGGTTCGACATCAGTCCGAATTCCGATCCTCGTGGGATGAAGGGTTCACCCGGATTGAATAGCCGACCGGAGCATATTAAGGAAGTCGTGGAGGGTTCACTCAAGCGACTCAAGGTCGAGGCGATCGACCTCCTTTATCAGCACCGAGTTGACCCGAACGTGCCGATCGAAGACGTGGCAGGAGCGGTGAAAGAACTGATTCAGTCAGGTAAGGTGAAGCACTTTGGACTCTCAGAAGCAGGAGTGCAAACGATTCGTCGCGCCCACGCCGTTCAGCCTGTCACTGCTCTCCAGAGCGAGTACTCACTGTGGTGGAGAAAGCCTGAAGCGGAAGTGATACCGACCCTGGAGGAACTTGGCATCGGCTTTGTCCCCTACAGCCCTTTGGGCAAGGGCTTTCTCACGGGCAAGATCGACGAAAGCACGACTTTTGACAGCTCCGACTTCCGCAGCACCCTGCCTCGCTTCACTAAGGAGGCTCTGAAAGTGAATCAAGCCCTGATCGATCTGCTCGGCAGCATCGCCGAACGGAAGCAGGCGACACCTGCTCAAATCGCGATCGCCTGGCTGCTGGCCCAGAAGCCGTGGATTGTTCCGATTCCAGGCACCACAAAGCTGCATCGCTTGGACGAAAACATCGGGGCAGTCTCAGTTGAACTCACACCCGACGATCTGCGTGACATCGATGACGCCGCCTCCAAAATTGCGGTGCAAGGCGCTCGGTATCCCGAAAAGCTGGAACAAATGACCGATCGTTAAACTGGCACTAAGTTAAGCCGTATAGTAGGCAAGGTAAGGTATGACTGGTTCCCTGCCTCTAGTAGTCTGCCAAGGGAACTTGGCGGGGAAAAGGGGAAGGGGGCCCCACCTTCCCCTTTCCCCTTTCCCCAGTCCTCACAAGCGCATTTTTGGGTTGGCAGACTACTAGCGTTTGTGATGATTTCGCATGGATTTATGAATCTTTTTCCATCGTTCTTTCTCAGCTAATTGCGCCCTTTGGTCTTGTTTGCGGTTAAGGTAGTCAAGTTCTTTTTGTAACTTTTGGTAGCTAAGAAATCTAGAATAATCAAGTTCTCCCTCAGCCAAAGCCTCCTGCACGACACAACCCGGTTCGTTATTATGCTGACAATTTCGGAAATGGCATTCTTGCGCCAAGGTTTCGATGTCTGCAAAAGTTTCTTGCAAACCTTCATCACCCGCCCAAATTTGAATTTCCCGCATTCCTGGAGTATCAATAATTAATCCGCCAGTAGAGAGCAAAATCAACTCACGATGAGTTGTTGTGTGTCTACCTCGGTCATCACCTTGCCGTACTGGTTGCACAACTTGCACAGATGCACCTTGCAGTTGGTTGGTGATGGTGGATTTACCAACACCAGAAGACCCCAACAAAGCAACTGTCTGTCCTGGTTGCAAGTAAGGTTTTAAGGCATCCAATCCTTGATGATTGGTGGCACTTAAAACTACAATTGGTACACCCAAAGCAACTGTTTCTACTTGGGTTAAATACTCTTCCAGAGAATTGCACAAATCTGCTTTATTTAACACAATTACCGGATTTGCACCACTTTCCCAAGCCAGAATCAGATAACGCTCAACTCTTCTTGGATTAAAATCGCCATCCAATCCTGAGACTAAGAAGACTGTATCAATATTCGCTGCAACAATTTGTTCTTCTGTTTTACTACCTACTGTCTTGCGAGAAAATTTGCTTTTCCTGGGTAAAATCTCGTTGATAGTGGCTCGTCCTTCAGATTCTCTGACACTAATCGCAACCCAATCTCCAACGGCGGGAAAATCTTGTGCTTGAGAAGCACGATGCCGCAATTTACCTGAAACTTCTGCTGAAAGTTCCCCTTGTTCGCTATAGAGGGTGTAAGTATTTCTATATTCAATGGCAACCCTAGCAACGCTAAATCCTTGTAAGCGATAGGGTTCAAAACTGCGAGCAAAAAAGTTACTCCAGCCTAAATAATCCAAATTCATTGATGTTTCCTCGATGTGTGCTACTTGTTTTGCACAAGGTTCCACAGAGGAAGACACTTCTATGCAGGAGAACTCCCCGCACCAGAATGTCTGTGAATTCTAGTTTTCATTCCTGTAGAAAAGAGGACTGAACAGAATCTCTGCGCCTTGCGTTCTTTGAGTTGAGATGGTCAAAGTAACCCGGACTGCTAGTAATTCAGTCATAGTTCGTCCTCCTTATGTACTACAGTAAATAATCTACATTACTACATTAGCCTATTCCAGAAAATTGTTTAAATTATGCAATTTTAACTTTGATATTTATCGCGTCTTGAAAGACCAATGCACAAGTTTGCACATTATCAAAACAATTTTGGTAAAAAATATCTTTTCATCTTTCACCAACTTCTAGCGAAAGAAAGAGTTTGAGGCTGAGTATCTCTGTAATCATGAATGCGGATAAGTGTTTACCTGCTAAATAACTGATATGCCGCAATATTTCGGAAAATTACCCACCACAAACCAAGCTTGGACAACTGTTAGCAATGTAAAATCTGTAAACTGGGAAAATAATATTGTTAATTTTGACTGTGGCGACTCACGCCTGACCATCAGCGTACTTACTCCAAATTTAATCCGCGTGCGTTTCGCACCAAATGGGGAATTTATGCCCCGCCGCTCTTGGGCAGTGACGCCAGATGATGCAGAATGGGCAATAACACCTTTTGCAGTGCGCGAAACTGAAGCAACAATCGAAATTGAAACAGCACAGATTCGTGTGTGCGTTCAGCGGGAAAAGTGTCGCATCGCCTGTTTTGACAAAGCTAATCGTCCCTTCGCCCAAGATGCAGATATGGGAATGGGTTGGCGGATGGGTGCAGTTGCAGGGTGGAAGGAAATTGCAGCCGACGAACATTTTTATGGCTTTGGCGAACGTACTGGCTTTCTGGATAAACTCAGCGAAGTAAAAACTAACTGGACAACGGATGCCTTAGATTATGATTCGCTGACTGATGAAATGTACCAGGCAATTCCATTTTTTATGGCTTTGCGTCCGCAAGTAAGCTATGGCATCTTTTTCAACACCACTTTTTGGAGTCAGTTCGATATCGGTGCTGAACAACCAGGTATTTGGAAGATGGAAACTCGTGGCGGTGAATTGGATTATTACATTATTTACGGCCCCGAACCAGCCCAAATCCTGGAGACTTACACTCAACTAACTGGGAGAATGCCATTACCGCCGAAATGGGCGCTAGGTTATCATCAATGCCGTTGGAGTTACGAATCAGAAAACGTTGTGCGAGAACTAGCAAAGGAATTTCGTCAACGCCGCATTCCCTGCGATGTTATTCACTTGGATATTGACTATATGCGGGGCTATCGAGTGTTTACTTGGAGTCCTCAACGTTTCTCCAATGCGGCAAAACTCATTAGTGATTTAGCAAAGGATGGTTTCAAAACAGTCACAATTATCGATCCTGGTGTGAAGTATGAACCAGAAGGTAATTATCATGTTTTTGACGAAGGAGTAGAAAACGACTATTTTGTGCGTAAAGCTGATGGTACGTTGTTTCACGGCTATGTTTGGCCTGAGAAAGCTGTTTTTCCTGATTTTTTACGTCCAGATGTGAGCAACTGGTGGGCTGATTTACACAAAAGCTTAACTGATATTGGTGTGGCAGGAATTTGGAATGATATGAATGAACCTGCCATAAACGATCGCCCTTTCGGCGATGATGGTGAAAAGATTTGGTTTCCCCTAGATGCACCGCAGGGAGGACAAGGGGACAAGGGGACAAGGGGACAAGGGGACAAGGGAGATATCCCTGCATCTTTTTCAACCCATACAGAAGTGCATAATTTGTATGGGTTGATGATGGCTAAAGCTTGTTATGAAGGGTTACGACGGCATCGAAGTTCACAGCGATCTTTTGTGTTAACGCGATCGGGTTATGCTGGTGTGCAACGCTGGTCTTCTGTGTGGATGGGAGATAACCAATCGTTGTGGGAGCATTTAGAAATGTCTCTGCCGATGCTTTGTAACATGGGACTTTCGGGTGTGGGATTTGTGGGTTGCGATATTGGCGGGTTTGCTGGTAACGCCACTGCTGAATTATTCGCTCGGTGGATGCAGGTAGGAATGCTTTACCCATTGATGCGCGGTCACTCGGCAATGTCTACTGCTCGTCATGAACCTTGGGTATTTGGCGATCGCGTTGAAAATATCTGTCGAGAATATATTAATCTACGTTACCAGTTACTTCCCTATATCTACAGTCTTTTTTGGGAAGCGGCAACAACGGGCGCACCGATTTTAAGACCATTATTATACCACTTCCCCAACGATCCGAAAACCTATAGCCTCTACGATCAAGTGTTGCTAGGTGCATCGCTGATGGCTGCACCAATTTACCGCCCTGGAGTTGAGCATCGAGCTGTCTACTTACCCGCTGGCACTTGGTATGATTGGTGGAGTGGCGATCGCTATGAAGGCCCGATTCACATTCTTGCTCATGCACCATTAGAAAGAATGCCACTGTATGTCCGTAGCGGTGCGATCGTTCCTATGCAACCTGTCAGCCAATACGTTGATGAATCGCCACTCGACGAGATTCGGTTACGAATTTGGCCTGGTAACAACGAATATCAGTTATTTGAAGATGATGGACAGACAAGCAAGTATCAAGATAATAACCACTCAATAACTAACATCCGTGTATTTACCCAGGCAAGCCAAACAGTAGTGGAAATTGCAGCAAGAGTTGGAAAGTGGACACCTCCAACACGCGAAGCGATCGTAGAACTTGTAGGTGTTGGAGAGCAACGCTTTCAAGATGACGGTAAGCGACATAGCTTACAATTCTGAAATACTCGTAAAGGTGGTTTTTGAGCCACCATTATTTCCTACTTGAAATTATGCAAGCAAGAAAAAATATGCATAGAGGTAGATGAAAAAGTAGCCGAAGTGTAACCTACAATACAAAGAACATCAATGATTAGCTCGTAAGAAATACGTAAGTTTACCACGCTAGATAGATGCGGTTAGAGAACACTCAATGTTAAATATTAACCGCTTGCGGCTGCAAGATAGATTTAAAATCTCTACAAATGCACTTGTGGCAAGAGTCGCAAGTGCGATCGCTGTTTTTGTTGGTAGCTTGGTATTAGTTGGCTGGTGTCTTGGAATTGAGGTTCTTAAGCGCGGCTTCCCTGGTAGTCCTGCCACGATGAAAGTCAACACGGCGTTGTGTTTTGTGTTGTCTGGTGTGTCACTGTGGCTATTTTTCAAAGATGAGCAGGGGAGCAGGGGAGCAGGGGAGCAGGGGAGGCAGTGCGGTCTTGGGGGTTTCCCCCAGGAGCAACTGCCGTCGAGCAGGGGGGAAAGAAGAATTCAAAATTACCCGCATAGTTCCACAGCCTCCTTGCCCGTACTTACTTTTCTCATCTCTCAGGTCTGTGCAATAGCTGTCACCACAATTGCGGCGCTTACTCTATGTCAATATATATTCGGTTGGAATCTGGGCATTGATGAGTTGGTGTTTTGTGATTCGCGAACTAGTCTAGCGACATTGCATCCGGGGCGGATGGGGGTGAACACAGCACTGAACTTTATACTAGTCAGTGTCGCCCTACAGATTCTGATTCATCCAAAAACCCACCGCAGTTATTGGTATGCCCAAATTATTACTCTGATTGCTACTTTAATTTCCTTTCAGGCGCTGATGGGCTATGCCTACCAAGTGAAAGTTCTTTACGGACTCGCCCCTTATACAACATCAATGGCGTTACACACGGCGCTGTTGTTCTTATTACTAAGTATAGGGATTCTGTGGGCGCGGGCAGAACATGGCTTAATGAGGGTAGTTACAAGTGATAGTTACGGCGGCTTACTTGCACGTCGTTTACTAGTTGCCGCGATCGCAGTACCTTTTATATTAGGATGGGTAATTGTCGAAGGTCAACGGGCAGGACAATACGATCCGGCATTTGCAATATCGGTATTTGCGATCGTTCTGATTGTAATTTTTACTATTTTGATTTGGCAAAGTGCCAGGGTTATTGAACGCCTCAGCTATCAACGCGACCTTGCCCAAAAAGCACTGAGAACCTACGAAGCTAAACTAGGAAGTTTTGTAGATGCTAACGTCATCGGTATTCTCTTTAGCGATGTGTATGGCGGTATCCAGCAAGCAAACGACGAATTCTTGAGGATGATTGGTTACGCGCGGGAGGATTTGTTAACTGGTAAGTTCAGTTGGCGCAATATCACACCACCAGAGTATTTATATTTAGACGAACAAGGTATCGCTGAAGCCCAAGGAAACACCGACGCTGCTTGTACGCCCTACGAGAAAGAATTTATTCGCAAGGATGGTAGCCGTATCCCGATTTTAGTTGGTTACGTGCTGCTAGGAGAAAACCGCGAAGAGTCAGTAGCCTTTATCCTCGACTTGAGCGAACGCAAACAAGCAGAAGCAGAACAACAAAAATTAGCATTGCTGGTAGAAAATAGCTCTGACTTTATCGGCATTGCCACCCTTGAGGGTCAATTACTCTACATAAATGATGCAGGTCAAAAGTTGGTAGGGTTTGCCAACCTGAATGAAGTCAGGCAAAAAGCAGTATTAGATTACTTCATGCCCAAAGACAAAGCCTATTTTCAAAAATATATACTGCCGACTGTACTATCAGAAGGGCGCTGGCAGGGAGAATTTTGCTTCCGGCATCTCCAAACAGGTCAACCGATACCAGTTGATTACAATATCTTCACTGTTACAGATAACAAAACAGGTCAGCCAATTGCCTTAGCAACTGTGACTCGCGACATCAGCGAGCAAAAGCAGACCCAGGAACAAATCTTACAGCTAAACAGGGATCTACAGCGCCGCATAACTGAATTACAAACTTTGTTGGAGGTCATTCCTATTGGAATTGGCATTGCCGAAGATCCAAAATGCCAAAATATTAAGGTCAACCTTTCTTTTGCGAAGCAGTTGGGGATATCGTCAGATACAAATGCCTCCCTCAGTGCTGACTTGGACGAAAGACCAACAAGCTTTAAAATCTATCGCCAGGGAAGGGAACTGTCAACAGAAGAACTCCCAATGCAGTACTCTGCTGCTCATGGTGTCGAAGTTCTGGATTGTGAACTTGATGTCGTCCATGAAAATGGCAAAATCGTCAACTTGTTGGAGTACGTTGCACCCTTGTTTGACGAAGAGGGTAAAACCAGAGGAAGCGTTGGCGCATTTTTAGATATTACGGAGCGCAAACAGGCAGAGGAAGTACTCCTAAAGCAGCAAAAATGGCTAGAGAATGTGTTAAATCTGATGCCAAGACCATTGCTGTTTATCGAACCAGGAACGGCGCGGGTAACTTTTGCCAATCGCTCTGCTGACGAATTAGCTGGGGGCGAATTTCCCAAAGGGATACCCGCCGAAGATTATCACACAGCTTACTACTATACAGATGCAGCTGGCGATCGCATCCCCAATGAACTTATGCCAGGAGTGCGGGTTGCCCGTGGCGAAAGCCTGAATGGATTGGAGGTGGACTGGCATACTCCCGCTGGCGTGCGCTCTCTACTAGTATTTGCTGATACCTTACCAGCAATGCACGGTCATCCGGCTACCTGTATCTTAGTGTTCCAAGAAATCAGCAACCTCAAGACTGCACAAAAAGCCCTCTCATTAAGTTACAAAAGGTTAAAGCTACTATTTGACACAGCCAATGATTTATTATCGAGTCAGCAACCAGTAGTACTAATCGATAGCGTCTACCAAAAACTAAGAGACCAAATTGGTTTAGATATTTACTTTAACTATTTGGTTGAGGATAACTCTCAGGTAATGCGGCTAGAGTCTTACAGCGGCTTTTCCCCAGAACTAGCAAACCAAATCGAATCCTTGGAATTTACTGAGGCGGTTTGTGCGACTGTCGCCCATGAGCGTTATGCGATTGCTCTAGAGAATGTGCAGCAATCAATTGACCCGAAAACAGAATTGATTCGTTCTTTTGGAATTACAGCTTATTATGCATACCCATTAATAGCCCAAGGACGGTTATTAGGTACTCTTTCTTTTGGCAGCCGCACTCGGTTAAGCTTCACCGACAATCAAAAAGGGATGATGCAAGCAGTATGCGACCAAATAGCGATCGCAATGGAACGGGCTAGTTTAATTGCTTCTTTGCAACAACAAACTGAGCAGTTACAACAAGCCAACCGGATGAAGGATGAGTTTCTAGGAATATTATCCCATGAATTGCGATCGCCCCTCAATGCCATCCTTGGCTGGGCGCAATTACTGCAACGAAGCAAGCTCAGTGATAGCCAAATGGCTAGAGCAACGGAGACAATTGAACGCAACGCCAAAGCGCAAACCCAGTTAATTGAAGACTTACTGGATATATCGCGGATGAGTAGAGGCCAGTTACGCCTCAATGTCCGTACTTGTAATTTGGTTCCCATCATTGAGTCAGCCATCAAGACTGTTAGTTTAGCCGCCCAATCCAAGGAAATCGATTTGAGATTTTCCCTAATTTCCTCAAAAGCAACACCAAATTCAGATTGGGAATTAGGAGTTAATCGCGAAAATCTCGAATTTCCAGCAGCACAATCTCAAACTAATCAACATTCCAATGACAGCAAGCCGAGTGAAAATTCTCAATATTTAGTTTCCGGGGATTTCGAGCGCTTACAACAAATTATCTGGAATCTGCTATCCAATGCCATCAAATTTACACCCGTTGGCGGAAGGGTAGAGTTGCAATTGTCAGTGGTTAGTGGACAAGAAAAACAACAGACAACGGATAAATATGCCCAAATTCAGGTGATTGATACAGGCATTGGTATCAGTTCTGATTTTCTTCCTTACGTTTTCGAT
The DNA here is from genome assembly GCF_034530995.1 of Nostoc sp. DedQUE04. Lineage (NCBI taxonomy): Bacteria > Bacillati > Cyanobacteriota > Cyanophyceae > Nostocales > Nostocaceae > Nostoc > Nostoc sp. DedQUE04. The sequence continues at coordinate 179,718 of NZ_JAVRCA010000004.1, read as the reverse complement.
CGCTTTCGTCAAGCTGATAGTTCTAGCACTAGAATCTATGGTGGATTAGGACTAGGATTAGCGATCGTCCGTCATTTAGTAGAATTACATGGCGGTACTGTCCGCGCAGATAGCCCAGGCAAAGAACAAGGAGCGACGTTTACCGTCAAACTACCACTTCTGAAGAATGCCCACCTCGGCTCTTTTGCCCCTCTGCCCCCACCCCCTGGAGTTTAGTCAGCGACATCAGTATGCCCCACAAGGATGTGAGAACAAAAGAGAATTCCAGCCGCAACGTTAACAGATGATGCTATTACGAAAGACCAATTATTATTGTAGAGACGGCGATTCATCGCGTCTCTTGCCTTAACCGAAGAGTATTAGGACGGAATTAGAAATGGGGCATTGGGGAATATGAATTAAATTCACCCCTATGTCTCCTAGAGAAAGAGGTTCGTTGCCTTATCTATATTTTCATGAATCAAATAGGACTACGATAATGTCCGAATAATTGAGTTTTGATTCCCATAGTAATTAGCCACTTTCTTACTAAGTGCCTTAATTGAAGTAGCCTCTTCTACTTATCGAGACTCAGCAGGTTGTTGCAGGCGTAATAGGGTATTGTAAACCTGCCTTTTTAAGATCGTATTATTTTGTAGTTCTATAGTAATTTTATTGAACTGTTCAAATTTTAAACCATTATCTTCGACAATTTTTTGAGCGTGGTTACAGTAGTTGACTGCGATATCTTGAGCCTTCTTTGGAAGACCATTTATGCTATTAGAATCGTTGCAAACAATTTGGGGGATTTCTCCATTGCCAATAAGTTTTTTAATTTCTTCAAAAGCATTTTGACGGGCTGGCTCCATTGCTAGCACGGCTTGAGCGTAACTGTCGATTTCAGTATTGTTAACTATTGGTGCTGGAGTTTGAGCGTTAGCTTTAGAACTCAATGAAAAACCGTTAGAAATCACACTTACAGTAGCGATCGCACCGAACAATAACGATCGCGACAGGGTTCGCTTTCGGCCAGTTCGGGAAAATAAATCAGAAATTTTCTTCATATAGTGTATGACACGAAACTACATCAGGGATATTATAAGAACTTTGAATTATTTTCAGAGTTGGAAGTTCCAGGAACTGCTCAATAGATTAAGCTTTTATATTTGATTGTCAATTTCCTCGGCATACTTGACAAAGTTCGATAACTTTAGTCTGGAGTGTTAACATTTCTGATGCTCCTTGCTTAAGGCTAACCTCTAATTCCAGCAGTAGGGGTAAGCAAAAGATTAACTGTTGCACAGAAAGCAGCTTAATTTCTTGCTGCAAGAAGTAAATTCGTTTGGGATTACCGATATCAGCGGCAACAGCGATCGCTTGTTGATTCCGTTCCCCACTTTCTATCATAATCTTCACCCACAGCCAGGTGCGAAATTGTCCAATCAGTGTCGCAACTATCCGTAATCCCGGCTCGGAAGCATTGCTCAAATCTGCTAGTGTTGTCAAAGCTTTACCTGTATCTCCTGTTCTGATTGCTGCTGCTAATTGTAAGCTATTTTGGGTAGTATTTCTTACTAACTTTGTAACAGTATCTGTGTCTAAAGGCTGATTGCTATCTTGGACATATAGCCGTAATTTCTCTAACTCATTGTAAAGGAGCCGTGTATCATTTCCTACGGCTTCTGCCAACAGATGGGAAGTATTGGCAGTCAGTTTCACGCCTACAGTCTGGGCTGCTTGATTAACAGATTGCACCAGTAATTCTGTTTTCCAAGGTGGGATAAGAGGAAATTCTCGGAATTCGGTAGCAAACTGTTTTAACAATTTCGTGGATTTGAGGCGTTCATCTGGCTTATTGCGGCTGGTGAGCAATAAAAATGAGTTTTCGGGAATGACACTTAGCGATCGCCCCAATTCTGCCAACACATTCTCAGGACAGTGCTGACACAGAGTGGTGTTTATCAGCCATACCAAACGCCCACCAGCGCCAAAAGTAGGCGTCATCACTTGATTTAACGCCTGGATAGCAGCATCAGCTCGATCTGGGGAGAATGCAGTGTAATTAAAACTTGTCCATTGAGGATCGAGGACGCGATCGCGCAAAAGTGCGATCGCCTTTTCCATCGCAAAATCATCTTCACCCCAGTAAACATAGATTGGCATAGATAAACCTCTTAGTAGATGGGCATTAGGAGTCCTGAGTTAGGAGTTAAGAGTTAGGAGTTTTGTTTACCCCCTTGTCCATACGTGTCAACTTAACGCAAAACCCCTTGTCCGCCGGGAATTGAAATTCCCGTCTCATCGCTAAAGTCATCTGAAGATGACTAAATATCGCCAAAAATCTCCAATCTACTTCAGTAGACTTAAGCTAAAAGCCGGAAAATTTATTTCTGGGCGGGCATGGAAGCCAACAGATAAGCTATTTCCAGCTGAAGTTGACACCTATGCCCCTTGTCCCCCTATCTCCCTCATCTCCCCATTCCCCATTCGCAAAAATTAAATACTTTTGAAATCATTCTCTTAATCAAGGTAATTTTCCCTAAAATCTATCAAGTGAGAGCGTGAGGCTATGAAGATTGGACGACAACTATCAAACTTACTTAAATCGGTTAGCAAGACTGACGCTGCCAGAAGCCTACAGATCCCAAGCCCAGCATATTCAGGAATCTTCTAAATTTCAGCTACATTCTGGGTTGAGACAAGCGGCATCCTTTCCTGGCTATACGCTAATTACCCCGCCGGCAGAAGAAGAATCACACAATTCTGCTTTCTATGCCAAATTACAGACTTATCAACAGGAACTTTTGCAGTTGCCTGTAAACCGTAATTTGATTGTACCTGTACCTCCTGCTAGCTTCCATCTGACTTTAGCGGATTTAATTTGGGACAATGCTTACCTTGATGCCTACGAAAAAAATCCTAAATTTGACGAGGAGTTACACTCTTGTTTAGCTGAAATATTTCAAAAATATCAACAATTGATGACAAACAGAAGTCATCCAATTAAATGGCAAATGCTGGGACTAATACTGATGCCAAGAGCCATAGCCATTTGTTTAGTCCCCCAAGATGAACGTTGTTACGAGGAAATTATTCAATTTCGTCGAACAATTTATCAAAATCCCAAGTTAATTGCCTTGGGTATTGAGCAGCATTATCACTTCACAGCCCATGTTACATTAGCCTATTTTGGGGAGGTTTCATCTGACCTAGACCGGATAAATTTCAGCACTATACTTTCTCAATTGAATGAACAATGGCTGTTGAATTTGCCAGAATTCTCGATCGATCGTGTTGAATTACGAAAGTTTGACAACATGACACGCTATTATCGTGAATCAGACTGGCCGATTTTGGATTTTTAAGTAATTAGTTAGTAGTCAGTAGTTTCCATTCACTGGCTACTGACTACTCATTATCAATCAGCTTAAAATTTCGGTTGTTGATAACCGAGGTAAATTGCTTCTAAAAAAACATCAGGCGTAACAGCTTCTGGCAATTTTTCTAAATTAATAATAGCTTTAACTTGCTCGGCTAGCTTTAGAGATAGTGAGGTTCTTGCCTTTAACGACATTGCACCGCGTCGCTGTAAATACTCACGAATCACAGCAAAATCATCTGGCATCAATTGCGAGAAATCAGCAATTTCGATTAACTGTTCATGAAGTCCTTTTGCCTGTTCCGAAATTATCAATCTTGCAGATGCAGTCGGTGTTTGGGCTTGAATGACAATTGTGCCAGCAGCCAAATCACCTAAGCGCTTTTCGCGGCTACCCAACATAATTAAAAAAGCACCGATAAACAAAGTTTCATCAAAGGGTCGCAGTAAAGCACGTAGTGTTGCTTGTTGTAGCCCGATCAGTCTACCATCATCTCGAACTACACGAATTTTGGCAAACCGTTTACCAGGAGTTTCCCCAAACCATAGGGTTTCAAAAAATACAAAATAGCCGATGTAAATTGCAAAGGCGATAATGAAGAAAATTGCTAACAACCAAATATCTAAACTTGGTAATTTAGCAAAAAAGTATTCAACAAAATTTAACAGCTGTGTCGAGAAGATACTCCAGGTAAGGACAAACAGAAGCAAAGTTACACCCAACACTGTATAGTCAATCAGGAGTGCCAAAGCTCGATTCCCGATTCCTGCTAGAGTGAATTCCAACTCTACACTTTCTGGAGTCTGGAATGTAATGCGATTAAAAAAGCGCATATTTTAACTAATTCAAAATTAATAGAGTTGGATTAAGATGTTGAGTTAACGAAAATCTTGCGAGGGAGGTTCTCGTAATTGCAAACCTAGACCTTCACGCCGACTACGCAAGTCCAAGTATAAAACAGCTTTTAGTGCTTGCCAAAATGGCATGACTAAAACTCCACCGATCAAACTGCCAATCACAGAAATAATATACACAATCGAGTAAATAGCAGTACCAGGCTCAAGTTTAATTAGGAATAAGCTAGGTATATAGTTTAATACAAACACCAACGGCATTGTCACGATAAAAGCAACTAAAACAATGCCTTGAATGCGAAAGACTGAGGCTTTAGTTAACTCCCAACTTCTGGCAACACTTTCGCCACCATTGATATTTTCCTCAACTGCTAAGGGTACTTCAGCTACTATCCAACGGGAGTAGAACCAGGTTAGTCCTAACAATATAATGCCTGCCGTTACAATTATTACCAATGTGGTTATGACTATAACGCCTGAAGTACCTAATATTCCTCCTAATGCTACTCCGATCAAGCTAGCTACTACACCGCCCACGATCGCTAATCCAATATAAATTAGCAGTAAATATATACCTACTTGCAAACCAACTCTTAAAAATGACCAAAGGCGTGGATTAATATGGCTCCTGGCAGTTTGAACACCTTCAGGTTGGTAAATCAATTCTCCAAAAGCCAAGCGTGAAATGAGTCCAGAAATGGCTGCATATTTTGCCCAACCATACACAGGAACCAGAACCCACAAGTGCGCGATCGCAGCTAGGTTAAGATAAGTCTTCAAATGAGAACGATACAACCGTACCGCAGCACTGACAACGTTACCGATACTCAGTGGTTGTATCTGGCCGGAAGATCCAAAGTTTTCAGACATAATGCTAAATTTCCCTTGAAATTACGGAGATCAATTTGAGGCTATCTTAAGCTAAGTTAAACTCAGTGTTCCCAAAATTCATGAATATTCAACGTTGGATTGCGCGACGAGAACCTAATTGGCAGCGTTTGGATGCTTTATTAAGGCAGATAGAAAAAAAAGGGTTAAAGTCCTTACGGGCAGCAGAAATTAGAGAGTTAGCGAGTTTGTATCGTTCCGTAGCCGCAGATTTGGCACGCGCCCGCACTCAGCAAATCGGCAATACTTTAATCCAAAGTTTACAATCTTTAACAACTCGTGCTTACACGCAGATTTACCAAGGTTCGCGGCGGCAGGAATGGCAGGCAATCTTAGAATTTTATCGTTGGGGATTACCATCTGTAGTCCAGAAAACATTTGTATATATTGCTATGGCAACGGCGCTATTTCTACTAGGCGCACTAGTGGCTTGGTGGTATTCTTGGCAAAACCCCAGCTTTATGCCTTTGATTGTACCTGAAAGCTTGATTACCAAAGTGCGAGATGAGCATAAATTATGGATGGGTTCAATTGTTGGTGTTGAACCTTTGGCATCCAGCGGCATCGCAATCAATAATTTGTCGGTGTCTTTTGGGGCTGTTGCTGGTGGTATGACAGGTGGAGCATACACAGCCTATTTGATGGTATTTAATGGTTTATTAATTGGTGCTGTTAGTACTTTAGTCGGTCAAAATAATCTGGCTTATCCTTTTTGGGCCTTTGTATTTCCGCATGGTTCTTTGGAGTTACCTGCAATCTTTTTTGCTGGGGGTGCGGGATTTTTATTAGCAAGAGCAATTTTATTTCCTGGTAAATATCGCCGTGGAGATGCACTGAAATTTTATGGATATCAGGCAGTGCAGCTAGTATTTGGGATTGTACCAATGTTAATTCTTGCTGGTGCGATCGAAGGTTTTTTCTCCCCTAATCCTAATGTACCTGAGCCGATTAAATATCTAGCAGGGATAGGATTATTTATACTTTTGGTAATGTATTGTAGCCGCAAGCAAACATAAAATAATTTAGATTCAGAAAGCGTTGAGCTTTTGACCTCAAATCAAAATTATTCTTCATCCACGTCCACAACCATCATTGCTAATTCTTCCATTTGGCAAAATGGTATTGCAGAGAATGGCATCACGAAGGTTCCCGATAATGGCATTTCTAAGATTGGCATTACTGAGGTCGGCATTCTCAAAGTTGGTGCCGTCCAAATCAGCACCACTGAGGTCAGCCCCTATAAAAATAGCGTATTCTAAGTTGGCATTCAGCAAAATAGCACCACTGAGGTTAGCACCCATCAAGTTGACACGAGCCAAATCTACATCAGTCAGGTCAGCATTTCTGAGGTCAGATCCACTAAGGTTGATATCTCTCAGGCCGGATCTGATCAAGCAAGCACCTCTCAAGTCAATATCGGTAAAATTAGTCTCTCCAGCATTCAAACGACTGAAAAATTCTTCAACATTCATACCTTAACTCCCGCATCCCTTTCTATCATAAACTTTATTGGATTTAAGCATATCTTAAAGTGTTGCTTATCAATTGTTAAATAAGCTTTAACCATACAAAATGTAGCCTATTTAAGACTGGAATTCCAGCAGTAAAATATTCCTTTAATCAGAGGCAATATGATTTTTTCGATCGCCATATTGAATCGTGTCGTTGCTACTTCAATGGTGACAACTTCTGTTGCACTTAGTCCATTTTTTGGTGCGATCGCACAAGCTGAAACTCTCAATGGTGCAGGAGCAACTTTCCCAGCTCCGCTTTACGAACGCTATGCTCGTGAAGTGAAGAAGAAATATCCAGACTTGAAAATTAACTACCAAGCAATTGGTAGTGGTGGTGGTATTCGTCAAGTCATCGCTGGAACCGTTGACTTTGGTGGTAGTGATGCTGCAATGAAAGATGATGAAATTGCTAAAGTCAAGAATGGTGCAATTTTAGTACCTACAGCAGGCGGTGCTGTTTCTGTTGTTTACAATCTTCCAGGCGTTAACAATCTCAAATTATCCCGCGCTACACTACCAGCAATTTATTCAGGTCAAATTACCAAATGGAATGACGCGAAAATTAAAGCTGATAATCCAGGCGCTAATCTACCAAATCAAACAATTAAATTTGCTGTTCGTGCTGATGGTAGCGGTACAACTTTCATTTTTACAAATCACTTAAGTGCCATCAGCGGTTATTTTAAAGGCAGAGTTGGAACTAACACTGCTCCAAAATGGAATCTGCCAAATGTCCTCAAAGGCAAAGGAAATCCAGGTGTAGCTGCTATAGTAGCTCGTACTCCTGGTTCTATTGGTTATGTAGAATATAGCTACGCTGTCAAAAACAATCTGAAATCAGCACTGGTACAAAATAAGAACGGAGAATTTGTTGCTCCTTCTTTAGAATCTGCAAATGCAGCTTTATCAACTGTCACTTTCCCAGACAACTACCGCGTTTTTATAGGAGATCCAGGACAAGGTTATCCCATTGTCGGTCTTACTTGGATAATGGTTTACAAACAGTATGCTAATGCTGCTAAAGCTGATGCAATCAAAAAATGGATTAATTGGGTATTAAAAGACGGTCAACAGTATAACGATGACCTTAACTACACCAAAATTCCATCTGATGTAGCAAATCGAGTGCTTCAGACAGTGAATAGTTCTGTCAAGCCTTAATTTACAATTTTTAAGACTTACGCATAAGAAATCCCTCTATTCCCTTAAAAAGGAAAGAATGCTTTGAATATATCCCCCTTTTAAGAGGTTTAGGGGGATTATTTTACTATTTTCCTCCCCTAATAGACTGAGTTAATAACTCGCTCTAATAGTAAGAAAAAACTATTTTATTGATTTGTAATGGCAAATTTATCAGAGAAATCAAATCTAGGCGATGAAAATTTCAATCTAACTACTACTAGCGGCACAAATTTCTGGTTTGACCAAGGTTTTACACGGCTAGTATACTTTTTTGCTGTGATTACTGTTGCAGTACTATTGTTAATGAGTTGGGTAATTTTACACGAAGCTCTACCAGCCATTAAGCAGTTTGGAATAGGGTTTTTGTGGGGACAAGATTGGGATACAGGTAATCAGATTTTTGGTGCATTACCCTATATTTATGGAACTTTGGTAAGTAGTGCGATCGCTATTTTATTCGCTGTCCCTGTGGGAATTGCAGTAGCCTTGGTCACAAGTGAAAATTTTTTACCTACATCGCTGCGAATCACCCTAGCATTTGTTGTTGAATTAATTGCTGCAATTCCTAGTGTAATTATTGGTTTATGGGCGATTTTTGTCTTTATTCCAGTTCTAGAACCTCTACAAAAGTGGTTAGCCAGTACTTTTAAATGGATACCACTGTTTAATACAGAAGATCCTTCTGGGACTAATATGTTGACTGCTGGAATTATTCTCGCCATCATGATTTTGCCCACAATGGCAGCAATTAGTCGTGATGTCTTAATGGCTATCCCTAAAGAATTACGTTCTGCATCTATGGCTTTGGGTGGCACTCGTTGGGAAACAATTTTTCGAGTCTTGCTACCATCTGGATTTTCTGGAATAGTAAGTGCAGCAATGCTTGCTTTAGGACGAGCTTTGGGTGAAACAATGGCCGTTACTATGGTGATTGGTAACTCTGCTCAAATCAGCGCTTCTTTACTCGATCCAGCTTATACAATTCCCTCTGTATTAGCTAATGAATTTGCCGAAGCTGAACCGGGTTTGCATATAGGTGCTTTAAGCTATTTAGCATTGATTTTGTTTGGGTTGACTTTAGCTGTAAATATTGGCGCTGTCATCTTAGTGAAGTGGGTTGGCAGAAAAAATAAATAACACTATCTTATTTTTAAATTCCTACAAATACCTCAGTTAACAAGACATTTATCAATAAAAATTTGTCAAACTTATGAGTGGTTACATTCAATCAGAAAAAGATGAATCTTTGGCGGCAGAATTATGCAGTCCTCTGCCAAGAAAGCGGGTAATATTTACCTATACAATGAATGCGATCGCCTTTGGTCTTACAGGTCTAGTACTCATTCCTTTATTATCAATTTTGTGGGAAATTTTTATTCGGGGAATATCTGGACTCAAATCAGAAATGTTTGTCAAAGCAGTTATTGATAATGGCTTTGGCAATGCTATCTTGGGAACCATAATTATGGTGGTAATTGGTGCTATTTTAAGCATTCCCACAGGAATCATGACAGGAATTTTCTTAGCAGAATTTAGTCAAACTAATCCAGTTGCTAGTATTGTTCGCTTTGTCACCAGCATTCTTACAGGCGTACCTTCAATTGTTGTCGGCGTGTTTGCTTATGGTGTAATAGTTTTGGTCACTAAAGGATTTAGTGCGATCGCAGGTGGTTTTGCTTTAGCCGTAATTATGTTACCTGTAATTATACTGACAACAGAAGAATCCTTAAAACTGATTCCTACATCTCAACGCCTCGCCTCTGCTGCTTTAGGTGGAACTCGCTTCCAAACTACTTTTCGCATTGTTGTAACTACTGCAATCCCCGGAATTACTACAGGTATTTTATTAGCTGTAGCTCGTGCGGCTGGTGAAACAGCACCTTTAATTTTTACCGCTTTATTTAGTTTAGATTGGTCAGAAGGATTGTTAAGTCCTACAGCTTCTTTACCAGTATTAATTTTTAACCTTTATAACGACCCCGACCCACAAAAAAGTCAATTGGTCTGGACTACTTCTATAGTTCTACTCGGCTTAATTTTATCTGTCAGTATTCTTTCTCGCTTAGTTATTAGGCAAAGAAAAATCAAATGAGAATTATATAATATTTATCCGGGTTCCTGAATCCTATTTTTATCAATTTTTCTTTCGCACCTTGGGCAAGCATGAGTAACCTAATTCCAGCTATCAAAGTTAAAAACATCAGCTTTTACTATGGAACAACAAAAGCTATTGAAAAGGTATCAATAGATATTTATCAGAACCAAGTAACTGCAATTATTGGCCCTAGTGGTTGTGGTAAATCTACCTTCATCAAAATTCTTAATCGCATTAGCGAATTAGAAGGGCCTGTCAAAGTTGAAGGAGATGTAGAATTTTTTGGTCAGAATATTTACGATCGTCGTGTCAACATCAATCGGTTACGCCGCCAAATTGGTATGGTGTTTCAAAAACCGAATCCTTTTGGGATCAGTATTTATGAAAATGTTGCCTACGGGATGAGAATAGCAGGTAGGCATTCAAAATTAGAATTAGATGAAATTGTCGAATCTGCACTTCACAGCGCTGCTCTTTGGGATGAAGTCAAAGATAAGCTCGATAAATCAGCTTTAGGGCTTTCTGGCGGTCAGCAACAAAGATTATGTATTGCCCGTGCCTTAGCAGTCAAGCCAAAAGTTTTGCTAATGGATGAGCCTTGCTCGGCTCTTGACCCCATCGCCACCATGAAAGTTGAGGAACTACTTCATAGCTTACAGTCTGAGTTGACAATTGCGATCGTTACCCATAATATGCAGCAAGCCGCTCGCGTTTCTGATTTTACGGCTTTCTTTAGCACCGATGAAAGTCGGATTGGTCAAATGGTTGAATTTGGCGCTACAGAGCAAATATTTAACAATCCACTCGATCCTCGCACCCGCGACTACATTTCAGGGCGTTTCGGTTAAGGTACGTTCTAGCGTGACTTATTGATTTTTGTCGAGCTATCTTGTACTAAAAGATACTTATAAAGTGTAGTTGAAAAAAGTTACTAATTTATTTATAAAAATAAATTAACTCCTTACTACCCATGAGGAGTATATAATATTCGTATTTTGATTTCTACATAGCTATTTTAAATCGAACCAGACCTAATCCTTGTTCAATAGTTAAGGTGTGAAAGGTGGGTATAAAAAGTTTGTAAAAGATAAATTTTGAGGCATAACTTTAATATAAGTATCGACTAACAGTTTATCTGCTGTATAGCTACTGCATGGCTACGTAATTTCCATGAATATCTTCTTTTGGGGGTAACATAGTGAAACAGCGGCGCTAATTTGTACTACTTTACCTAGTCAGGTTTTGTTTCACACGTTTTAGGAATATGAGTAAACTAATTCCAGCCATCAGAGTCAAAAACTTCAGCTTCTCTTACGACACTCAAAAGATAGTTGAAGGCGTGTCAATGGATATTTACCAAAACAAAGTCACGGCAATTATTGGTTCTAGTGGTTGTGGGAAGTCTACTTTTCTTAAATCGTTAAATCGCATGAGTGAATTAGAGGCAGAAGTAAGGGTTGAAGGAAAAGTAGAATTTTTTGGGCAGAGTATTTATGAGCGTCGCGTTAACATCAATCGCTTACGCCGCCAAGTTAGTATGGTTTTTCCCAAGCCAAATCTTTTTCCCATGAGCGTTTACGATAATGTTGCTTATGGGGTGAAGTTAGTTGGATGGCATCCGAAAGTAGAATTAGATGGAATTGTTGAATCTGCCATCAAAGCTGCCGAACTTTGGGATGAAGTGAAAAATAAACTGCACAAATCTGCTTTAGAGCTTTCTGGCGGTCAACAGCAAAGATTATGTATTGCCCGTGCTTTAGCGGTCAAACCGAACGTTCTATTAATGGATGAGCCTTGTTCAGGTCTCGATCCTATGGGTAGTATGAAAATCGAGAATTTGATCCATAATTTGCGCTCTGAGTTAACAATTGTGATTGTTACTCACAATATGCAGCAAGTTACTCGCCTATCTGATTTTACGGCTTTCTTTCATAGTAATGAAAATCGGATTACTCAAATGGTTGAATTTGGTACTACAAATAAAATCTTTACTAACCCTGTGGATTTTCGCACCCGCGACTACATTTTCGCCCGCGTCAGTTAAAGCGTTTCACTCTAGCGATTTAGAAGTATATGACATAGTGCAAGTGGAAATTAAGATTGAATTTAATTTCTGCTTGCTTTGAGTTTTTCTTGTCTTAGGCAATGCAGACTGATATTGACAGTCTGTTTTTATACTCTATATTTAGAGGAAAGTATCTTCTCTAAACCACTTAAATCATAAAATGAAATGTCCTCGGTGCGAATCTACTTCATATCGTAAAAATGGTCGTCGGAATGACAAGCAGAATTACCTCTGCAAAAATTGTGGTAAACAATTCCTAGAATCTGCATTCTCTCGTTCCTTAGAAACTGACTTGCTTGCTAACAGCAACGGATATACTAAAGTATCTACGGCTGAAACGACGGAACTTTCTTTATTAAAAAACCTGCCCGAAGAAGAAATCACAGAAAAAAGCCTTAGCTCTTTTAGTTTGACATTAGCTGAACAACTGCTGCAAACAATATTATCGCCTAGTTGGTTAGAATCTGCTGCTTTGAGCCAATTTATCCAAAAAATTCAACCAAAAGCTGAAATAAAATATCAATTAGATACAGGAATATCACTTCTACTTTTGGATGCAGAAAACTTAAAATTAGATATTAATTCAGAATTATTTTTAGCTAGTGTCTGCAAGTATCCTCTCCAATTTAAAATGGCATTTGCTAACTGGAAAAATCCAAGTATTGGAAAGCAAGATATTGAACTATATAACCGTGGCTATCAACTTGTCCATGTGCCAGAAGGTAAGGATAGTGCTGATGCAAAAATGATTGCTTTCGGTGCTTGTATTGTACGTTCTTATCCAACCGTTAAAGAAATATTAGTCTGTTCTAGCGATGGGATTTTAAGTCACCTCTGTAATGAACTCCAAAACCAAGGATTAATTGTCTATTGGGTACGTAGACAAGGGCAAACTTTGCATATAGAAAACCGGAATACTGGCAAGTTCACTCATTATTCTTTAGCAATGGCAACAGAAGTTCCATCTTTAGAAAAAGTGGTTGAGCAAATTCAAGATTTAATTAAAAATGAACAAGATTCAATCAATACTCGATTACACAGGTTAACAACGATTACAAGTTTGTTTCAAGAAAGATCCAATATCAATAATAAATCTCATCATAAGCAACCAGAAATTGAAGAAATTACCCCGATTATAAATAATTTATCTGCACAATTAATTCAAGAAGATCCTGCGGAAATCCCTAATGAAAAAACATTAGATAAATTATTATTAAAAATTATTCAAGATATACAAACAAAGTCTCCCCAAACTCAAGTGTCTGTGTCCAAACTAGGCTCAGAGTTACGGAGAATAACTGGAGAATCTCCTAATTCAATTATTAAAAAATTAAAGTTATGTTCCAATTTTACCAAATATCTACAATCATCTCCCACGTTTACATTAAAAATGAATGGCAAGGAATATGAGGTAATGCCGCTATTCTCCGAATAGATACTTTTTAGATGTCTACGTATAACCTGAGCCTATAATTCAGTATTATGTACAAAGATGTAAAGAAATGTAAATAATACGATGCAGAATAAAGTTGTTGTTATTGTCGGAGCTACTGGTGGTATTGGTTCAGCTTTAACACAAAAACTTGCGCCTACCGGAGTCCGGTTGGTACTGGCTGCGAGAGATACAGTTCGTTTAACCACATTGGCTGCTGATTTACCAGGACAAGTTTTGACTGTTCCCACCGATATTACTGACCCACAGCAGGTAGATACTTTGATAGAAAAGACCATCGCTGAGTTTGGTCAAATTGATATTTTAGTGAATGCAGCTGGCGCTGGTATACTCAAACCCTACAACAGCCTAGAACCCGCTGATTTAGACAAGATGTTAGATGTCAACTTAAAAGGTAGCTTTTACACCACTCAGGCGGCTGCTGAAGAGATGCAAAAGCGCAAGTCTGGTCACATCTGTAATATCGTAGGAATTCTGGGCAAACATTCGATGGGGATGGCAGCGGCTTATTCGGCTTCTAAGTTTGGTGTTGTCGGTTTTAGCAAGTGCATGGCAGAAGAACTCAAGCGTTTTGGTATCAAGTTCACGCTATTCTACTTTGGTGGGGTAGATTCTCCTTTTTGGGATAACGTCAACCTAAAAGTAGACCGAAAAAAAATGCTTAGTCCTGAAACTGCTGCCAATGCGATTTTCTTTGCTCTTTCTGCCGAACCGCAGGCTGTGCCAATGGAAATTAACATTCAACCTGATAGTCATTTATTCTTTTAAAAGGGGAGTATGCTTACATAATTCTTGCTTAGGAAAGAAGTGAAAATCTAGCAAAAAAGGCAAAATTTACAGATATATAAACTGTTATGCTTGATTTTCAATATTTATGAAAATTGATCGCGTTCATTTCTATGTAGAAGACGCCAAAGTTTGGCGAGATTGGTTTGTACGCCATCTTGGTTTTCAAGCAGTGACTGACGATCGCAGCAGTTCATTTCACACTTGTACAGAAGTGGTAAAAAGTGGTACTGTTTGCTTTTTTCTGTCTTCACCACTGTTACCCACAAGTCCAGTAGCTGAATTTCTGCGTCACTATCCACCTGGTGTGGCAGATGTCGCTTTTGCTGTCGAAGATGTCGAAGGCGCGATCGCACTAGCTCAAATGCACGGTGCTACAATCCTACAACCCATCCAGGAACGCCAGGTAGGTACGGCGTTCATCAAATGTGGCAAAATTGCCGCCTGGGGTGGATTGACTCATACGTTGATAGAAAGGTCATTGGTTTTTGAGAAAGGACAAATGACTAATGACATAGACGCTTCTGCGGCTTCTTGCAGGGTAGGACAAATCACAAATGACAACACTATTACTGCCATAGATCACATAGTGCTAAACGTGGCTGTTGGTGAATTAGATCGTGCCGTCGCTTGGTACGAAAATATCTTAGATTTTCAACCCCAGCAAACATTTAAAATTAAAACCAATCACTCTGCTTTACACAGCCAGGTGATGGTTTCGCGTAACGGTAGCGTTCAATTGCCAATTAATGAACCTGCTTCCAAGAATTCTCAAATTCAGGAATTTCTAGATGTCAATCGGGGGCCAGGAATTCAACATATTGCCTTGCGGACGACTAATCTTGTGAGTGCGATCGCGAAATTTCGTGCCAGTGGTTTATCCTTACTCTCGGTTCCCCAAACCTACTACTCACAACTAAAACAGCGACCAGGACTCACGCTATCACCTCTAGAATTAGAAGCGATCGCTCAACAGGAAATTCTCGTGGACTGGCAAGAATATACTCCTTTAGACGGAGGAAATACTGCACCCTTATTACTACAAATTTTCACCCAGCCCATTTTTGAACAGCCGACATTTTTCTTTGAGTTTATTGAACGTCGTTACCAAGCTCAAGGTTTTGGCGAAGGTAATTTTCGCGCCTTATTTGAAGCCATTGAAAGCGAACAAATTAAACGCGGTACGCTGCAATGAGGTAATTGTCGATACTTTCTTAAAAATAGTTTACAAAAAACCTTTAGCTAGACTTGATACCCTCAAAAAATAGCCATACATCTGAGATAAACTTAATAAAAATTAACTTTTACCGCCGATGCTAAGACTTATTACTGACTTCGACGGCCCAATTATTGATGTTTCCGAACGGTACTACCGTGTTTATCAATTCTGCTTAGATAAAACCCGTCGCCCAGATCAAGTAGTGCAAGAACTTCCGAAAGCGGAATTTTGGCAGTTAAAGCGATCGCGTGTTCCCGAAAAACAAATCGCCTTAAATTCCGGGTTAGACGAAGCCCAAGCCCAAGAATTTGCCCAGCTGCGACGACAAACTGTGCATACAGAACCCTACTTTGACTATGACACCCTCGCGCCTGGTGCTGTGGATGCACTGCTAAAAATTCAACAAGCTGGAATTGATTTAGCAGTTATGACCATGCGCCGATTTCGGGAACTAGATTATGCCTTCCAAAAACACGATTTAGGGAGATTTTTCCCAGAAAATCGTTGTTTTTGCTTGACTAACGACTATGTAAAGACTCGTGATATTGAAGATAAACCCTTGTTAATGGCTAGGGCTTTAGAAGAACTGCCCCCCGCAGCTGATACCTGGATGGTAGGCGATACGGAAGCCGACATCACCGCTGCGAAAAATTATGGTATTAAGGTAATGGCTGTGGAATCCGGGATTCGCGATCGCACCCAATTAGAACTTTACCACCCCGACTTAATTGTTCAGGATTTTAGCGCTGCTGTAGATTTAGTTTTAAAAGCTTAACACCTTGTCTAAAAGGCTCTGTACCTGCAACATAATTCAATTAATCAGCATTCGGGTTGCAAATTAAAATAGGAGTCAGAATACCTATTCTGACTCCTGACTTTTTATCTTAGAAGAACACACATAAACCATGTCTTCTTTATCGAAACCTGCTTACGGCAGTGGTTTAACGTAGAAAACTACTAACTAACCACAACAATATAAACGTCACTACAGTAGAGAACTGATTCGTTTCCAGACTGATAAATGATATTTGTGGTAAGAGCCAGCTAGCAACTAGTCCCCCAACGATTAGGCCAATTATTAAACTGACCAGGGTGAACAAAACTGCTCGGCCAAATTTGCCTTCCTTGCGATTAAGAAAGTAAATACTAGTGCCTACGCCAACCACTAATGCTAACTGCAAAACTTGATCGCCTCCCTCTGGATAGAACAGGCTAATAGAACTCAAACCGAGAAACCAAGCTCCTGGTAAGAGTATATCGGCAGGTGTTGGCTGATCCAGCATCCGTTGCAGCCATGCGGGTGACTGCTCGCGAGGGGTTGGACTTTCTTTAGGAGGCGATGGCACTCGCAACTCTGGAAACCGTATCCGCTCAGGGACTTTGATTTTACCTTCCTGGCGCATCCGTAAGCGATCCATTAAAATCGCATCGTAAGCCGCCTCAATAACTTCTAAATGCTTGGCGTCGCCATTATGTTGATCGAATAGGCGATTACGAGCATCTTGAATTTCATCGAAGCTAGCCTCTTCTGATACCCCAAGTTTTTCGTAGGGATTTTGATCGCTCATGGGAGTTTGTTACTTCAGCCTCAATCAGCGGCAGTCTTTTATCGAATAAAAAACAATTTTAGGTTTTATTTCGATCGAAACTAAAGTCTCGACCTATTTATATGCCCTACCAGGATAGTAGCACGGGTTAGTTTGATCGACTTTGTAATTTCAACTATAGTCACTTTAACATATCGCTATAACTCCGTGTATACCCTCATGTCGTTGTCTAATTCTGGCTCTAATCTAGAATTTGAACGGAGAGTACCTAAAAGTCATGGTTTTTATGAAAAAATCAACTTTAATGTTTCAAATTTGGCAACTTACTGTGCCCTAAAAGAGTTTTTTTTTAATTATACTGAATAATCGCTTGTGGTATATATCCACATATCGATTTAAAATTGAAACGTTTTAAGTTACCAGCTAACTGGGATCGAGAAGGTGTCTTGCTATCAAGAACGGTTGCAGTTGAAGTCAGAGCGCTTATATACTGTTGGCTAACAGAAGTTTCGCCTTCTCATTGCCCACAATCCTGATTAGAGTATTTATTTTAGAATAATCGGGATTGTTATACCGTAGCCATGTAGATTCTTAGTTAGTCCTAAAGTGGCAACTGCGTTTTTACGCAACTCTCTTGTTAATCTTACGAATTTTTGTGCAAAGTAATGGTCATGGCTCCCGCCAAGATTCTTGTAGTTGACGACGACCCTGCGGTTCGGAATTTAATCCAACGCTTTTTGATTAAACAGAACTATCAGGTGGAGGCTGCCGAAGACGGAAAGACAGCCTTAAATCTATTTGAGCAATTTAACCCTGATTTGGTGATTCTAGATGTGAATTTACCAGATGTCACAGGGTTTAACCTCTGCCAAGAGATGCAAAGTCGTAATGGTGTTTTTGTTTTGATGTTGACTAGCCGTGCTGACGAAGCTGATAAAATTCGCGGCTTTGCTAAAGGTGCTGACGACTATCTCACCAAGCCTTTTGGATTAGGAGAGCTAGAAGTCAGAGTTGGAGCTATTTTGAGGCGTCAGCGAGTGATAACTACGGCCGAGCAGAAACGCTTGGTATTTGAAAAACTTATGATCGATCCAGTGCGACGGGAGGTAGCACTTAATAACCAACCAGTACCCTTAACTGCTCTGGAATTTGACTTGTTGCATTTTTTAGCTAGTCATCCAGGCCGAGTTTGGCGGCGTGCAGAGCTAATCCAAGAGGTGTGGGATTATGAATATGTCGGCGACCAGCGGGTTGTAGATGTTCATATCGGCCAAATTCGCAAGAAGATTGAAATTGATGCTAGTCAGCCAGCATTAATTCAAACTGTACGTGGCGTAGGCTATAAGTTTGAATCTGCTGCTCACCCCCAGCAGTTGGAAGGCAAGTCCTGAGTTTATAGTCTAGAGTTTTTTAACTCTTGACTGTTGACTCTTGGGGTAGTGGTTGGTGAATTTTCTTAGTTTTAGTAACAGACAAATTTAGATAATCAAAATAAGTAGATATTCCTCAAATACACGCCAAACAGTGATTTGAGATATTTATCTATCTATTTAAGATAGTAAACAGGGGAGAAAGTCCACTGGAAAATATTTCTTGGTATGTAACCGTTTTGGTAGATATAACGGTACTGAGATTGGAGTTCATAGGGTACATAGCTGTGCATTGGTAGTCAAATGAAGCTAAAATCCCATTAAAAGCCCGTTTATAGCCTCTGTCTGGAAATGCTGCCGTAAGTCAGGGAAGCGGCAGCCTCAAAATAGATATTTCCAATTGGAGACTGAGAACAAAGGTAAATTCCGCTCTATTAGCAACTACTTTTGGCAATAAAAGAAACTATTAGAACTTTTTTATGGATCGGAATCTACCGATCTTTTTTATTGTAATATTGCCGATCGCTATCAGCTGAAAATCCCGTTAATGGGGCACGGTATGCCGTGCCCCATTAATAAATAGGGGAATAAGGCCCTTTATACCAGTAGCTATGGGGTGTCTAGTAAATTAGCTGTTGCTGGTGAGTCGGTACAGGGCATTTCTACTGTGGAGTGATGGAACAAAGTTTCCAGATAGACTCGAGCAGCACGGCGATCGCTATCTCCATTTTGGAGTAAAAACAATGATAGTGCCGCCGTCAGTACTCTGTTTTCATCCCAATCGGGATGGGTTTCTAAGTAGTTTTTTAAGGATTCGTGGAGTGTTTCAGGAATTTCTGTAAAGATACTAACCGTTGATTTCATGAGATTTTCCTCCTATGAGGATAATCAAGAGGGACAAGTTGCTTGCGGTAAAGCGGTTTAGGGCTTTACACGCTCTTTCGCTATCCCGACAATCTGCGTTTACATCTAGTAGTAATATATTTTACACATTTGATGCCAGCGGTTGAACGGAATTATAAAAGCAAGCCGCATCATTGTGCGCCAAGAGGGGGTGGGTTTGTCAATGCTGCGAAATGTTAAAAACGATGGTATAAAAAATAAATGCGAACGAAAGAATCGGGATTTAAGCCGATTTTTTGTTACTTTACTTCATAAAAACTCAGTCCTTAAACTTCTTTCCTACTTGTAATCAACAATCCCCAGTTAGACAGCAAGAAGCCTATTAGCTCGTATAGCACCTGTGGAAAACTGCTAAAATCCCTGTGGAAACCCTGTGGAATCAGTGAGGAAAATAGTAACCAATGATAAGAATTACAAAAATGTCATCAAGTTATGACATTTAAACTCATGAAATTAGCTTCTCAATCTCAGTTATCATCGTGGTTGCCCTCGATACATCCCCAGGTCTGGGTTTTCGCAATTGGTAGATTTCTCTCGGAAGTTGGTACTGGCTGTACCCTGTTTTACGCCCCCATCTTTTTTGTCAATCAACTTGGTTTATCTGCAACCAGTGTTGGGGTAGCCTTGGGTAGCGCCTCGATTTCCGGCATCGTAGGGCGGATTGCGGGTGGTTCTTTGGCTGATTCTGAATATTGGGGACGCCGCCGCACTTTGTTGCTAGCGACGGCGATTTCAGCAATTGCTTCTCTAGTTTTAGCTGCAACCGATAATTTCAGTTCTTTGGTAATCGGTAGCTTGATTAGCGGTTTAGGGATAGGTTTCTATTGGCCTGCGGCTGAAGCTGTGGTTGCTGACGCTAGCCAAATTGACAATCGCCGAGAAACTTTTGCGATCGCTCGACTAGCTGATAATCTGGGGTTAGCGATCGGAATTGTGCTGGCTGGGTTTTTGATCGCGATAATTGGGAGTTATCGCTGGCTATTTGTGATTGATGCCATCTCTTTTATGGCATTTTTTGGAGTTGTCTATGTAGGGATTAATGAAACCGAACAACAGCAGATAGAGGAACCTGAAAAGACAGAACTTTTTGCTGCTTGGATGGCAGTATTAAGAGATTGGCGTTTCCTAGTCTACATCGCAGTTAATATATTTTTTACAATCTATATTTCTCAAATCCACAGCACCCTACCGCTTTACTTCAAAAATTTTGTCCTTGTCGAAAGTACCGTCAAGGGATTTACTGAAACTACCATTAGCGGACTATTTGCTTGGCATTTGGTGTTCGCAATTATTTGTCAGTTGCCTGTCACCAGCATCTTAAAACGATGCTCTCACACACTTGCACTAACTGTTTCCGCTATTTTCTGGGCAATTGGTTTTGGACTGATTTGGGTAAGCGCTACAGTCTCATCTCATCATCTGCTTTGGGTAACATTAGCATTGGGAGTATTGGCTGTGGCGATTGTTTCCTATACGCCATCTGCTGCTTCTTTAGTGACTGAGTTAGCCCCAGAAAATCAACGCGGCGTGTATTTTTCTATCAACGCTTTATGCTGGGCTGTTGGCTCTTTTATTGGTCATCCTTTGGGTGGATGGGCATTAGACCAACCACAAATTATTACTAATAGTTACTGGCTAGGCTTCATTTTGAGTGTAGCGATCGCTGTGCTAATTTTACAGTATCTCAATCGAATTTTGGCTGAGTAACATAACTCCCCACGGTAAGATGACCTGTTTTTTTACTCTATTGGCGGCGTTCTTGCAGCTTACGATACACCGAGTTTAAATCAACTTGATGGTGAGCTAGGGCAACCAAAGTATGATATAGCAAATCAGCCACTTCACCTGCGATCGCATCTGCTTCATCATCCTTAAAAGCCATTACCACCTCAGCGGTTTCCTCACCAATCTTTTTTAAAATTTTGTTATCGCCACCTGCAAATAGTTTACAAGTGTAAGAACTTTCAGTAGGATTATCGCGGCGATCGCATATTATTTGAAACAATTGTGACAATGTATCGCCTGGAGGTGCAGCAATTTTCCCTTCTATTTGGTGAAAACAACTGCGCTCTCCAGTATGGCAGGCAACATCTCCTAATTGTTCTACCCCAATGAGCAGCGCATCACTATCACAGTCATAACGGATACTTTGCACTTTTTGGATATGCCCAGAAGTCGCCCCCTTGTGCCACAATTCTTGCCGGGAACGGCTCCAAAACCAAGTTTCTTCAGTTTCTAAAGTCTTTTGTAACGACTCCTGATTCATCCACGCCATCATCAGGACAGTACCATCTAGATAGTCTTGGACAATTGCAGGCACCAGACCCCGTTCATCGTAGCGAATTTTCTCAACCGGGATAGTGTAATGCAGCGATCGCGAATCGTAAGAAGACATACCAGCTAGTTTGCTCTCATGAGAATAATTTATGGATTCACGATACCATTCAAAATAGGACAGCCGATATGTTTTTTTTGAATTAAATATCTAAAGTCAAGTCTTCACTCGACTTGCATAACATAATGTTATTTTTTTGGTTCCGCTAATTTTATAGGATAGAAATTCTAAGCAGTGTTTGACTTTATCCTAAGATAGAGCGTTTTATTGCCCACTGTTAGGAGAGAACTTTGGTAAATACCACAATTAAAACAACAAAATCACAAGAAGTCTTCGCCGCCGCTCAAAATCTCATGCCCGGAGGAGTCAGTTCTCCAGTTCGTGCTTTTAAATCTGTGGGCGGACAACCCATCGTTTTCGATCGTGTCAAAGGCGCGTATATTTGGGATGTAGATGGCAATAAATACATAGACTATGTAGGCACTTGGGGCCCAGCTATTTGTGGTCATGCTCATCCAGAAGTCATTGCAGCATTGCATGAAGCTTTAGAAAAAGGCACCAGTTTCGGCGCACCCTCAGTCCTAGAAAATATTTTGGCAGAAATGGTCATCGATGCCGTTCCTAGCATCGAAATGGTCAGATTTGTCAACTCTGGAACTGAAGCCTGTATGGGAGTTTTGCGGCTGATGCGGGCTTTCACCAACCGAGACAAAATCATTAAATTTGAAGGCTGCTACCACGGACACGCCGATACGTTTCTAGTGAAAGCGGGTTCTGGTGTTGCCACACTTGGCTTGCCAGACTCACCGGGAGTTCCTAAAGCAGCAACTAGCAGTACTCTTACTGCACCTTTCAATGACTTAGAAGCAGTCAAAGCTTTATTTGAAGAAAATCGCGACGAGATTGCTGGTGTCATTCTTGAGCCAGTCGTCGGCAATGCTGGATTTATCGCACCTGATGCTGGCTTCCTAGAAGGGTTACGGGAACTAACTCACGAATATGGAGCGTTGTTGGTATTTGATGAAGTGATGACAGGTTTCCGCATTGCTTACGGTGGCGCTCAAGAAAAATTTGGCGTCACTCCCGATTTAACAACCTTGGGTAAGGTGATTGGTGGTGGTTTGCCAGTAGGGGCTTATGGTGGTCGCCGAGATATTATGTCAATGGTTGCGCCCGCCGGCCCCGTGTATCAAGCTGGGACTCTTTCTGGTAATCCCTTGGCGATGACTGCTGGGATTAAGACTTTAGAATTGCTGCAAAAGCCAGGTACTTACGAGTCTCTTGAGCGAATTACTAAAAAGCTAGCAGATGGGTTGCTGCAAATTGCTAAAGAAACTGGTCATGCAGCTTGCGGCGGTCAAATCAGCGCCATGTTCGGCTTATTCTTTACCGCCGGCCCAGTTCATAACTACGAAGATGCGAAAAAGTCTGATACAGCCAAATTTGGACGCTTCCATCGCGGGATGTTAGAGCGTGGTGTTTATTTAGCACCCTCTCAATTTGAAGCTGGGTTTACATCTTTTGCCCACACAGAAGAAGACATTGAGCAGACTTTAGCAGTTGCACGGGATGTAATGTCTAGTCTGTAACCTTTTCAGATAAGGGATTTCCAAATAAAAGTATCCTGTTAACTCTTGTGGGGTAGGCATCTTGACCCACAAAATGGATGATTTATCGGAAGTCCCTTTTTTGAGACAGAAACAAGTGTGCGGAAGTTTTGGACTCACTTTAAAGCATTATTTGCAGAATTTTCAGCAGTTAATAGTGTTCAATCTTCTGACGCTGCTGGGGATCGAAGAAATTTTTTAACAGATTTGCTCTCTACCGTCATTACTCAAGAAAGGTCACATCTTCGTCATCATTTCGCAATAGCTTCGTCAATAGAATATGCAATATTTGGCCTACATTAAGATTCACAGTTAGTGAGGCAAGGATTAATAAATTATAGGGGGTTAAGTTCTTGGCAACTAAGAGGTGTCAAGTTTTGTGGTTCTTGTCTGAATCTCTGTTGCAAAACTTAACTTAATTACAAATTATTTTACTTGCCTTTTACAGTTCTTGAAATTCCCTTATTCCCCATAGATTACAAAAATTAATGCGTAATAAGGTTCTCACCTTTATGGTGAGGGTTGTGCTTATAGATATTAGATTATCCATCGGGTAAGGTATTTTTTCAGAGTCAGGGTTGGAGCCAACTTAAAAAAATATACTAGTCATAACTGTAGCTTGGATGGCAAGGCTTACAGAGTAGAAAAAGCTGCCATAAGTATTGTGAAAAAAAATGGTTCGACCTTGAAGGAGCTATGAAGTGGACGACAATAAGTCATTTTTTGGTCTGCAAAAAATATTAGTTACGTTGCTTGTATTGAGTGGGAGTGTGAGTGTCAGCACGATGATGCTTATTAAGTCAAGCTCTTCTAATGCTCAAAGTACAGAGAATATAAATGTAAACAATCAACCAAGCAAAGCTGGAATTCAGCAGCAGATTGAAGAACTCAAAGCGACGATGCTTAGAAGTTGGCAGCAACAAGTACAAACAAAAGGTTTTTCATATACTGTGCCACAGCGTTTTCAAGGGGCAATAGTTGATGCGGCAAAATTGACTCCCGACCAGAAAGTAATTGCGCTCACCTTTGATGATGGGCCATGGCCTGAAAGTACCGGGGAAGTACTAGATATTCTCAAAAAAAATCAGATAAAAGGGACATTTTTTCTGATTGGGCAAAACGTGAAGAATTATCCAGGCTTAGTAAAGCGGGAGATTGCTGAAGGTCACGTAATTGGTAATCACACTTGGCATCATTGGTATCAATTCTTAAATCCACAAGCAGCTGCCTATGAAATTGACCACACAGCAGACTTGATTTATCAAGTGACAGGGATTAAAACAAATTTATTTCGACCACCAGGGGGAATCATGCACAATGGGGTGGCTAGTTACGCTAGAAATAGCAAATATGCCATCATTCGCTGGTCATCTGACTCTGTAGACTACTCACGTCCTGCTGTACCAAAATTAATTAATAATGTGTTTAGGAGGGCCAAGCCAGGTGGAATTGTGCTAATGCATGATGGTGGTGGTAATCGCTCTAAAACTGTGCAAGCTTTACCAGAAATTATTGCCAACTTTCGGAAACAGGGCTATAAATTTGTTACTATTCCTGAACTTTTAGAAATGCAAGATAAAGATCAAAAGCTAACTGCAAACAAAAAAACCGTCCAAAACTAACATCTGAACGGAACTTTAACGTATTAATACTTTATGCCAATCTAGTTATGTTGCCAGTTGTGCTGATACCTTACAACTACAAGTCAGGAGGTAAAATCACCTGATCGATCGCGTGGATTACGCCGTTACTACCTGTAATATCTGCCTGTGTCACTTTAGCATCATTGACAGTGACACCAGTAGCAGGATCGACTTTAACGTTGATTGTGCCACCTTCGAGGCTTTTAACTTCGCCAGACTTTAAATCAGTAGACAATACCTTACCAGGCACCACATGGTAAGTTAAAATCTTGAGCAATACTTCTTTGTTATCTGGCTTTAATAATTCTTGCAAAGCATCTGCTGGTAACTTAGCAAAAGCTGCATCTGTGGGTGCAAAAATAGTTAAGTTATCTTTGCCTTGCAAAGCTGCGGTTAATCCTGCTGCTTTCAAAGCCTTGGTCAACGTGGTAAAGGAAGCGTTTGACTCTGCCAAGGCTAATAAGTTTTTGCCTTGATTGCTACTTGCCCCTGGTTTTGGTGGAGTTGTAGTAGGTGTATTAGTAGATGGTGTGGTAGGTTGAGTTTCTGGGGTAGTACTTGGGGTGACGGGTGTAGGTTCACTAGGTGTAGCACTACCACCACCACGGTTATAGGGAGGCTCGTTGAAAATACTTGGTCTGGGATTTACCGTTCCACCACTTCTCTGTGCTACTGGTTTGCGTTTGGTATTGCCCTTTTCGATTTGGGAAACGGCTTCAGCAGGTGCGTATTGAGTGTTTGCTTGAAGGCGTTGACCTTGGTTATAGGGAGCTTCGTTGAAAATACTGGGGTTAGGATTTAATACCTCTTTCGCATCAGATGGTAAAGTAATGAGGACGCTGAAACTAGTAAATCCTGCTATGCCTGCCAACGTGGTCAGCAATTTGCTGTAATTTGTCTTCATAAATTTTGTTTTTTTTGTCCACACATTACATAAAGATTTATAACATTTTGCTATGCACAAAATCTAACTCAAGAGGGAAGTAAGGTTTTTCTGTAGAATAGTTTGTGCTAGTGAGGTTAAATATTTAACCTCGATTCACGCCGATCGTCATGAAATATATCTACCATATTATTTCTTGGAAATTGAACAAATTTTCTCCATCACACAAAAATTTAAAAACCCCACTCGGATAACATAAATTATCGAAAAGTATGAAAATCTCACCTCTACAAGCTATAAGTTACAATTAGCTCCAAAGAAAGATTATACTTGAAAGATAATTTATATACAAAGTTGTACTTAAATTAATAGTTGATTCATAAATGTTGAATTACATTGATTATTCAGCAAAAGCACAGAAATTAATTCCCGAAATATTTTAAGGTAGGCTAACGCTGACAAAAATTGAAGTAACTGTTGAAGACCCACGAATGAGGGGTTAGGGCTATTTATATAATACATGCCGAATTAAATTACTTAGTTATTTGATATTTTAATCAATCAGAAAACAAGATTTTTTCAAATCGATAATTTTGCCAAAAATCAGGCATCGGTTAAACCTTAATGTCAATTAAATAGACAGTTAACCAACTAATACCAATAAAAATTACTTAAACTAAAGATACAATTGTAAAGTTAATAAGTTGACCAGTTACAAGAGATAGAACACATGCTGGAATTATACCAATGGGAACTCTCTCAATACTCAGAGAAAGTGCGCCTAATTCTAGATTTTAAAGGACTAGATTACCGCAAAATAGAGGTCACGCCTGGGATTGGACAAGTGGAACTGTTCCGGCTGACTGGTCAAAGACAAGTGCCTGTATTAAAGGATCGTCATAAATACATTGCGGATTCTACGGAAATAGCTAAGTATTTAGACTTAGAGTATCCCGATCGCCCCATAATACCGCAAGATCCTAAACAACGGGGTTTAACTTTATTAATAGAAGAATGGGCGGATGAGTCCATAGGCATTAAAGGTCGCAAAGCACTATTTGCAGCCGTAAGTCAAGACCAAAATTTCCGTAAGTCTTTATTACCCACCTCAACACCAGATATATTTAAAAGTCTGGTTCAAGGAGTACCTAGTGACTTACTGACAGTGTTGGGTTTTGGCGTAGGTTACAGCCCAGATGTGATACAGTCAGCGATCGCATCTTTAAAACAAGACTTGGAAGCCTTAACGTTATTATTGGCAGATAGTCCTTATTTAACAGGAGATGAGCCGACTTTAGCTGACTTAGCGGTGGCTGGCTTATCGATATTACTCAAGTTCCCCTCTGGCCCCTATCTGGATTTACCAGCTTCTATCAGAGGTAAAGGATTGCCAATCTTTGCCGAGAATATAGATTATCAACCATTCTTTACCTGGCGCGATCGCCTTTACGCCCAATTCCGCAAACCGTTAATTAGTACTACTCCATCAACAGGAAGTGCGCCAACCTCGATTCAGATTGATTAGATAATTGGGCATGGGGAATTGGGCATAGGGGATGGAAAAGAAAAACAAATGACCAATAATACTTCGACTACGCTCAGTACAAGTGACCAATGACCAATGACAAATGACAAATGACAAATGACTAATCAGATGAATTCGGCACAGCCATTAGGTTCGGTCATTCAAGGTTCTCTAACTGAAGGTTTAGAAGTCCGATTGCATCCTGACATTTCTGTAGAAGATATGCGGGTGGGTAAATTTCTTGTTGTGCAAGGGATGCGATCGCGTTTTTTTTGTATGCTGACAGATGTAGCATTGGGAGCTGCTAATGCCCGAATTATTGCTAATCCCCCCAATTGGGAAGACACTTTTTTACGAGATGTTTTAGCCGGAAGTGGTACTTATGGTACTATCAACCTCGCGCCGATGTTGATGTTCACTCCCGAAACTGAAGAATCTTTCTCCCCAACAAATGGCAAATCGGCAAATCCTTTCCTTCCATCGGTGACGGGTTTAGCTTCATTTATGCCACAAACCAGCACGACAATAGAATTGTTGCCGGTGAAAACTATTCCTAGTCACTTTAGTCAAGTTTACGAAGCAAGTGTTGACGATTTTCGCCGCGTATTTGGTTGGGAAGATGACCCCCAAAGGCGCAACTTTTCCATCGGCAAACCTTTGGATATGGATGTACCCGTTTGTATCGATTTGAATCGCTTTGTAGAACGGAGTAATGGGGTTTTTGGGAAATCCGGTACTGGGAAATCTTTTCTAACCCGGCTACTTTTAGCTGGCGTTATCCGTAAAAATGCGGCAGTCAACTTGATTTTTGATATGCATTCTGAGTATGGCTGGGAAGCTGTTGCAGAAGGTAAAAATGTTAATACTGTTAAAGGCTTAAAGCAACTTTTTCCTAGTAAGGTAGAAGTTTATACCCTCGACCCGGAATCGACAAAGCGTCGGGGTGTGCGTGATGCTCAAGAACTTTATTTGAGTTACGAGCAAATAGAAGTTGAAGATATTAAGTTATGTAGCCGAGATTTAGGACTCTCTGACGCAGCCTTGGATAATGCCAATATTTTGTATAGCGAATTTGGCAAGTCTTGGATTGTCCAATTGTTGAATATGACTAACGAAGAAATCGAGATGTTCTGCGAGGAGAAACGCGGACACAAAGGCTCGATTATGGCATTGCAGCGCAAACTCTTGCGGATGGATAGCTTGAAGTATATGCGAGCCGTTTGCCCCCAGAATTACATTAGTAAAATTGTGCAATGCCTGGAATCTGGGAAGAATGTTGTGATAGAATTTGGTTCCCAGTCTAATATGCTCTCTTATATGTTGGTGACAAATATGATCACCCGCCGTATTCACGAGCATTACGTCAAGAAAGCAGACAAATTCCTGCAAAGCAAAAATCCTAGCGATCGCCCAACGCCACTGATGATTACCATTGAAGAGGCGCATCGCTTCCTTGACCCAGCTATTGTCCAAAGTACTATCTTTGGGACTATTGCCCGCGAACTGCGGAAGTATTTTGTCACACTTTTGGTAGTCGATCAACGTCCATCAGGCATTGATAATGAAGTGATGTCGCAAATAGGGACTCGCATTACCGCTTTGCTGAATGATGAAAAAGACATTGAGGCGATTTTTACAGGTGTATCTGGTGGTAGCGGACTGCGATCGGTATTGGCAAAGCTAGACTCGAAACAACAAGCTTTAATATTGGGTCACGCCGTTCCTATGCCCGTAGTAGTCCGTACCCGTCCTTATGACGCAACTTTTTATGCCGAAATTGGTGAGCCAGCCTGGGAAGAAAAACCTGACGCAGAAGTATTCGCCGCTGCGGAACTAGCTAAAGCTGACCTGGGATTTTAGATTGTCCTTTGATCCTTTGTAAATGACCAATACTTCTGTGCGAACGCTAACAGCGTGTCAAAGGCAGAGATTGCGCCAACGACTTACCTCGGCTCCACTACCTCGACTTCGCTCGGCACAAGTCGGCAGGAGTCGTTCAGTACAAGTGACCAATGACCAATGACCAATAACAAATGACAAATGACTAATTCGTGACATCCCTCCATTATCACAGCAAATTAAGTTCGGTTATCCCGCTAGTTTTGGCAACAGAAGAGGGGTTTTTGGCGTCACTATAGAAGTAGTCAGCAATTTAGAGGAAATTTAAAAATTTTTTATATAACGGCTGCTTTTAAATTATAATAATAGGTTTTATCTTAAGAGAGTTTACTATTTGCCTGATTTATCGTATCATAAGTTAAGTAGAACTCATACCGACTTCGGATTTACCGATTGGTGTTAGTAACAGTCCAAGAGAAGAATTCTCAAAAATAACCAGCGTGCTTATAAAAAATTGAAAATTTAGGGAAGGTAGGGGAACCTATCAATGGGGGCTTACCGTCTTAACAACGGCTGTATCAATTAACTAATTGCTTTTGATAGCTCCCGATATTTCGTGATAGATGTACTACTTCTCCCCATCCATTTAGTAATAAAACATACATTATCTTTACGAAGTAGAGGACATCGCACCAATGCCTACTGTCAATACCCAAACGGAAAACCTCAACACCAAATTCACGGCTGATATGGTGCGAACCTATCTGCGAGAAATTGGTCGTGTACCACTGCTAACCCGCGAACAAGAAATTGTCTTTGGCAAGCAAGTGCAACAAATGATGACGCTCATCGATGCCAAGGAAGCTTTGGCGAAGAAGTTGCAACGCGAACCGGATATTTCAGAGTGGGCTGACCACGTTAAACAATCGGAAACCGATGTGCAGCAGACAGTGGCACAAGGTAAGCGGGCGAAGCAAAAAATGATCGAAGCGAATTTGCGCTTGGTTGTCGCTATTGCTAAAAAATATCAAAAGCGAAATATGGAGTTTCTGGATTTAATCCAGGAAGGAACACTAGGGTTAGAGCGGGGTGTGGAGAAATTTGATCCGATGAGGGGTTATAAGTTCTCGACTTATGCTTACTGGTGGATTCGCCAAGCAATTACTCGGGCGATCGCTCAACAAGGTCGGACTATTCGCTTACCGATCCACATTACCGAGAAACTGAACAAAATCAAAAAAGTGCAGCGCGAGTTGGCTCAAAGCTTGGGGCGATCGCCAACTCCAGCCGAAATTGCCAAAGCACTGGAACTAGAACCTGCTCAGATTCGCGAGTACCTGAATATGGCTCGTCAACCAGTGTCTTTGGATGTGCGAGTTGGTGAAAACCAAGATACTGAGTTGCAAGAAATGCTCGAAGATGATGGGCCATCACCAGAGTATTACACCAACCAGGAATTCTTACGCCAAGACTTAAACAACCTGCTAGCAGAACTAACCCCGCAACAGCGTGAAGTTGTAGCCCTGCGCTTTGGTTTAGAAGATGGTAATGAAATGTCATTGGCGAAAGTGGGTGAGAGATTGAATCTCAGCCGCGAACGCGTTCGTCAGTTAGAGCATCAAGCTTTGGCTCATCTGCGTCGCCGTCGTGCCAATGTCAAAGAATACGTTGCTAGCTAAAATAAGAGACGCGGAACTTCCTTCGCGTCTCTACAGCACCTTAGTGATGCGCTTCCTGAATTCAGGGGGCGATTTTTTTTGCTGAAAACCAGGAAACGCAGTTAATCAGGTATTCGCTAAAATGAATAGCATTAATAATTAACGTGAGTTCGACAAGTCCCTTGCTTTTTTTGACCTCTTTCCCAACCCCTCTTGGACACCCAGAGGGGAGCCAAAACCCTAATTTCTCCTTGCTCCTCTCTTTACCGTAGGAGAGGGAGTTTGGGAGGGAGAGGTCGCTCGAACTCACGTTAATAATTAATACAAGTATAAACCCTTGAGATTACAGATAAAACCCCATATGCGGGTTGCAAACCATTAATTTTTTGTATCGGCAAACGAAAGTATGTGTAGCCGCGATTTCTAATCGTCAGGGCTACATCCGTTTTAAATCTTGTAAAACTGCGGTGGCTGATTGATAGCGATCGCTAAAATGATAGCAAACCATTTTATCTAAAATTGCTGCTAATTCTTCACTTACTTGCACGGTTTGCCGCCAGATCGCATTACCCGTTTCTGGATCTGGGTGAAGTTCTTGCGGTGGTATCCCAGTTATCGCTTGAATAGCAATCATTCCTAAAGCATAGATGTCACTGCATAAGCGGGGATGACCGGCAAATTGTTCTGGAGGTGCATAACCCCGCGTCCCAATGGCTACTGTGGCTAATTCTGTTTGCTCGCTACTCGACGGTTGCATCAATTTGACAGCACCAAAGTCAATCAATACCAGGCGATTATTTTGAGCGCACCTAATAATATTAGTCGGTTTGAGATCGCGATGAATCACTCGATGTTGATGAACAAATTCTAGAACTTCTAAAACTTGTTTGAGCATTTCCATCACAAATGATTCGTTTTGCAGATTTTGTACGGGTGGTAATTCTTCACTTAGGGTATGTCCCTGAATATATTGTTGAATTAAATAAAATTCTTGATTATCTTCAAAATAAGCAAGTAGTTCAGGAATCTGATGATGTTTACCCAAAATCTCTAAAATTTCAGCTTCACTATGAAACAACCTGCGGGCGACTTGCAAAAATCGTGTATCTTGACGGGCTGGCATTAACTTTTTAACTACACAAGTAGGATTACCGGGTCGTTGAGTATCCTGTGCTAAATAAGTCCGACCAAATCCACCAGCGCCGAGAGTTTGAGAGATTTTGTAGCGTCCACTCAAAAGCAAATCACCTGATTTTATTTCTGGTGAATCAACTGGAGGAGGAAAGTCAACAGACGAGTCGGGAATTGCTGTTTTATCTTCTAAGAGTACATTTAATTGGGCGATCGCTTCTTGTTGTTTTTCAACTTGCAGAACAATCACCTGAGTTTGCTGCTGATTTTGGTAGCTAGTATAAGCGATCGCACAGATACTACTGGTCGCCAAAGCAAGAGCAGGAGGGATTAATGGCACCCATCCAGCTTGTAAAAACAAAGCAACGCAGATTACTACTAAGCCAAATAGAGTTATCCCTAACACCACTAGCAAAAGCAGCGGATTTTGCCACCGCAATACTAAAACACCACCTAATAGCGACCAGCCCCACACCCAAATAAGTTCTACCCAGTCGGGCCAATACCAAATCAAGGGTCGCCTATCCAACACTGTACTGATGAGTTGACTTGCTATTTGTGCATGAATAAACAGAGCAGGCATTCTAGCTGGTTGATCTGGTAAAGCGCTGTAAGGCGTATAAAAGCCACTTGGAGGGATATTAGCTGCTGTAGTGCCAATAATTACCAGACGGTCTTTGAATAAATTGGGGTTGACTCGATCGCTAAGAACATCTGTGAGGCTTACTTGGTCGGCGAGGCTATTGGGGTGACGGTAATTTAATAATATTTGATAGCCCTGTGTATCCAAATGTTGGTAGCCACCAGAATTAGATTGTAAACGCCGGAACAAGGTTTTACCTAAGATAAAATCTCCTTTTTTAGTGAAATCGTATGCGATACCTTGTTTTTCTAGATAATTAATTGCAATTAATGCACCAAATGCAAATGATGTTGTACATTTCTTGTCTGTAGAGTTGGCAAATAATAAAGTGCGGCGGAGACTTTGGTCGTTTTCATTGTCAGCAACCACATCGCTAAACCCAACATTATCTATAGGGACATTCGGCGGCGGGGGAATTTCATCTCTACCTAAACTGCTGAACAAACAGGTAGTGACAATGTTATCTTTATTTTGGAAATTAGCCGCCAAATTATTGTCTTCTGGTCGGAAAAGATATAAACCAACAATTCGCGGTTGATAAGACTCTATTTTTTTTAATAGCTGATTGATTCTCCGATCTGATAGAGGCCATTTCTCGCGTTTGAGATCGTCATCAGTAATTTTTACTAGCACAATCCGCCGATCGGGTGCCTCTGATGGACGCGATCGCAACATCTGGTCATAAACTCTTAACTCCCAAGGCTGTAACCATTTGAGTTCCCGAACTCCCCAGATAAAGCCAGTGACTCCTATACTGGTAACAAAAATAATTGGCAGCCAACTTTTGCTCTTAGAAGTTTCACGGGAATCCTGAACTTTGACAAAAGGTACGCGGAGTTTTTCTAATAGTCCACTAATCACGGCGTTGAGGCGGTAGCCTGAATTGGGTAGATGTTGTCGGTACAAAAGTCAATTTTGGGAATCTAGGTTAAAAGTTAATTAACCTAAAGCTCCTATTAATGTAACAATTTACTTGTTAGTTAGAGATTTTGACGTATTCCTACTTTTAAAGCAAGCTTACGCCCAGCGTCAACCATAGAATTAGACAAGCCCTAATCATCTGTTTGAGATGTTTGAACATCTTCAACAGGATTGCTAATTGGCAAAGAAATCGGATTAATAGATGGAGTTAGTGAATCTAACTGAGGTTGTTCAAGTGATGCTTCAATGCTGGAATCAGCAGTGGAGGAGCCGACAATTTTATCATAGTTAGAAGCAACAGCTAAAAAAGCGCCACCCAAAATATAGATAGGTAATGGCAGATTAAATTCTTGCAACCAGTCAAACAGTTCTGCTAAGGCAAACAGCACTAAAAAGCAAGCAAGCCAAACCTTCATATTCTTATCCCCTGAATTGAAACAATTCTATTACTAGCTTAAATAGCTTGCATCATAGTTGATGTAATACATAATCACCAACTTACAAGGTCTATAGCCGTAGATAGATGGAGTCAAAGTTGTAGCAGATGCTATATTCCAATATTTAAGTAGGTGGGTGGAAAAATTTATTGTTGAAATGAGGCAGGAGGCAAAAGGGAAGAGAGTTTTAGCCTAGTTAATTTTTCTTCACATAATTTGGTTTTATTATGCCGACTTACTTACTAGAAAAATTTACAGTAAATTTTGAGTATTTCTATCCAAAATGGCATCGCTGGTTGGAAAACTGCATTTATGCCTCAGAAAGTGGTGTATCAATCTTAATCAGAGATATTACTGAGTGCAAACGCAGCCAACAGCTTCTAACTGCACAGTATGCGATCGCTTACGTCCTTTCTGAGACAACTACGCTTGTGAATGGGGTTCTAGCTATTCTACAATCCTTGTGCGAAAGTTTAGGATGGCAAGCTGGTATTTTCTGGAGTGTAGACGATGAAGCTAATGTTGTACACCCCATGAGTACTTGGTATTCACCTGATTTGGAGAAAAAACCATTTAACCAGCACACAATTACTTTTAGTGAAGGTTTACCCGATCGGATTTGGGCAAGTGGTCAACCTGTTTGGATTTCAGAACCCGCCCAAGACGAGAATTTTTTTGCCACCGCCATCAGATTTCCGATTCGGTTGGGTAATAAAATCTTAGCTGCGCTCGAATTTTTCAGCGCTCAAATTTTAGAACCTGACACCAATTTACTCCAAATGATGAGTGCGATCGCCACTCAAATTGGTCAGTTCATTGAGCAGCAGCGAAGCTCGTCATTACTGCAAGAAAGTGAGAAAAAATATGTCAGATTTTTGAAATTCCAGGTGTCTCGATTGGAGAGGAAAATTCTACCATTGTTAAATAGGTGGGTGGGAAAATTTATCGTTGAGATCGAGCAGGAGGGAAAAGAGTTTTAGCCTAGTTAATTTTTCTTTACATAGTTTGGTTTTATTGTGCCGACTTACTTAAAAATTTAATTGATAACCTGAAAGCTCGAGAGGTTACAGATTTGCGACAATATTTGGATGAACAGCAGCAAATAGAAGAAAATCTGCGTCATAGTGAAGCACGCTACCGCTCACTGGCAGAAGCAAGCGCATCCATCGTTTGGAGCGCCGGGCCTTGGGGCAACGTTGTTGACGAGATTCCGACTTGGGAGGCGTTCACTGGGCAAAGTCCCGAACAATACAAAGGATGGGGTTGGGTTGACGCACTACACCCAAATGACCGGACATCTGTAGCTGCCATTTGGAGACAGGCCTTTTTTGGACGCAGCGTTGCAGTTGCTGAGTATCGCGTTCTGCGGCATGACGGCGAATACCGTGACATGGCTATACGTGGTGTGCCTATACTTGACGAATCAGGCGAAATCCAGGAATGGGTGGGAATGTGTGTGGATATCAGCGAACGCAAGCAAGCTGAGGCAGAACGCGAGCAACTGTTGGCGCTACTGAAAACAGAACAGACTCGCTTGGTTGAAGCTAACGTTCTACTTGATACCCTCTTTAATAACGCCCCTGTAGGTATTGGTCTATGGGATGAGAAATTGAGATACGTTCGCTTGAATGACGCTTTAGCTGAGATTAACGGTTTTCCTCAAGAAGCGCATATCGGAAAGACCGTCGCTCAAGTGCTACCTGGGGTAGATCCTGCGGTGATGGAAGCTTTACACCATGCGATCGAGACGGGAGAATCTATTACCCAAGAGACCAGTGGAGAGACACCCGCCGCACCTGGAAAGCAGCGGCACTGGTTGGTAAATTATTATCCGATTAAACTACCAAGTGATATTACTTGGGTGGGTGCAATCTGCCAAGAAATCACGGAGCGCAAGCAAGCAGAAGTCGAGCGGGAACATCTGTTTGAGCGAGAGCAAGCGGCTCGTGTTGAGGCTGAAACTGCCAAAGAGCAAGTTACCAAGATTTTAGAGAGCATAACTGACGGCTTTCTTGCCTTTGATCGTGAGTGGCGCTTTACCTATCTCAATCATGAGGGAAGCAGAACTCTGGGGCGTTCCTGCGAGGATCTGCTCGGAAAAAATTTGTGGTCAGAGTTTCCAGAACTGGCTAATACTAGCTTTGGTCAACTTTATCTCAGCGCAGTTGCTCTAGGAATGCCGCTTGAGCTTGAAGATTATTACCCACCCTTTGATGCATGGTTTGCGGTTCGCGCTTATCCTTCAGCCACAGGGTTATCACTTCATTTCCGTAACGTTAATGTACGCAAGCAGGCAGAAGCAAAACTGCGCGAGAGTGAGGCGTGTTTTCGGCTGCTGGCTGAGAATTCAACTGATATTATTTCCCGCCAGACAGTAGATGGAATTCTTCTGTACATTTCACCAGCTTGCTACACAGTATTGGGGTATCAACCAGAGCAACTAGTCGGTCATCCCAGCCAGGAGTTAGTTCACCCAGACGATTTGGCAGAGATTGCCAGGAATTACCCAGTCAATGCCGATTTACCAGATATTTATACCGTTACTCACCGCGCTCGTCACAAAGACGGGCATTATATCTGGTTGGAAGCAACTATTCGAGCTATTTGCGATCGCCAAACTCAAGAAATTTTAGAGATACAAGCGTCTTCGCGAGATATCACTAAGCGCAAACAAGTGGAAAAGGAGCAGCGTTTCTTAGCTGAAGCTAGTGGGATTTTGGCTAGATCGTTGGACTACGAAACAACCCTAGCAGGTTTGGCGCGTTTAGCAGTGCCGGAAATCGCTGATTGGTGCTTAGTTGATATTATTTGTGACAATCAATTAGTCCGCCGGCTTGCAACAGCCCATGCCAATCCAGAGAAACAAGAATTGGTCGAACAGTTACAAAATTATCCGCCTGATTTGGCACAAACAGCAGGAGTTGCGAAGGTAATACGGACAGGCAAATCACAAATTACTCATTTTATTTCTGAGGAACAGCTCCAAGGGTTAACCCACAACGCCAGTCACTTCAAAATCCTGCAAGAACTAAATCCAACATCTGGTATGAGTGTACCGCTAATCGTTCGAGGACGAGTGCTGGGAGCGATGACTTTGGCATCTTCTTCAGGTCGTTTCTACGATAACAAAAGCCTGATGTTAGCTGAGGAGTTAGCTGGCCGAGCAGCGATCGCAGTTGATAATGCCCGACTCTACAGAGAAGCCCAGCAATCTCAACAGGCGGCTTTACGCGCAGCATCTCGCACTACCCGTCTGCAAGCAATTACCGCTGCCCTTTCTGAATCTTTAACTGCAACACAAGTTGTTGAAGTAATTGTGGAGCAAGGTATAGCAGCTTTGGGAGCTAGTTTTGTTTTTGTCGCACTACTGACTGAAAGCGGTACTGAATTAGAACTTGTCCGAACTGTTGGCGGACAACAAGAAATAGTAGATTCATGGCGTCGATTCTCGATTAATGCATCCGCGCCACTGGCAGAAGCAGTCAGAACTAAGCAGCCTATTTGGGAAGAGCCAACAACAGCGAGGATTGCTCGTTACTCAAATCTTGCCAAGGAGTATGCTCAGTCCAACTACAACGCTTGGATTTCGATTCCATTGCTCATCGAGGGACAAGCTATCGGTGGAATGTCTCTAGCTTTTACCGAAATTCAAAAGTTTAATCAAGACGATCGAGCCTTTATGCTGGCACTAGCACAGCAGTGCGCACAAGCGATGGAACGTGCCCGTCTATACGAGGCAGAACAAACCGCCCGGAAAGTAGCAGAAAACGCCAACCGGATAAAAGATGAGTTTCTGGCAGTACTTTCTCATGAATTGCGATCGCCACTCAACCCAATTTTAGGTTGGTCAAAGCTACTTCAAACCAAAAAGCTTGATGAAAAGACAATTCCTCAAGCGCTGAAGACTATTGAGCGAAATGCGAAGTTACAGGCTCAACTGATTGAAGATTTACTGGATATCTCCCGGATTTTACAAGGTAAAATCAGCTTGAATATCTACCCAGTCGATCTGACATCTGTGATTTCGGCAGCAATGGAGACAGTGCGGCTATCAGCAGAAGCTAAATCAATTGAGATGCACATTAGTCTGGAACCAAATTTGGGACAAGTTTTGGGAGACTCCAACCGATTGCAGCAAATTGTTTGGAACCTGCTTTCAAATGCGGTTAAGTTTACACCAGAAGGCGGACGGGTTGATATTCGACTATCATCATGTTCTAATGTCAACTCAGCACCCAGCACTCATAACTCAGCACTGATTCAAGTCAGCGACACAGGAAAAGGCATCGACCCCAATTTTCTGCCTTACGTGTTTGAATATTTTCGTCAAGAGAATAGCAGCACCACCAGAAAATTTGGTGGATTGGGGTTAGGATTAGCGATCGTCCGTCACTTAGTCGAATTGCATGGCGGGACAGTCCAAGTAGAAAGTGAGGGCGAAGATCGGGGGGCAACTTTTACTGTGAGACTACCGTTAATCCAAAATCAATTAGAAATTAAACAGGAGAGTAGCAATTCTGAGCCATCTTCAAATTTGAATGGCATCAAAATTTTAGTAGTGGATGATGATACAGATACGCGAGAATTTATTGTCTTCTTACTAGAGCAGTATGGGGCAAATGTGACAGCAGTAACATCAGCAAATGAAGCCCTAGCTACTTTAGCCCAATCCTTACCAGATATACTTTTAAGCGATATTGGGATGCCAGAAGTGGATGGCTGTATGTTCATGCGACAGTTGAGAACACTGCCACCAGAGCAGGGAGGAAAAATTCGAGCGATCGCCCTTACCGCCTATGCTGGAGAAATGAACGCTCAACAAGTGCTAAAAGCCGGATTTAACAAGCATATAGCCAAACCAGTAGAGCCAGCCGAATTAGTAGATGCGATCGCTAACTTAATCGCTGAATAAACCTGCCTCTACCTGTTCGCCATTACTTGATATAGTTAAAACTATTTGTCAGGTTTAAATCATATCTGTAAGAATATTTGCGATCGCTTGTTCCTTTCTTGGTTTTTACTTAACCAAACAATAGGCTTAACAAGTTAGTTGAGCAACTTGTTAAGCCCCTTGTTCAAGTTAGGCAAACTTCCGCTACAGTGTAATAGCTAGCCAAGTTAATAGCTGAATAAACCACAAATGACAAATGTGTAATAGCTGAATAAACCTGTCTCTACCTGTTTACCATTACTTGATATTATCAGGTATGCTCGCTTTATATTCTAGATCGGAAAGAATCCCTTGTTTGATATCAATCTTACGCGAGATGACTTTTTCATCAAAATAAAAATCAGCAACGCGCTGCTGTTCGGCAACGATCGCAGGTGTAATTTTTCTCAATTTATAAGTACGACGGCTTGCCACCTTTAGCGCAACTGCTGGATCTAATTTCTGTTCATCAACTAAAATTTTGGCATAATCGCTTGGTTTTTTTTCAGCCGCTTCTCCTACTTTCTGTGCTTCCTCTAAAAACACTCGCACCAATTGCGGATTTTGGGTGACAAATGCACGCCTGCCAATATAAAACCCGCCGAGAGTATTAATTCCTTTTGCATTTCTCAGATTACGAATCGGGGTAGTACTTTCTACAGCAGCTAAAAGCGGATCGCCACCCACCCAGGCGTCAGCCTTGCCTTGAATAAAGGCATCGCGGGCCTCAGTTGGAGTCAAAGCAACGATTTGAATATCGCTAATTTTTAATCCTACTTCTTTCAACGCTTTTGTTAGTAAATACTGTGCATTGGAACCTACCTGAAAAGCAATTTTCTTCCCTTTAAGATCGGCTACTTTCTTAATAGGAGAATTAGCTTTCACCACAATACCTTGGTTTGTACCATCGCTGGGCGTGCGTCCAGTAAGATAGACAACTTCAGGGATGAGGCCTGGGCGTGCGGCTTGGTCAAATATTGGAGGTGTCTCTCCCACATTACCGATATCCACTTTACCTTCATTCAGCGCTTTGATCAATTGCGGCCCTGCTGCGAATGGCCCAACCCAATTCACGGTTATACCCAATGCTTTGAAACGTGGCTCAACAGCTTTTTTAGACTTGACAATATCACCAGAACTTTGATAAGCCAAGTTAATTACTTTAGCAGGCACTGCTTGGGTGGTTTGTATAAGGCTACCAGCCAAGGGAGATAATAAAGTAAACAGTCCCAATGCAGAATATTGGACAACACGCTTTAAGACTGTACGGCGTTGTGGTTGAAATGATTTGTTCATCAGTTGTGATTTTCCTTGTAAGTTTTAACTTTTACGTTGTCAGTCTTACTTTCAAAAGCAAGTAAGATCATAGGAAGTTATTATTTAAACCTCCTAGAACACCAACTTATGGCAAAAGATTGAGATTCTGCTACTTAAACAAATCCCCTTGTACATTTAGTAAATTGGTATTCTAGTTTGTTTAAAAAAACAAACTTCATATCTGATTATTCTCTACTTTTCACTTATCAGTGTTGGTGGAGTAATAGCTGCATATTCTTGAGGCGTAAGTAATGCTTCTTTGACATCAATTTTTTTGGGTAAGATTTTTTCGTTATAGAACAAATCAGCAACATTTTGTTGAGCTTGCATTAGTTCTGGAGTAATTCCTTTTAGCCGATAAGTAGCACGGCTAGAAATTACTTCCTGAATAGGTAGATCAATTTTGAGTACAGGTGCTATGAGTTTCGCTACCTCTTTACGATTCGCTTCTGCCCATTCACCATTTTTCTCAATTTCTTCTAAAATGATCCGAACTAATTCGGGATTTTCCTTAGCAAATTCTCGTGTTCCTACATAGTATCCGCCTGGAGTACCTATATTGGTTGCATCTCTGAGCACACGCGCACCGTGGAGTTTTTCTACCAAAGCTAAATGAGGATCGCCAGTTACCCAAACTGGAATAGTGCCTTGAATAAATGCGCCACGGGCTTCGACATTGGGCATACTTAAGACTTGAATATCACTATATTTTAAACCTACTTCTTTTAAGGCTTGGATGATAAAATAGTGAGAAGCAGAGCCTTTTTGAAAGACTACTTTTTGACCTTTAATATCCGCTAATTTTTTAATTTGAGAGTTTTTCGGAACTGCGATCGCACTACCTTTACCAGAATTAGGGCCAAGTCTTCTCCCAGCTAAATAAATGATTCTTGCACCCGCAGCTTGGGCAAAGATGGGAGGCGTTTCTCCAACAGAGCCAATATCAATTTTGCCCACATTCATTGCTTCCATAAGTTGTGGCCCTTGAGCAAATTGTGACCACTCTACTTTCAAGCCCAAAGGCTCCAAACGTTTTTCTAAAACTCCTCTGACTCTAACTAAATCACCAGAGCTTTGATACCCTATTCGCAGTAGCTTTGTTTTAAAAGTTATAGTCTTAGCCCCTGCTGGCTCTGCTTTCGTAACGCTTCCTGCATTTGTGTTAGATACAGTTGATGTACAACTGATTAAAGTAGTAGATACTACAAAACCAGGTATTATAAATAAGGCTAATTGTTTGATTATTGTTGTCTTAGTTTTCACGAAAATATTAAACATTTTTGCACCTTAATTTTTGATTAACTACTGATTTAAAAGCATTAGCTAATAACGTAAATTTTTCAGTTTATTAAACTTGATTACAGTTATTTACTTATTAGATTTAATTGAATCCGGTGTAAATGCTGCATATTCTTCTGGAGAAAGTACTCCATCTTTGACATTAACCTTTTTTGGTAAAAGCCCTTGTACATACCATAAATCAGCTATTTGTTGTTGTTTTTTAACAACTTCATCAGTAATTGGTAGCAGACCATATACTGCTTTACTATGAATTGTTTTGAGAGTGGGTACATCGATACCAACGTCACTCGTTTCAAGTTCTGCTAACTTATCAATATTTTTCTGCGACCAATCTTCAGCTTTGATAAACTCCTCTAGAAAAACTTTGAGAATATCAGGATGCTCTTTAGCAAATTTACGTGAGCTAGTATAAAAAATACCAATATTCTGAAGTCCTTGCCCATCTATTAATACACGACCAAGATTTTTTTGGACATTTCTAGTAATGTAAGGTTCCCAAATTACCCAAACATCGATTCCTCCCTGACTAAAAGCTACATTTGCATCTGGAGGTGGGAGAAAAAGAGATTTTACATCACTCAGTTTTAGTCCCTCTTTTTGTAATGCTTTTAATAAGACATAGTGAGCAATAGAGGCTTTTTGAAAAGAAACTTTTTTGCCTTTAAAGTCAGCAACACTTTTAATCGGAGAGTTTTTTGGTACTAAAAAAGAAACTCCTTTACCATTAAATCGAGTCGTTGCAATATACACAAGAGGTGTACCTGCGGCTTGAGCAAATATAGGTGGTGATTCAGCTGTGGCTGCGATGTCAAGGGAACCAGCATTTAACGCTTCTAAAGCTTGTGGCCCAGCAGCAAACTCTAGCCACTTGACAGTAAAATTCTTTGCCGCCAAACTTTTTTCTAGAGTTCCTTGCTTTCTCATCACTGCAAGAGAACCAAGCTTAGAAGAAACAACTCGTAACTCTTGTTTTTGGGGAGTATTAGAGACTGTTTTACTTTGAGATTGTGTACTAACTGGGGATAGTTGGTTTTGAGTATTTTTAGTTTCTTGACTACAACCAATTATGCTCATTGGTATAGTGAGAGTGCAAGCAGCAATTAATAAAGATATATGTTTAGGCTCAATTTTATATTTGGCTTCTATAAGTTTAGTATTTAGGCTAGATTCACATACTATCTTGGTATTTTTGATTTTTGATTGCAGAAATTTATTGCTAGACAAACTTAGCCTTTGCAAAGATTTGAAAAGCTCCATAATATTTTTCTAGTTAAATTTAATAATTTTCGTATTAGCGCTTTTAATGAGTGCTAATAACTCTGATTTTCAGTCTAGAGTCTATCAAATTTGGTCTAAAAATAAAGTATTCATGAACACTTGTTTTTAACCAAAAAAATAATTTTTACTATTTTTGATTTACAAGCATAGAGTATGATATTTAGACAAGTTTTATTGGTCAAAAGTCAAGAGTTATTCTGGACTTTTGACCAATAAAAGGTATATTTAAACGCCCATCAACTCAATCTTCTGAGCTATAAATCCTAAAAGGGACGACTACCTGCAAGGCTAACCCGCTTTAATACTCGTCGCTCATTCGGATCGAATGCTTGACGATAATGTAAGGTAGCTTGATTATCCCAATAGACAATATCACCTACAGACCATTTGTGTTCGTAGTAGAACTTGGGTTGAGTTAGATGTTGCCTCAATTGTTCAATTAGTTTAGATCCTTCTTCCGGCTCTAAGCCGATAATTTCCACTTCTGTAGCAGCATCCAAGTAAAGATGCTTTTTCCCACTTTCTGGATGGGTTCTAACTAAAGGATGGGGAAAGATCGGACTGATTAAAGGAATAGTTTTGTCTAAACGATACAAAGACCAGGGTGCATTCCGATCTCGCAAAAATGGGTTGTAGGTAATTAACTGCAAATCTGCAATCCGTTCTTTGGTGGCTTCATCTAATGCCTCATAAGCTAAATTGGTATT
This sequence comes from Nostoc sp. DedQUE04, assembly GCF_034530995.1. Taxonomy (NCBI): domain Bacteria; kingdom Bacillati; phylum Cyanobacteriota; class Cyanophyceae; order Nostocales; family Nostocaceae; genus Nostoc; species Nostoc sp. DedQUE04. Next base: position 136,327 of record NZ_JAVRCA010000004.1, on the reverse strand, counting down.
TAACCAATAAGTATCTCCACCATGAGTTGGTATTTCCAACGCATAAAGAAGCGAACCACTAGATGGGATAGGAGTCCATTTGTGATCGGAATGGAAAGTGAGTTCTCTAGTACCGGTATAGCCACCATCGACATTGGAAATCGGAATCACCACCGGAGTTTCTCCTGGTTTAGAAGCCAATACTGGAGTTTCATCAGATGGTACAAAAAGCGCGCCAAAGTATAGAGAAAAGTTCAAAAGTTGTTCATCAGAGAGCTTTTGGTCTTTGAAAATTAGGATGTGGCGATCGCGCAAAGCTTCCTTAAGTTGTAATATGACTTCAGGCGCGATCGGTTGACTAGCATCAAGATCGGTAACTATCGCTCCCAAAGGAGCATCAATAGGCCTAATTTTAACCTTTGTCAAAGTCGAGGTAGACATCAATATTCTCCTGAATTTTAGTTTTTTCTTGGGAATAACTACTTATTCGCTAGAACCTCTGAAGGAGTAATTTTGGCGTACTCTTCAGGTGTCAAAAAACCGTCTCTAACATTTACCTTCTTGGGGATAAGCCCTAAGCTATACCACTTATCTGCAACTTCCTGTTGCTTAGTAATAGTTTTATCAGTGATTGGTAGCAACCCATAGTCATATTTTTTATGCATTATTTCTAGAGTTGGTGGATCTAACTGAGTTACAGGAGCAAGCAGTTGTGCAACTTCTTTGGGATGATCCTTAGTCCAAATTTCTGCTTTTTCTAGTTCCTCTAGAAATACTTTGATCGCATCAGGATGAGCCTGATAAAACTGGCGTGAAGTTGAATAAAAGTTGCCAGTATCTCGCAACTTTCCACCATCTGCTAAAACACGAGCTATTTTATTTTGTACATTTCTGGTAGCAAATGGCTCCCAAATATACCAAGCATCCACCTTATTCTGACTAAATGCTGCATTTGCATCTGGCGGCGTTAAAAAAACTGATTGGACATCGCTCAGTTTTAGTCCGGCATCTTCTAAGGCTTTAACTAATAAGTAGTGACCGATAGAAGCTTTCTGGAAAGCTACTTTTTTACCCTTCAAATCGGCAACACTTTTAACTGGAGAGTTTACAGGAACTAAAAGTGAAATAGCTTTACCACTGGGGCGTGTAGTAGCTAGATAAACAAGAGGCGCTCCGGCTGCTTGTGAAAATACAGGAGGCGATTCGGCTGTAGATGCGATATCCAGTCCATTGGCATTCAAGGCTTCTAGCTGTTGTGGCCCAGCCGCAAATTCAGCCCACTGTACTTTAAAACCCAGAGGTTCTAATCGCTTTTCTAAAGAACCCTGTTTTTCTAAAACTGCTAAAGCAGTAAGTTGTTTTGAACGTACAATCCGCACTACTTGCTTCTCAGTTGACTTCTGTGTAGTGCTAGATGCAGCTACAGACTCAGGGGAAGCTGATGATTGCTGAGTGTTATTTTTGGCTTCACCACAACTCGATAAGACCGTCGATAGCATTAAGCAGTAGCCCAAAGCAAACAACAACGAACGACGCGTTATTCTCTGGTTTTTCCTGAATTCAAACTTTCCTTTTGAAGCTGGCATAGGTTATTTCCTTTATTCCTCGATCGGTGGTCAGAACAATTATGATTAATTGCGGTCTCAATAACAAAAAAACTTTTGTTTATTAATAATATAGTTGAAAACTAGACTAATTAAATATATTTTTTAACTGTAAACATCTATCAATAAATCACGGGATTAATTTACGTCAAGCTATCATCATCATTGCTATTAAATTATGCTAATTTCTTAATACTAAATAAAAAATTGCATAATACTGTTGATTGTAAACAGCTATAATAATTTGTAAAATACTTCTCAACTGCATCGAAAAAATAATCCAGTGCTTGGGTCTAAATTTGCGACTGATTGCATTCATAATTATGACTTCTCTTTTAATAAATCAACTCTTAGGTTTCCATACTGCATCTTTGATTTGAAAAGTTTTAGGAATCAGCTTTTGACTGTAGAAAAGTTCAACTACCTGCTGTTGTTCAGCGACAAATTCATCAGTTATATCAAATACCCCTAAGATAGGTCGCCTTTCTAAAGCCCATTTCCAGACTCCTGGTTCTTGTCTAGTTTGCGCTGCTAACAAATTAGCAACTTCATTGGGGTTAGCTTTAGCCCATTCTTCTACTTTTCTTTGTTCTTCCAAAATTATCTTCACTAAGTCGGGGTGATTTGCAGCAAAATTGCGTGTAGCGATATAGTAAGCTCTTTGGGGAGCAACATCAGAACCTTTGGCTAGAACTCGTATTTCATTTGCTCGCTCTTTGCGAGCATAAAACGGATCGCTAGTAGGTAAAACATCAACTCTGGCACTTTCAAAAGCAACCTGACTTTCTGGAATAGTTAAGTAAACAGGTTGAATATCATTGAGAGTTAATCCAGCACTTGCTATAGCTTTCAAAAGCAAATATTGCAGAGCAGTTCCTTTTTGTATGGCAACTTTCTTACCCTTGAGTTCCGCAAGAGTTTTGATTGGTGAATCCTTACGAACAATAACTGCTTGAGCGCCTGCGTTGGAGCCAGTTGCAGCAACATAAACAATGGGATTATCACCAGCTTGAGCAAAAATTGGTGGCAGATTTCCAACGTTGCCAATATCAACACTGTTTGCGGCCATTGCTTCCATCATTGGCGGGCCGCCCCGAAATTCTATCCACTTGATAGCAATACCGTCAGCAGCAAAGCGCTTTTCCAAATAGCCCTGAGCTTTGAGTAGGTTCAGACCTGGTGTACCACTCTGATGGCCAATATTGATAACCTCTAGTTTTTTTGAGCTTGCAGTAGTTGGCTCAACTTGCGGACTATTGTTTTGACTGCTTGGAGAGTTACAGCCTGTAACTAACAAGAAAGTCGTAAATGCTAGCAAAAAATAACGAGCTATATTCGCAAATAACCATGACTTTCTGTAGCTTATGAACATGATTCAATGTAATTTATCGAAGTAAGTGGATATTTTTATTTTTTATTTTGTTGGACTGAATCTTATAGAGGATTCAACTTTTAAAAATATTATATATTAATACATTTTAGCAAAGATTGTTGGTGTAAATGATTGGTTTTTAAAGACGCGATGAATCGCGTCTCTACAAGGGGGGGGTCAATTTTTTGTACGATTTATAGATATTTTGCCCCATTTTATAAAACTAGTTTTATCATATTTAGGCATCATAGATAACATTTTTTTTAATAAATAAAAATATTTTTTGGAAATGTCTAAAATAAAAAAGAGAGTGGGTATTACCCACCCTATAACGACTCGAGGAACTGAGAATTTAAGAGTTGAAAGGAAAAAATTTAGGAAGTGGAGTGAGTAGTACCCACTCCAAGGGGGTGCTAGTGGAAGATTGAAACTTGTGAGTGAAACTCTGTCTTATTCGCGTTCAATTTTGCTAGTGCTTCCAAGCGACTAAAATTGTAGCTTTGAGTTCTTCTGTAAAATGTCCAGACGGCTCAACTGCTAGTAGCGCTTCTCTAAGATCCTTTTCAAATGCTGGGGCGTTATCGCCATAGAAAATTTTCAGAGAGAAGGCTGTAGTGTATAAATAGCCGAGATAGCTATCGACAGTCCAAGATTTTTCAAATAGCACTTCATAGTTTTCTTGACGAGCAAAAGCTGAATTGCCAATTACAACTTCATGAGGAGGATCGAGTGGTTTACGAATGCCTTGTCCTCGTTGTCCAGTCCGGCGTTCTTCACCTAGCCATTTTTTCACTACTCCAACAGCAGCTTGTTTCCAAGGTAGATTGCTTTCCCAAGGATTGTCACCAGTCTGAAGCAGTGCTAATGCACCATCATCAGTTAACAATTCATAAAGGCGTTCAAGTACTAATTCGCGTTCCATCCAGTGGAAGGCTCTACCAATAGTGGCTAACTTAAATTTTCCTAAACTAGAGTCGATGAATTCGGCGCCTTGTTCTAGCCAAGTAATATTATTTGCTCCAACTGCTGCTGCTTGCCGTTTAGCTTCTGCAATCATTTCGGGATCGGGATCGATCGCAACAACTTCCTCAAATTTGGTTCGCAGACCAATTGAAATTAACCCTGGGCCAGTACCTAAATCAAGGAGTCGTCCTTGACCATTGAGATGAAATATTTCGGCTAGTTTATCGAATACAATCGGTGGGTATTTGGTTCTATATTGAGCGTAGCCTTCTGCGGCTCCCTCAAATAAACTTGGGTCGTAGGTAGGAAGTGTTTTGAGTTGAGTCATTGGATTTTAGATTTTGGATTTTAGATTTTGGATTGTAGAGACGCGATTCATCGCGTCTTTAGCTAAGAATATTGCGTGATAACGGGTAATTCATCATTGAGTACCCAATCACCGATCGCCTTCAATTTGTAATCCACAGGATCGTGTAGAGTAAAGGTTCGTAAATCCCGCCAGTAACGGTCAAATCCGTATTTGGTTGCTGTGGCGCGAGTTCCGGTAACTTCAAAGATGCGGTTGGTAATATCTATACCTACACGAGTCGCTAATGCCTTAGATGCGGAAACTGCGATCGCAACTTCTCCCCTCTCCTGATGAGTCAGTTCTACATCTTTATCCCAGGCTGCTTGCACTTTCTCTGCTGCTTGGTCAGCTAGTGCGATCGCAGCTTGAATTTCCACCCAAAAGTCACCGTAATGATGCAGAATATATGGGTCTTGAGTCGCACTATCTACCCCTGATGTAATCCACGGTTGAGTAGTAGTTTTAGTATATTCACGAGCAGCGGCGAAGGCTCCTTTAGTAATTCCTAGATAAACGTTAGTTTTTGTTAGCTGGGCAATAATTCCAAGAAAAGTTGAGAAGGCACTATCATGAGGATTTGGTGGCCCCAAAATCTCATCTTTTTCTACTAGAACATTGTTAAATGTATAACTACCGCTATCAGTGCGACGTTGCCCAATATTATCCCAATCTTGATTAGAAATTAAACCTTCCCTGTCTTTGGGAATTATGAATATGAAAGGCAATTCTACGCCATCTTCCAAAGCGGAGAATACGCGGTAATCTGCAACGGAAATACCTGTACCAAAGCTTTTAACACCATTAACCCGAAAATTCTCGCCTTCTGGGTTAATCTTCAGCCTAGTATCCTTTGTATTAATTGCATTTGCCCAAAATAAGTTATTTTTAGCAGTTTCTCTATAGTATTTTTCCTTTTGGGCTGACGTACCGGAAACGTGACCCAAAGCCGTTAAATTGAGATGATTACCATATAACTGACCAATTGAACCATCTGCTTTTGATAGCTTTCTGACAATTTTTAAAGCATCAATCCAAGTTGCACCAATGCCACCATATTGCTTAGGTACAATCAGTGGCAACAAACCACTTTCACGCAGTTTATTAATTTCCTCTTCTGGAACTCCAGCTTTAGCATCCCGTTCAACTGCGGATTGAGCAAGTTCCTTGGATAGAGAAGTTGCTAGGTCAACGTAATCCTTCGGTTTTGTAATATCTAGCACCATAATCAAACCGTCCTAATAATTCGTAATTCGTAATTCGTAATTCGTAATTAAGGCAAACAAAAATGCTTATGAATATAACCAGTTTCTCTGTGAAAGTGAAACAATGTCTTGTTTCATAATTTGCGATTAGACACAGAATTTAGAGAAATGTAGAGTGGGCCTTGCCCACGCTACAAGTGAACAGAGGAAATGGAACATGGAACGTTGTAATGTCTTTTGTCATTAGTCCTTTGTCCTTTGTCCTTTGCAAATGACCAATGGCTAATGACCAATGACAGTTATTTCTTAGCCGCTAGATATTCGTTTGCGGCTTTCTCAACACCTGTACCTTTGAAGAAGTCTTGATTGAGACTGGTGTACAACTCTAAGGGATGGATTGAGAGGAAGTAGCGGAGGTCTTCTTCGGTAATGATTTCGCGTTCTGCCATTGAGTAGGCGTTGGCTGTAACGGCGGTGATATCAGGCACATCCCAGTGACCGGAATCGGAACCTAAGAAGGCTTTAACGCGATCGCCAAAGGGATTAGCGGCACGATTAAAAGCTTGAGCTACACGGGTATCATCTGATTCTGTACCGAAGTAGAAATGATTCAAGAAGCGATCGCGCACATCTTCTGGTTTCTCTATTCCTGCTAGTTCAAATTCGTCGAGTTCGCCCGGATTTTCTGGAGCTAATAGTTGATGGTGGAATCCTAAACCATCACCAATTTGATCTAAGCGTCCATCTACGAGTTCGCCACCGTAGCAAGTATATAACTCTACTAATGCTTCCTTGTCGATAATCGCAGGATTGTTATTTGACAACAAATGTTGTTTGTTGCGGGTTTCCCAATGCCAAATAATATCAGCGTATAGACTAGCACCCCAAGCCGAACCACCTTCTAAGAAAGCAAACTTTAATTGTGGGAAGCGGCGGGTAACTCCACCAAAGAACAGCGATTTGCATAATGCTTCGGCTGCAAAGGCAAAGTGATTAATGTGATTATACTGAGCGTTGGTGACAGAACGCTGAGTTGTCCAACCTTGGCTAGAAGCGTGAGTTGTGGGTACAACTTTTAGTTCTACGCACTTAGCCCAGAATGGATCGTAATCATACTGGCTATCTAAGCCAAAGTTATCAATCCAAACCACTTCGTTAGCCACTTCTTTGCCGTATTTTTCAAAGGCAGGAATTGGACGACGAACGTAACCAGGAATTTGAATTGCTTTGAGTCCGAGAACATTTACTGCATATTCCAACTCTTCAATCCCTTCTTCGGGAGTATGTAGGGGGATGGCGGCGATAGGTGTTAAGCGATCGCTATAAGGACGGAAAATATCAGCATGGTAGGTGTTAACTGCCCGACAAACAGCCCGCCGCATTTCTTCGTTGCCGATATTCGGGGCCATTGTTGCCAAATTGGGATACACAACGGCAAAGTCTGTACCTGCTTCTTGCAAGCGTTCGTGCAGCAACTTGGGTAAGCTAATGGTAGCCAAATTCAAAGTGTTTTTTGTCGGACGACCCCACCAGTTAGGGCGATTGGTGCGATAAGCAAAACGTTCTTCCCAACTTTGCTTGTACCACTTAAAGCGAGAAGATCCTGGTAAATTTTCTTTGAAACGTTCGACAAGTGCAGTTCCACCAACTTGTTCTAAATAATCCAAGACTGCTGGTTCAAATTCTTGGGTATGTACATCGGTGTCAACGATTGGATAACCAAGTTTTTCCCGAATCTGAGCAGACCTGGTTTTTTGTGGGCGGTCTAGAGCGATCGTCATGATACGTTTACCCTAAATTATTCAAATTGTTTATGGGGATTGACAAAGACACAAGAAACCGCCGTCAAGAATCAATCCTTTGTAGAGACGGCGATTTATCGCGTCTCTTAAACCGAACCGTATTGCCTAGTTTTTAGTCTCTTTTGCAGCCAGAAATTCATCTGCTGTTTTCTCCACAGCCGTACCTTTAAAGAAGTCACGATTCAAGCTGGTGTACAACTCCAAGGGATGAATTGACAGGAAGTATTGCAAATCTTCTTCGGTGATAATTTTGCGTTCTACCATTGAATAGGTATTAGCAGCGATCGCAGTAATATCAGGTACGTCCCAATGACCAGAATCAGAACCCAAAAATGCTTTAACACGATCGCCATAAGGATTAGCTTTCCGGTTAAAGGCTTGAGCTACACGGGTATCATCCGATTCTGTCCCGAAGTAGAAGTGATTCAAGAAGCGATCGCGGATATCCTCTGGCTTGGTAACTCCGGCAACGGCGAATTCATCTAAATCACCTGGTTCTAGGGGAGATAATAAATCAGCGTGGAAACCTAAACCACTACCTAGCCGATCCAAACGACCATGTACTAATTCGCCACCGTAACGGGTATATAGTTCTAGCAATTCTTCGCGATCGATATTGGCGGGATTGTTATTTTCCACCAAATGGTCTTTATTGCGAGTATCCCAGTGCCAAATCAAATCGGTGTACAAACTAGCACCCCAAGCTGCACCTCCTTCTAAAAAGGCAAACTTGAGTGTGGGGAAGCGGTGAGTTACACCACCAAAAAATAGAGATTTACACAGTGCTTCTCCAGCCGATGCAAAGTGACCAATATGGTTGTATTGGTAATTGCTAATGGAACGCCGATTGATCCACCCCATACCGGAAGAGTGGGTGGTGGGTACAACTTTCAGTTCTACACACTTTGCCCAGAAGGGATCGTAATCATATTTACTATCCAAGCCAAAAGTATCAATCCAGATGGCTTCGTTGGCTACTTCTTCGCCATACTTCTCGAAGGCGGGAATCGGGCGGCGGATATGTCCGGGGATTTGAATTGCTTTGAGTCCCAGCACTTTCACCGCATATTCCAATTCTGCGATCGCCTCTTCGGGCGTATGCATGGGAATAGCGGCAATTGGTGTTAAGCGATCGCTATAAGGACGGAAAATATCAGCGTGATACGTGTTAGTTGCACGACAAACAGCCCGCCGCATTTCTTCATTACCGATGTGTGGTGCCATCGTTGCCAAGTTAGGGTACACAACAGCAAAGTCTGTACCAGCTTCTTGTAAGCGTTCGTGTAACAATTTTGGCAAACTAATGGTAGCTAAATTTAGGGGATCGTTAGTGGGACGAGTCCAGAAAGGAGGGCGGGCGGTGCGGTAAGTGCGGCGTTCATCCCAAGATTGCTTGAACCATTTAGAACGAGATGCACCGGGTAAGTGTTCTTGAAAACGCTGTGCGATCGCAGTTCCAGCAACTTGCTCTAAATAGTCCAAGAATGCTGGTGGAAATTCTTGGGTATGTACATCAGTGTCGATGATGGGATAACCCAGCTTTTCCCGAATTTGAGCAGACTTAGTTTTTCTGGGACGGTCTAATGCAATAGTCATAGGTTCTACCTTATTTTTCAATTGGATTGGGTAGATAGTACTGATTAAGAAGGTTGTCTACTTTCTTCTTACCAGCATTTTTTTGAAGAAGTTGGGATTTTATTTACATATAATGTGGCGAGATTAGTAAAGATAAAATCTTGATAATCAGCTTTACCGATCATCTTCCTCTTCACAAACTTGTAGACATTAGCTGCAACAGCAATAGTCATAAAACCTTCCTCAAAACCGAGGAGTATGATTGTGTAAAAAGCTAAAGCAGATAAAATTAACGAGACTGTTCTTTAGCAACCCAATCTGTTAATTTAAAGTCCGATTTTGCTAAACCCTGCGAGACTAAAAATTTCTTTGTTCCCTCTAAAAGTTTCACTCCGTCGGCTGGTAATGGTTCTTCTGAAACCTGTTTGAGTGGGTACGATACTTTAATAATATCGATAGGGTATTTAGTAGTTTGAGCGTGATACTGATAATATTCTTCAGAATTAGCTTTTAAATCCTTAGCTGCTTCTGTGAGAATTGCATTAAATTTCTGCGGAAAATCAGGCTGTTTCGCCAAAAAGCTTTCGGTTGCGACAACTAATGATGTCCCTGACAAACCCTGATGATTTGCCGAAGAATCAATCACTGGAAACCCTTGTGATTTCAGAAAAGGCCCGAGATCGCTGGAAGTTGCATAAGCAGCTACATCACCACGTTCTAAAGCCGCTTTTGCCTCAGTAGTCATTAAGTGAACAACTTTTACATCTTTGGCAATTTTAGCTTCAGCTAATAGACCCAGCAGGTATCTATGCATATAAGAGCCTTTTTGGGTAGCTATTTTTTGACCTTTCAGTTCAGCGAGCGATCGCGCACCATTTTTTTTCGCCACTAACCAGGCGGTTGTATTAAATTGAGTAATTCGCAGCAGTCGCGTTTCCTGACCCCTTGCTCTCAAAATTATGGCTGGTGTATCGCCTAAAGAACCAACATCTAGCTGTCCAGCAACAAGCGCCTCATTTAGATCCGGCCCGTTAGGAAATCTTGCAAAAGTAATGTTTTTAAATCCTGCTTTTTGCAACTCCCGATCTAAAATTCCTTTTTTCTTTGCCCAACCAAGTGGCCCTGTCGGTGCTGAACTACCTACATAACCTATACGTAGTGTAGAAATATTATTGGATGCAGCAACAGTGTTATTGACATTAACAGCCTCAATGGATTGAGCAGATTTAGTTTCGCCTTGGCTACATCCTGTAGTAACTAAGAGTAGGATACAAGCCACAGAGGTTGATAATCTGGAAGTAAATTTATTTTTACTAATAGAACCTGTTACTACTGAAAACGACAGCATAACTTTTTTCTCCGCCGTACTATACGCGGTGTACAACTTTCTCTCAGACCTAACCCCCAACCCCTTCCCTTCTAGGGAAGGGGAGCAGGAATCAAAGCCTCTCTACCTGCGGGGGAGAGGAATGGAAGCGGGGTTCTAAGGATAAGTTGCACATCGCGTTACTATTTCATCTGCTTCAAAATTTGGAATGTTTCATCGGCTTTTGCTGTTGAGGTGCGTTTATGTCCCCAACCAACATTTTCCCGGTAACTACCCAGTAGCCCTACTTCTGCCAATTCTGCCTCGTTGACTGAAGTCGTCACATCGCTTTCTGGTGCAACATAAAGAGCATCAACTGGACAATACAACTCGCACATATAACAGGTTTGGCAGTCACTCTGTCGAGCAATGGTTGGCGGTGCATCAGGTACGCGGTCAAATACGTTGGTTGGGCAAATATTCACGCAGATATTACATTTTATGCACCGCGACTCGCTGACCAACTCAATCACACTGCTGCTCCTATTTTGGATTTTAGATTTTGGACTTCGACTTCGCTCAGTCGAGCGATTTTGGATTGGAAAATATCTTCTGCATTCAGTAAAGGCTGAGTTTTTACCCAGACTCGATCTAATCCGCCACTAATCAAGTGATGTTGCTGGTTAGCATCAAGTTCTGGATAGTCTTGATGTTTGTGCATACCACGAGTTTCTTTACGTTCAATGGCACTGCTGTACATCCATCGCGCTGTGGCTACCATTGCCGCAGCTTCTCGCGCCCTGGGAAGCTCTTTCTCTGATGTTACCTGGCTACTGCGAAGTTCTTGCCAAAGATGATTTAGCTTACTCAAAGACTCGGTTAAGCCTTGTTCTGTACGGAAATAGTTCTTTTCGTAGGGGAATACTTCAGCTTGGACTGCTTGAATAATTTCGTCAGTTGCTAAGGAGCGATCGCTCCCACTCTCTAATACTACCTCTCCAACACCCTTAACTTGTCGTTGAGTTTTCTGTTCTCCCAAACTACGAGCATATTCAGCAGCCGATTTCCCTGACCAATAGCCAGAAGATATTGCCCAAGCCGCGTTGTGACTACCACCGCCAGTAAATCCACCACAAATCAGTTCCCGTGTAGCGGCATCTCCTGCTGCATAGAGTCCCCGCACAGAACTGGCACAACTTTCATCTACAATCCGAATTCCCCCCGTACCGCGTACAGTTCCTTCTAAGCGTAGGGTAACAGGAAAACGTTGGGTAAAGGGATCGATACCTGCACGGTCAAAAGGTAAAAAGAAGTTGGGCTGTGCTAAACGCATGGATGGCCGCATTGATTCCGCCGCTTTGTCTATGATGGCGTAAACTGGCTGTTGCAGCAATGTCTGAGCTATTACTGAACGTCTATGAGAACTTGCCCCCGGAATCACAGTACCGTCTTCGTAGGTGAAAGTTGCCCAATTATAAAACAGGGTTTTGGTAACTGAAGAAAAGGCGGGAGAGATGCCATAAGCATTGGAAAATTCCATACCCGACATCTCAGCTCCGGCTTCTGCCGCCATCAGATAACCATCCCCCGTCAGGACGTTGCATCCTAACGCTTTACTCAAGAATGCACAGCCACCTGTGGCGATAATTGTGGACTGCGATCGCACTATCCATTTCTCACCAGTTTGACGGTTTACACCTGTTGCACCAGCAACAGCACCATCGTCATCAACCAGTAATTCTAAGGCGGGGCTGTTGTCTAAAATCTTGACCCCAGCGCGTTGAATTTGCCGCCGCATCAGCCGCATATACTCCGGCCCTTGCAGCGATCGCCGGTAGGGTTTACCTTCATCGTCGGTAGGGAAGGGATAACCCCACTCTGCTAACTGATTGACGTTTGCATAGGTCTGATCCAGTACTCGATCCATCCAGTTGCGATCGGATAAAAACCCACCTAACGATTCCCGACTTGCCTTTGCTGTTTCTCTTGCTTCGGGATCGGGTGGCACGTACCACACACCATTTCCAGATGCAGCAGCGCATCCAGTTGTGCCGCAATATCCTTTGTCCACCAAGACAACTTTAGCTCCACTTGATGCAGCACTCCATGCCGCCCAAGTTCCAGCCGGCCCACCTCCAATCACAAGTACATCTGCTTCTAAGTCGAGTTCAAAATCGTTTGTTAACGTCTTTAGCATCTACCATTTCCCTCCATCAATAAACTCTTAAGCATCAAGTCTTCACCCCATCCATGCTGCAAAATAAATATTTAAAAATCTAGAAATTGCGATCGCTTAATACAGGTTCTATAGCACAAGCCTTGGTGGTTAGGACATCAACAGACGATAAAACTTAGATACAAAAAGGCTTTTCACCCAGTCCCCAGTCCCTTGCTATAACTAGCTTGACATTAATTAAATACTTTATCTTGATCGATAAACCGTAGTTTTTGACTTAATAAAGTCTTTCACAGTTTTCGGCAAAAAGCAAGTATTTTACCAAACAACTTCAAACGTAAATTTATGTAAAATCAACGGAATTATCTTTCTCAAGAACTTGCTTTGTAACGTCTTTTGTGTAGTGGTCGAATTTTAGTTCATAAGATACTTAAATTCGATAAGTTTGCCATAGTTTAATAAATTTTTCTAAACGGTTTTGTCTAGATAGAAAAGACACGAAATTGAATTGTCTTTGTCTTGCGGCACTAACATTCGCTCCCTTAAGACTCAAGAATCCCCGGACTTTTGATTAAACGAATGTAAGTCCTGTTTTTATTCAGTCCGGGGAGTGCCATTCGGTTAAAACCTAAAGACAGTACGAACCCAAGCAAATAAACTATCAGGATTGCTGGAATCCGAATCAGGTGCAGTAATCCAGATCAAACCTGGCGTAACCTCAATATTATCTCCGATTTTATATTGGTAGAATGCTTCAACGTGCAGAGAAGTATCTCTGTCCGCTTGTCCTAGACCTTTTCCCAAATTTATATTATTACTAAGACTGATGAGTTTTGGCTCCATACCAACTAAAATCCCCCCTAAAGCACCTTCACTAAAAAGATCCGGGAATGCCAGTCCTACCGCCCAATCCATAGCTTCACCATTTCCGCGCCCCAAATAGGTGTGTACCCCATAACTTATCCACCCATTGATTGCCAACTTGGAATTAACTTGATAGAACGCCTGTAAGCCATAAAGGTTGCCTAGAGTTGCTACTCCATCCACAGTGCTGTTTACCAGGTTACTCCCGACTGCTGGGCCGAAATTTGTCCCGCTAAAACCTATTGTCCTTGGTGGGCTATAGGTATTAACGTAAGTTGCAGCTACCCGAAAATTCCGATTACCAGAGTAGTATATTAACTGTGCTAAAGCTAAATATCTGCCTGTAAATAAGCCATTATTAAGTGTCGGATTACCACCGTTTGGTGCGCTATACGCTATCCCGAATTGAAGCTGTTTGCCCAATCCCTGGAGTACAGCAATTCCAGGGCCGCTATCTCCATAGTTATAGACCAAAGACCGCCGTGAAAACCGTGAAATCCCATTAGCACCAGTCGCAGAAGACGATTCAAAATATGGGTTAATGGGGCCAGAAAGACCGATCTCACTAGCTCCGTCAGACAAGGGATAAATGTTGACTTGGGTATTTGGAAAAGGTAGAAACCGATAGCGAACACCACTGAGAATAAGAGTGTTGCGTGGAAAACTAATATTGGCGTTATCAGCAGTTCTCCCCTCATAAGTTCCCAATAATCCACCTGTTGGATTTAGCTGAGTAGGTGGTGCTTGTCCCAATGATTCAATATTTCCACCTCCTATTGTTATACCTAGTGAATCTTTACCGTTAAAACTAGTGTTTAACCGTAGAGTCGTTGAGCCTTGAAGTGTGAGATTGTTAGGTGCTGGTCTCTTAGTGATGACATTATTACCCGCCAGAAGTTCGCCAGCAACAATCTGAACTCGACCTATAAGTTTGGTTGTGGTCGTAAACTGAGTTGATTCTAACTTCGCATTTCGTGCTTCCAGACTATCTACGCGTCCCCGAAGTTGAGCGAGTTCTGGAGAAAATTGTTCTTGTAGTTTTTTGATGGTATCCAAGTCTTCGCGTTTGACTAAATCTGTCGTTGAAGTCGCTATTAGTTCATTGAGGCGATCTAAAGCTGCATTCAACCCAGCGGCAAATTCATAGCGCGTTAGGGAGCGATCGCCTTTAAATGTACCATCTGTATATCCTGCAATTACACCGTAGCGCTCAACTAGAGACTGTAATGCTTGAAATGCCCAATCTGTCGGCTTAATATCTGATAGTTGCGAGACGGATGTAACTTGCCCTGCTGCATTATTTGGAGCTTTTTTGTTAGTTGGCGGTGCAACTTGCAACAATTGTGATACAGGTATCACTCGATCTTGCAGCTCGTTTGGAGCTTTTTTAAGAGTAACTGGTGCAATTGAAGTGTCTACTGTTTGATTGACAACTGCTTCTGGAGCTTTGTTCTCTTCTACAATAGTAGATACATCAGATTTAGGTAATTCAGCCTGACTTTTAGCTGGATGAAAAACCAGTATAGCTAGAATATCTAGCACTGAAAGCAGCAACACTATGGATCTATAATTCCAGCGAAATTTCGACATGACTCCTTAACTCCTCAACCTTAAAGATGAATAAATTCGCCCTTTATTTGACATAAAAGACAAGACAAATCATTGCTCTAATATTTATACAAAACGATTAGAACATAGATTCAGCAAGGCTTTAGCCGCTAAAAAGAGTGCAAAGTTCTGATAAGTATCAAAACCAATACTAAGTAGTTAAATGCCCAATCCAAAATTCGCAGCAACTAAGAATTCTGACGTTTAAAATAATCCTAAAAACATCTAGAATCAGACAATGACTGCCTTAGCAAGGACTTCTCTACTTTTAAGGGAAACTCAACCACACGCTATATGAAATGATCCTTCTAATACATCCTAAAATCCTTTTTTTGGGTTATGCTGTATAAAGTTCATCAATGGCTATTGACATTGACTCAAGCTTGATTTAGATTCGATTATTTGCCAATTAACATTAATTGAAAACACTATTTTCTAATCAGCTATATTTTGACAGCATCAAGCGTTACTGAAGTACGATACTTCTATCGACTTACCGTACATTCGTAGCATTATCTTTGCATAGAGCTTGGTACAATGCAAGACCTAGTACTTTTTCATCTTTAGAAAGTGCAAATTAGCAAGGTTTCTGTCGATGAAACCAGAAATGAACACTTCAAAGTCGCAAAAAGGCGAGTAATTGACACAAAACTTGTATTCTTCACGACAGCTATTGTTGCAAAAAAAGTGTCATGATGATTGGCATTGTGCGTAAAAACTCAATCTTGTGGGCAGTTATTGTTTATGAATCGTTAATCTATACTGGCGTTTTAAATAATTTCCTGTAAAATGCTGACTATAAACTACGGTAATTCGATCGACCTGCCGTAGGATATATACTTGTACCCTGTCTGACACAAATGCAAATTCTCTGGTTTATTCCTACTGGATCTCATGACGGACGCTATTTAGGCACAGATATTGGCTCTCGTGTTGCCACACCTGATTATTTGCAGCAAATTGCCCAAGCTGTGGATAGTTTAGGCTACACAGGCGCATTGTTACCTACAGGGAGTTCTTGTGAGGACGCTTGGATAACCGCCGCCGCTTTTATATCTGTCACCAAGCAGATGAAGTTTCTCGTGGCAATTCGTCCAGGAATTACTTCCCCAGGTGCGGCTGCACGGATGGCAGCAACGTTTGACCGGATTTCTAAAGGAAGATTGTTGATTAATGTAGTGACGGGTGGAGATCCGGTGCAGCTGGCTGGGGATGGTTTGCATCTTAGTCATGACGATCGCTATGATTTAACCGATGAATTTCTCAGAGTTTGGCGGGGTATCGTCAGTGGGGAAACAGTTGATTTTAAAGGAAACTACCTGGATATCAAAGGTGGTAAACTCCTATTCCCACCAGTTCAAAAACCCTATCCACCTTTGTGGTTTGGTGGCTCATCTGCTGCGGCCAAGCGGGTTGCTGCTAAACATATAGATGTTTACCTGACTTGGGGCGAACCTCCACAACAAGTGGCCCAAAAGATTGCCGAAGTTCGGCGACTAGCGGCTGAACAAGGCAGAACAGTTCGTTTTGGGATTCGCTTGCATGTAATTGTGCGAGAAACCGAGTCAGCTGCTTGGGATGCAGCCAATGAGCTAATTAAGTATGTAGATGAGGATGCGATCGCTAAAGCTCAGAAAGACTTAGCTCAATCTGATTCTGAAGGACAGCGGCGCATGAGTCAACTACATAGCGGTAGCCGAGAAACCTTAGAGATTAGCCCCAACCTTTGGACAGGAATTGGATTGGTGCGGGGTGGTGCTGGTACGGCTCTAGTTGGAGATCCCGACACTGTTGCCGCTAGGATGCTGGAATATCGCAATTTGGGGATAGAAACATTCGTTTTTTCTGGATATCCCCATTTAGAAGAAGCGTATCGCACTGCTGAATTATTATTTCCCCGCCTACCTTTGCAAAGTGAACCTGCACCTTTAACACCACCAGTCTTGAGTTCTGTTGGCGAAACCGTCGCCAATGAAAAATTTGCGAAACAACTCACAAGTGCTTCATGACCTAATAATTAGTAATTTGTAATTAAAGAGTAAATTACTAATTTTGTTGGTGATGCTTCTAGATTCATCCTTTGGAACAATCTAAAATCCCAAATTCCATGACTATTACCTTTAAAAGCACCAAAAGCAAAAACAAGATATCCCTGAGCGAGGTGTTAGACAACCCGCAAATCGAGAAAATAGTTCCTTGGATTGTGCCTGTTACCATATTAATTCTTTGGGAACTTGCTTCTAGAACTGGTCTACTTTCAACCAGGATTTTACCAGCCCCTAGTGGTGTAATCGCTACAGCAATTAAACTTGGCTCAACTGGAGAACTGTTCCAACATATAGGAATTAGTGCTGGGCGGGCGATATCTGGTTTTATAGTTGGTGGCAGTATTGGGTTCGGTTTGGGATTGCTCAATGGCTTTTCCCGTGTTGCAGAAAAGTTATTGGATAGTTCCTTACAAATGCTCCGTACTATCCCTAATTTGGCATTAATTCCGCTAGTGATTCTCTGGTTTGGTATTGGCGATCAAGCTAGATTATTTCTAGTATCTATGGGGGTATTTTTCCCGATATATCTCAATACATTTCATGGTATCCGTAGTGTTGACCCTGGACTAATTGAAATGGGAAAAGTCTATGGATTAAAAACACCACAACTTCTGTGGCAAATTATTTTTCCAGGAGCTTTGTCTTCGATTCTCGTTGGTGTTCGTTTTTCGTTGGGGATTATGTGGCTGACACTAATTGTGGCAGAAACGATCGCAGCAGATTCCGGTCTTGGTTATATGGCAATGAATGCTCGTGAGTTTATGCAAACCGATGTTGTGGTTTTGAGTATTGTAATCTATGCACTACTAGGTAAATTAGCAGATGCTGTTGCCAGAGGATTAGAAACAAAATTCTTGGCTTGGAATCCCAATTATCAAAAGTCATAAATGCTAAGTTCACCAAAATCATAGGTTGAAAAATCATGATTTTAAATGTGGGTTCCTTTTTTCAACATCTCATCAAATAATAAAATTCTAATTGTTCTCAAAAGGAGGTTTTGCAAGTGAGTTCAAATGTACAGGGTACACAACTAAGTATTTTGGATTTGACGAAATCTTTTGGCAAAAAAACTGTTTTAAACTCGCTTAATTTAGAAGTTGAAGCAGGTGAGTTTGTCGCTATTGTCGGACGAAGTGGTTGTGGTAAAAGTACCTTATTGCGTCTTGTGTCAGGATTAGATAGAGCAACTTCAGGTGGAATATTACTTGATGGAGAACCACTACATAGACTCAGCCGCTTTGTAACAGTGATGTTTCAAGATCCCCGCTTGCTACCGTGGAAGCGCGTTATTCAGAACGTGGGGTTGGGCTTAGAAGGTAATTGGCGTGAAAAAGCTTTGTGGGTACTCAATAAAGTCGGACTTAAAGATAGAGCTGATGAGTGGCCTTATGTTTTGTCTGGAGGACAACGGCAACGGGTATCATTGGCCAGAGCGTTAGCCAGTCAGCCCCGTTTGTTGTTGCTAGATGAACCTTTGGGAGCATTGGATGCTCTAACTCGCCAAGAAATGCAGCATTTGATTGAAAACTTGTGGCAAGAGCGAAGATTTACTGCGTTTTTGGTTACTCACGATGTGGAAGAGGCTGTGGCGTTGGCAGACCGAGTGATAGTGATCGATCAAGGAAAGATTTCTATGGATTTACCTGTGAAACTTTCACGCCCGCGAGATCGAAGTAGCGAAGTATTTATCAATATCAGAGAAGCTGTTTTAGAACGAGTAATGAGCAATGAAAATACTCAAGTAAACAACCAGTTATTACAGCTTAGTAGTTGAAATTTAAGCTTTTAGTAGTCAATCAATATTCAACTTGAGGTAGCTGCGGTAAATAGGCTACTTCGAGATTAAAACTTGCCTATAGCAATAGAAAATTATTTGTAGGGACTAGGGACTGGGGACTGGGGAATGGGAAGAAGGAATAAAGGTGTACCTAGCCTCGCAAAAATCAAATATGAGTCCTATATGAACACTCAAAATACCTCCCAACTATCCTCTGTACTGGTCTGGGTAATTCTTTCTATATTTACGAGCTAGATAAACTAAAATATAATCTACATTGCTTTATTGAAAATTAAATAATACACAAGTATCTATTACTTATATTTAATTTAATGATTGTCAAAAAATTAACAAAGGCTGATGCAGAAGATTATAGACAGATCAGATTAGAAGCTTTAGAGAAAAATCCAGATTCATTTGGCACAACATATCAAGAAGAAGTAATTAAAACTATAGAACAATTTCGGGATAGAATTCCAGTAGATAACAACAATTTTATTTTGGGATGTTTTGAGGATAAACATTTAATTGGAATAGTCGCATTTAACCAAGAATCCAGAATAAAACTTCGGCATAAAGCACATATTAATAGCATGTATGTTAAACAAGAATATCGGGAAAAAGGTATAGGTAAACTCTTATTGAATAAATTAATTGAAAGCGCGAAAGCTATTAACGAAGTAGAAATTTTATTACTTGATATTGTTAAAAGCAATTTTTTAGCAAAACAACTTTATTTATCATTGGGCTTTCAAATATATGGAACACAGAAAATGGCGTATAAATTTAATACCCAATATTTTGATTTAGAGTTTATGTATTTACAGATTAAAGAATAAACTTTGAAATCTTACTAAATATCATCATAATGTGTGCCAAGTAAAAATGGCACTTAGTTTTTTGTCAAGCAGAAGCAATTTACAGATATAGCCTTGTAAATAAAGAAGAGGTAATCTACAATGAAGCTCATTTTGCCGCTCGATTTGGTTGCTGACATTGAGCCACATCTACCACCTAATACACAGATTGTACGAGTAGATGTTGAAGGAAATCTAGATGGGGATGCTAGCGATGCTGAAGTTTATTTCAGTTGGTTTTTATCGAGAAGTCCGACACTACATAAAATACTAGAATCAGCACCGGCATTGCGTTGGCATCACGCACCAAATGCAGGGGTGAATCACATCCTGACACCAACTTATTTGCAAAGAGATATTATCCTCACTAATGGGGCTGGAGTACATGGAATTCCGATCGCAGAATTTGTCATTACTTACATACTGGCTCATGCCAAGCATCTACAAGAATTATATGCTTTACAAGCAGAACGTCACTGGAAAAGAGGCTTTGCTATCCAAGAATTAACAGATGCAACCTTGCTAATTATTGGCGCTGGTGGTATCGGTCAAGAAATCGCTGCCCGTGCTAAACCCTTCGGCTTAAGAATTATTGGCAGTCGCCGTCATCCCCAAGAGCTAGCAAATTTTGATAAAGTAGTAGGTGCTAATGAATGGCGATCGCTCCTGCCAGAGGTAGATTATATAGTTATTGCAACACCTCTAACTCCTGAAACCAAAGAATTTATTGATGAATCTGTATTGCGATCGCTCCCAAATCATGCCTACCTTATTAATATTGCTCGCGGTGGCGTAGTCGATGAATCGGCATTAATAAAAGCGCTCACAGAAGGTTGGATTGCAGGTGCAGCATTAGACACAGTTAACTCAGAACCGTTACCACCAGAAAGCCCTTTGTGGTCACTTCCTAACATCTTTATCACTCCTCATACTTCCGGTCATTCACCCAAGAGTAAACAGCGTTCAATAGCTCTATTTATCGACAATCTAAAGCGTTACCAAGCTGGTCAGCCATTACGAAATGTAGTAGATAAAGAAGCAGGATACTAAACATTGGGTATTGGGCATTGGGCATTGGGCATTGGGCATTGGGCATTGGGAATTGGTAAAGAATTTAACTTTTAATCTTCTGTCTTTCTGCCCTAATACCCAGTCCCTTTGAAAATTCAAAATGAAATGGAAGACTAACAAATGGTGAAACTAATTTTACCCGATCATCTCATTGCAGATATAGAGCCACACCTACCATCTAATATCGATGTAGTAGAGGTGGATAGTGAAGGTAATCTCGATGGTGATGCCAGTGATGCAGAGATTTATGTCAATGGATTTTACCTGAAAACCTCTACCCTTGACAAAGTATTGACAGCAGCACCCGCGCTGCGTTGGCAGCAGTCACCGAGTGCTGGCGTAAATCACATCCTCACGCCAACTTTTTTGCAAAAGGACATCATCCTCACTAATGGTGCAGGAGTTCATGCAATTCCAATTTCGGAATTTGTACTGGCATTTATGCTCTATCACGCCAAGAATCTGCGGAAATTGCAAACTTTGCAGAATGAGCACACTTGGGTAAGAGGAGTGTTTCTTGAAGAGTTGGCAGACGCAACTTTATTAATTCTCGGCACAGGAAATATCGGTCAAGCGATCGCATCTCGTGCCAAAGCCTTTGGAGTCACAGTTTGGGGTAGTCGCCGCCATCCCGAACCCCTACCGAATTTTGACAAAGTTGTAGGCGCTGATGAGTGGCGATCGCTCCTCCCAGCCGCAGACTATGTAGTGATTGCCACACCATTAACCCCAGAAACTAAAGGCTCGATCAATGAAGCTGCGTTGCGCTCTATGCGTCAGTCTGCTTACCTAATTAACATTGCTCGTGGTGCGATCGTAGATGAAGCCGCATTGCTGACTGCACTACGTGAGGGCTGGATTGCGGGTGCTGGATTAGACACTGTTGCAACCGAACCTCTGCCGCCAGAAAGTCCCTTATGGTCGCTACCGAACGCTTTTATCACTCCCCATTGTTCAGCCTTGTCGCCACGCCTGAGAGAGCGCATAGCACAACTATTTATCGATAATCTTCAACGCTACCAAAACGGTCAGCCCTTACGGAATGTTGTAGATAAGCAAGCTGGATACTAAATATTGGGGATTGGGGATTGGGGATTGGGAATTGGGCATTGGGCATTGGGCATTGGGAAGATGAGAGACAAGGTGACTCTAATGAGAACTTGCAACAAGTCTTCCCCCATACCCCATACCCCATGCCCAATCACTTAACTTTCAACACAGACTTTCCTAAAGATTGGCAAATAACATCATTTTGTGGCGTATGTATACGGCTGCATAAAACGTCACGGTAGTGACGCTCTAAAGGATTTCTTTTTAATAAACCAGGATTGCCAGTTAGTTCCAAGGCAATTTCTACAGCACGAATCGAGTTTGTTGTGGTAAGGTATTTAACAGCCTGTGCCTGTAATCCTACGTTAGGTTCATATTCGTCCTTGTCAATATCTTGAGCCAAACTATAAATCAATCTATTATTAGCAAACAGCAGTGCTTCTATCTCACCCACGGCAGTTTGGAAGCGTGGCAAAGTTGCCAGTGGCTCTTGGAGATTAGAAGGCGATCGCTCCCAAAGATATTTAACAAGCCAGTCTCGCGCACTACTAGCAACACCCAGATATAAGGCACTCACTGTCAAACTGCCCCAAGTGGAAATTAGCGGATCGAAAGATGGTGCAACTGATATGGGGTTGATATTTAGAGCATACTCTGAGGGAATTGATACATTCTCTAAAATGAGGTCATGGCTGCCCGTAGCTCTCATCCCCAGGTGATCCCAGGTTTCGACAATTCGCAAACCTGGCAAATCGCGCGGAACCAGAAAATTCCCAACTTGTGGTTCATCTTCAGTTGTGCGTGCCCAAACAACAAAATAGCTGAGGATAGGACTGCCTGTGGTGTATTGCTTATGTCCTGTTAAACGCCAGCCCTCTGTTGTTCGTTCGGCAATTGTCGCTGGCAATCCGCCTCTGGCTGGCGTTCCTAGCTCTGGTTCAACACGGGCAGCATTCAGCAGCGCAATGCCTTCAATTGATTCACGACACAGCCGCTTATACACTTCTGGATGCCAGCGACGGCTACGGGCTGCATGAGCATGTTGAAGATAGTGCATTGTCAGTACTAATGCGGTCGAAGCATCGCCACGTGCTATCCCTTCAATCACCCGACAGATAGTTGCCAAACCCAAATCCTGACCACCAAATTCACGTGGAATGGTGAGGTTGAGTAATCCTGCCTTATGCAAAGCTGTAAAATTCTCGAAGGGAAAGGAAGCATCTCTATCGTGTGCCCCTGCGCGGGTGGCGAAATCTTTGGCCAGAGCCTCAACTTGGTCGAAAATATTGGGGAGAGTTTCTAGGCCTTGGGCTACAAAGGTGTTTGGCACTGCTTGCTCCAACTGTGACATAAGTACTCCTTCGTAATTCACTGTACTACTAAATCAGAGATGTTTTTCAATATGGAAGCATCTTAAGTTTGCAGGAATATCAATTTTTCGCACGACACCAGTCTCCCCTCACCCCCAATCCTCATTGCCCTAACTGTATTACTTCTAATGCTTCCTAATGCCCTGAAAATACTACTTAAAATCGACCGAGATTTAGTAATTAGTGGTTTTTGTAAGTATGACACAAACTCCTTTCATCGAGCAAGCCAAGGGGAAAATTCAGCGATCGCGCCACAATTTAGGAACTGAATTCCTTACCGGTTTAGGACTTACGGAAAATATCTCTCAAACTCTGATTTCTCTGTGTTCTCTGCGCCTCTGCGGTTCGTTATTTCGTAACTTGTGCATAAGTCCTATGGTCTTTTAAGCTAATTACCATTTAAATTAAATCTTTGCGTTTGGAACCAAGCACGAAGAAACAAGCATTTAAATATTCTCTGTTGAGAGTAATATAAAGATCCCTAGATTACATAGGGGTAATTTTCTCATCAAGTAGATTTTCCAATGGATAAATATACAGCAACAGCATTGGCGATCGCAACCAAAGTGATATTGGTTGCTTTTATAGCGGTTCCTCTGCAACTGAGGTATAACTGGACTGGATATATTTTTAACTTTGAGGATGTACCTTATCTGATTAAGAACCGCTATGGATGATTTTCTATATTTTACCAAATCGATGGTGTTACACTTTGTCAGGGCACTGGCTCTATAACCACCATTCAATTTATCCATTTATTACTTGACTCGATCGGATGGTAATCTTAGGTTTTAAAAGACGAATTTGCGATTTATTGTCATTTTTTGAACTATAGACTCATTTAAACATGATGGTTATTTCTCAACTTCTATCAAGCTGTAATATGTATTGCTGCTATACCCTTGATGGAAAAAATGCTAAGATTGCCTTAGTCAACTAGTGTGTGTGCCCGATCACAACATTAATGTGTTTTACCTCACAGCTAATTTAAACAACTTAAATATTACCTTTAAGCAAACAATAGTCGCCGTTATGACTAGCATCATGTTATGCCACCTCGCTATTTAAAGATTTAATGTATAAATGGTTGTTAAATATATTTTTTTTGTTAAATATCATCTATTAGGTGACTTGTCAGAAAATTTACATTAAGAAACTACTAAAATATCTAAATTTAAGAACAGAAAGAGTGTAAGCTAATTATGTAAATATCATGTTTGTATGTAAATATGATGATGTTCGCAAGTCTCTTTTAGTCACTTGCATTTGTTACACTATAGGAGGTATAATACAAACGTTAAATAACTTGCTAGATGCTCCCTAAAAGATACTAAGCAGTGCTGGAAAAAGATCCATTCTGGAATCTCCAAGCAAACTCAAGCAATATTTGTTTAAGTGTAATTTAGCTTAATTGGTAAAATACTACTTAAACAAAATTACGATGTGCTTTTATAGCTTTATAGTTTTTATAGTCTTCTGTTTCTTGTAGCCTACTCAAAATCTTCTTTTGTTCCAGGTTGCACGAGCGGGATGAAGCTATCCCGGAGACTATCCCCTAGACTCGCCAAAGTACTAGGGAATATGCTGGGAGCTAATTGCACATTGTGTAAATTTCTGATTAACACTACAACGTTAGTCAGATTTGTAGTTGTGTTTTTTTTGCTGTCAGGCTTTGTTCACACAACTGCTAATGAATTACGTTTTCACATAATTTACGAATCAATGCAATTTCTAACTACAATTATGTCACACCATTTAAGTCAAGACAAGGCTGTTAAAAAGTTAGGAATGTTTGAAAACATTCTTTTAAAAATTCTTCCGAGTCAGGTGTTGTTCGAGAGCATGAAATAACTTTCAGCCATAACATTGTCCTGAACTAAAAAAAACTTCTGTTTGTGATTGAGGAATGAAATACTTTGCATAGCTCTTGCTGCATACAGCAAATTAGATTGCGAAAATAATTCCTCTTAACGATCGCTTACAACCACTGCTGATTGCAAAAATGAGCAATCCATATTTGTGCAGAGGCTGTCAATGCAGTTAGTCGCTTTTGAAGCTAAATGTCGTTAAACAAAGCTCTAGCTCGATATTCTAGCATTTACACTAGTTATTGCCACATCAATAACTCGCTGCAACAACTTCTTGTAGATTGCCCACTCAATAAAAATACCTTGTATGTAAAAGATAGATGCTTTGCTAGCATACTGTTTCTTTCTCAACTCTACTTTAATAAAGCTGAGAGTTTCCTCGGTGAAAATACGGGATTAAATAATATTTTTAATGAAGTTTTGAATTGGATTCCGACTGATAAGTAAATTTTTTTTGTGGAGATGAAAAAATGCCATCAGTGCTTTCTGAGCAACATCTGGGTGAAAGAATTTTGTACACCTTAGATACAAAACTCTCAGAAAAAGAATTAGAGGACTTCTTGGCAGAAATGGAGATTGTGGAGCCACCATCAGCAAAGCAATTCTGGGAATCTGCACAGGCGAATCCTGGTATATATATTATTCTTACAGGTAAAGTCCGACTATTAGATAGCTCTGAGAATTTAATTACTACCTTTGGTGCATGGTCTGTTTTTGGTGAATTGACCTTGTTTCCCGAAGCTAACTTTAGTCCTTATGTAGTTAGAGCTTCGACAAGCTTGAAACTTGGCTATTTCAGTCAAGAAGCATTGCAAAGGTTGATAGACAAGTATCCTAACATTCGCGATCGCTTATTTGCCCGTGCAGAACTTTGGGATTTGTTGTTGTTATGTCGCCAAGTATCACAATTCCCCCGCCATACATCACAAGTTTCAGGAATGCTCAAAGCCTTATCTTTGTTTGAGCGACACCAGTTAGAAACTGGCTCTGTAAGTCCACAAATATCCCAAGATTCACAGTTGTGGCTATTGTACAAAGGTCAACTGCGGCATTCTGAAGGCGATTTTTTGACACCAGGTACAATCTTTGCTCAACCAAAACAAGGAGATTGGCAAACAACGCAACCAACGATTGCTTACATTCTGAAAAACGACCAAATGCAAACAGCACTAGAATACTTCCCGGAGTTAGGGGAGTGGTCTTTTGGCATGAGTGTCAGCGAAACGGAATTGGAGACTGAGGACGCAACGACCGGCTCAGTGCGTCGCAGGGGATTAGGTACTAGAGAAAAAACTTTCCAATCTCCAAAATCTAAAATTATTCCTTTTCCCCAAAGAGAGAAGCCGTCACAACAACAGCCAACAAAAAAATCACGTTTTTACTTTCCCAGTCCGAAAGTACAAATGGGGCATTGGTGGAAGCGGATTACCAAAAGCTATCCCTTC
This sequence comes from Nostoc sp. DedQUE04, assembly GCF_034530995.1. Taxonomy (NCBI): domain Bacteria; kingdom Bacillati; phylum Cyanobacteriota; class Cyanophyceae; order Nostocales; family Nostocaceae; genus Nostoc; species Nostoc sp. DedQUE04. The sequence continues at coordinate 110,041 of NZ_JAVRCA010000004.1, read as the reverse complement.
TATGCCCAACAAAGTGCAGCTGATTGTGGTTCTGCTTGCTTGGTGATGATTGGTAACTATTGGGGCAAACATTTTAGTATCAATCGCCTACGGGATATGACCAATGTCACTCGCAACGGTGCATCCCTAAAAGCGATGGCAGCAACAGCAGAATACCTGGGTTTTGCCACCCGTCCAGTGAAAGCTACTCTTGATAAATTAGCAGAACAGCCTTTACCTGCAATTGCTCACTGGGAAGGTAAACACTTTATTGTTGTCTATGAAATCACTCCTAAGCGGGTGATTGTATGTGACCCGGCTCTTGGTCAACGGAGTCTGACAAAAGCTGAATTTCAAGCAGGTTGGACTGGTTATGCATTGTTACTGCAACCGACAGCTCTACTAAAAAGTGCTAAAGACGAAAGTAGAAGCTTCTGGAAATTTTTTGAGCTAGTCAAACCTCACTATCGAACACTGGTAGAAATTTTCATAGCTTCAATAGTCATTCAATTATTTGGGTTAGTAACGCCAGTATTTACCCAGTTGTTGCTCGACAGAGTACTTGTGCAACGCAGTGTTCCAACCTTAAACGCCATTGGTTTGGGAATGATTGTTTTTGGGTTGTTTGGTGTTGCTGTCAACGGTGTACGGCAATATCTCTTATTTCACACTGCTAACCGCATTAGTATCGCCTTACTCGTAGGCTTTATCAAACATACCTTCCGTTTACCCCTTGCTTATTTCGAGTCGCGTTTCGTTGGGGATATAATCTCGCGCATCCAAGAAAACCAGAAAATTCAGCACTTCCTTACTGGTCAGACACTCTCGATTGTATTGGATATGCTGACATTAGTGGTTTATCTGGCTTTGATGTTCTCCTATAGCTGGCGGATGGCATTATTCGTGCTGTGTACTGTACCGCCATTTTTTATCTTGGCGCTGGCCAGCACAAGTATTTTGCGCCGCATCTCCAGAGATATTTTTAATGCAGCTACCAAAGAACAAAGCTATCTCATAGAATCCCTAAGCGGAATTCGTACTGTCCGCTCATTAGCAATTGAACAGACAGTGCGTTGGCGTTGGGAGGAACTGCTAAATGATTTAATCAAAAAAGACTTTAATGCTCAAATAATTGACAATCGCTTGCAGATTATCAGTGGCGTCATCCACACCTTTGTAAATACTTCATTGCTGTGGTATGGAGCAACCCAGGTAATTAATAACGAACTAACTATTGGACAACTAGTTGCTTTCAATATGTTGGTGGGTAACGTCTTGAGTCCTTTCCAACGGCTAGCTTTGCTGTGGAATGAATTACAGGAAATCGTGATTTCTACCGAACGGATTAATGATGTATTGGAGGCGGAACCAGAAGAAGACTTAGCAATTAAACCCCGCAAATCGTTGGGTAAACTTCGCGGTAACATTTGTTTTCAAAATGTTACTTTTCGTTATCACTCAGAAAGCGACACTAACGTATTAGAAAATCTCAACTTTGAAATTCAGCCAGAACAGATGGTTGCAGTCGTAGGGCGCAGTGGTTCTGGAAAAACAACTCTCAGTAAATTAATTTTAGGTTTATACCCACCGACAGATGGCAAAATACTCATTGATGGTCACGATATCACCAGTGTATCTATGCGATCGCTCCGTTCCCAAATCGGCGTTGTAGACCAAGATACTTTCCTATTTGGTGGGACTGTTCGTGAAAACATTGCGATCGCTAATCCAAATGCTTCTTCAGAAGAAATTAGCCAAGCAGCAAAATATGCTGGAGCGGATGAATTTATTCAAAAACTACCCCTGGATTACGAATCCGAAATTGGTGAAAGCGGTGGTATGCTTTCTGGTGGACAGCGCCAACGCCTAGCTATTGCTCGTGCTTTGCTTGGAAATCCCCGGTTATTACTGTTTGATGAAGCCACTAGTCACCTAGATTCAGAATCAGAACGAATTATTCAAAACAACCTCAAAACAATTCTTAAAGGACGCACAAGTGTAATTATTGCCCACCGCCTCTCTACAGTCCGCAACGCGGACTTAATCCTGGTTTTAGATCAAGGTATTTTGGTAGAAAGCGGTACCCACGACGAATTAATCGCTAAAAAAGGTCATTATTACTACCTGAATCAACAACAGATGTCTCAAGTTAGTTGATGGGGCATTGGGCAGTCTTTTTCTTCTTTACGAGACTCTACACGAACAATTTTGAATTTTGAATTTTGAATTGATTTCTCCCTCACTCCCCATCTACTGTTATCGGAAATAAAACCATGCCACATCCCAACAGATCGTCCCCACTTCCCCCAGATGAGCAAGATGAATATCAAAGTTACAAACAGCAAGAGGAATCGGTATTTGACGAGCAAACAGAGGTAGAAAATGAAAGTCAAGATTTGTACTACGGTACAGAAAAACTACTCGATGCCTTACCTCGAATTTGGACTCGTGGTTTGTTATATACGCTCATCGGCTTTGCTGGTCTATTTTTGCCTTGGGCAACTCTTTCAAAAGTCGATGAAACTGGTAGCGCCAGAGGGCGTATAGAACCTAAAGGCGCAACTCAAAAATTAGACGCTCAAGCTGGTGGAAGTGTCAAAGCAGTTACGGTTAAAGAAGGAGATACAGTTAAAGCCGGCCAGGTTTTACTAGAACTGGATTCTGAGTTGCTGCAAACGGAACTGCAACAAGTCCAGAGCAAATTGCAAGGGCTACAAAATCGGCAATCCCAACTGGAAGTGCTGAAAAATCAACTCTTAATGTCAACGAGTCTTTTAGAACAACAAAATAAATCCCAAGAATTAGAAAAATTGGCTCAACTCAACCAGGTGCAGCAAAACTTGGATGCCAAACTGAGTAGCTATAACCTCCAAAAGTTAGAAAAAGAATCATCAGTTAAACAAGCAGAGCAGCAAATTTCCAGCAGTCGCGACGATCAAGAATCGGCTAAAAAACTTTTGGGTATAGATTCTAAGCAAGTTGAAACTTATAGCAAACTCGTTCAAAAAGGTGCAGTGGCTACAGCCCAAGTCGATCAACTCAAAAAACAAGAGGAAGAAAGCAAACGACTTTATAAAAAGTCTCTATCAGATATTAAACAAGCCGAATTGCGTTTAGCCCAAGAGCTAAATAATTATCAGGTAACTATCAAAACCTTAGAGTCTGATATCAAACAAGCAAAACTCCGACTGCAAGAAGAACAAAGTAGTTATAAAAGTGCCACGCAAGCCGGACAACTAGCTGTAATGAAAAATCAGGAGCAGCTAAAAGATTTACAGGCACAAATAACAGCAACGCAATCAGAAATCGCTCAGACAAAAAGCCAGCTTCTATCTACAAGATTGCAAATTCAGCAGCGCGTGGTGCGATCGCCGCTTAATGGGGTGATTTTTGAATTACCCACAACTAAACCAGGAGCAGTGGTACAAGTCGGTCAAAGGATTGCCCAAATTGCACCCGCAACAACAGACTTCGTACTCAGAGCCAATATGCCTAATCAGGATAGCGGTTTCTTGAAGGTAGGAATGCCAGTAAAAGTCAAGTTTGATGCCTATCCCTTCCAAGAGTATGGCATCGTGCCAGGAAAAGTTACTTGGATCTCGCCTGACTCAAAAGTTAGCCAAACACCCCAAGGCAACATCGAAACCTATGAATTAGAAATCACCTTAGACCAGCAGTATGTCCAAAATGGCAACAAACGTATTCCATTAGGTGCCGGTCAGACAGCAAATGCTGAAGTGATCATTCGTCAACGCCGAGTAATTGACTTTGTTCTAGATCCGTTCAAAAAACTGAAAAAGGGCGGTTTGGAGATGTAGTTAAAGATATCGCATCCAAATCAGGAAATAGGACAAGGGAGATTGGAGGAATAATTAATGCCGCGTGCTCACTTGCCCTGAGCGACTTGTGCCAAGCGTTGCGAAGTAAGCCGTTCGCCTAGCGTCTCGCAGAGAAGGGATACCCAATCCGCTTAATTATTGGAGATATAGTGTTATGCCCCACAATCTGACCATTTCTACCTCAGATATCATTCACAGTCTTAAACTCTCCTGTCAGATACCTGCTGTTGTGGAGGCGATCGCGTCGCAAAGTATTATTACCGAAGCAGCTCAAGCGGCAGGAATTACAGTCACGCCAGAAGAACTACAGCAAGAAGGAGATAACTTAAGGTTCGCCAAGAAGCTTGTCAAAGCTAAAGACACCTGGTCATGGCTAGAAAAACATCACCTCTCTGTGGATCAGTTTGAAGAATTAGCCTACAACAACATCCTTTCGCGGAAGTTAGCGAATCATCTATTTTCCGATCAACTGCAAAAGCACTTTTACGAACATCAGCTAGATTATATCGCCGCCGTTACCTACGAAGTTGTCTTCGAGGATCGAGACTTGGCTTTAGAGCTTTTTTATGCTCTAGAAGAAGGTGAAATCAGTTTTCCAGATATTGCTCGTCTATATATCTCAGAACCAGAAGCTCGTCGTGCTTATGGATACAAAGGACTCCGATACCGCAAAGATTTTCGTCCAGAGATTGCAGCCGCCGTATTTGCTGCTGCACCACCAGAAGCTCTCAAACCGATAACGACTCCCAAGGGAGTGTATTTAATTTGGGTGGAAGAAATCATTCAACCCCAATTAGATGAACAGTTGCGCCAAAAAATCATTACAGAATCATTTTCTGATTGGTTAAAGCAACAAATTACCACGATGAAAATAGTTACTCAAATAGACTCAGACGGCTCACAAGAGGAATTAATAGATATGTTATACACCAAGACTAAATAATTTCATAATTTTCAAATGTTTTTGTCGCAAAGTATCTACCTAAGTTATGGGAGATTCGTTGAAGCTTCAAAAATGTTGCAGATACAGATTTTATATACTTAAAACTTAATATTTTTTCCTTTTTAGTGTTTTGTGAATATATCTACAAAGTGCTGTATTTGCGTTATTTCAAAGTTAAATTCAATCGCTATAACTCTTGCTAGGCAGTAATTATTTCATTTCTGCTCAAATTTGTTATGCAGTTTTTTCTAACTTCAAATAGGACTATATATAATGATTTTTCAACACAAATACATTAGTTTTTTTAATCAAAAATTCCTCAAAAAAGCATTGACTTTTTTGAGGAATAAAGTATATTAGATGTATAGCCAAACAAAACAAGTTGGTTAGACCAAATATTCCCAACAACAGTTACAAATTTTAGGAGAACTCAAATGATTATTTCTGATCTTAACTACTTGGAAAATACCACTGAAGAAATTATTGGTGGTACTAAGGGTAAGGTAATCGTCATTGTTGTGCCCAAGCCCAAGCCCCCCAAATTCAACAGCGTTGCACAAGCTGATGCAGATGCTTCAGCAAGTGGCGGCCTCAACAACGTAGCTGTAACCTTTACTAACGCCACCGTTACTCCTAATAGCGCTACTGCTTCGTCATCAAGCTATGCTTCTACTTCTAACTAACAAGTAGTAATAATTAAACTCTACTTACAAAAAGTATTAACTTCTGCAAGTAGAGTTAGGCTCGAAAGCTTAGTATATTGATAAATGCCGAAGGCTCTTTGCTCATTTGAGCCTTCGGCTTTTACCAAAAATACACCCTTTGGTCTTAAAAAAATGTTTTTGCAATAAAGTTTTACAACTTAGAACATTTAATCCTCAACCCAATTACAGCCTGTGTTATTTACCCGCCCTGAATTAAAACTCTGGGCTAATAGTCATAAGAGAAAGATTTTACCGTAGCCTTAAGCTTCTCTTAGACCCCCGAAAGGTAGAGAAGAGTAAAATTTCTGTTAATTAAGTTTAAGAAGTAACCAAGCAGACATGATATCAATCGATATCAGTTATAAGTTTCAAAAGCTTGAGTTCCTTGCAGATATAGCAATCTGATTTGATTTCTGAATTAATCTTAGGGACTAGGGACTGGGGACTGGGAAGAAGGAATAAAGCTGTACTGAGTTTTTTTCACGCAATAAAATATGAGTCCTATATAGGAACAAAAGACATTTTAAATAAAAAAGATTGTATTTATAGCCCATAAAAGCCCATAAATGAAAGGATATAAGCTCCTAAATCTATGAATGGGGATTGTTAATTTTGAATTTGGAGCAAAGCGACGTGACGACAATTCCTGATGCTCTCCAACTCGCAAGTCAATATTATCAAAGTAAGCGCTTCACCCAAGCCGAAGAGATTTATCGTCAAATTATAGACTTAGATTCCCAGCAGTCAGAAGCATTATATGGATTAGGTCTGCTGGCGCAGCAACGGGAACAATATCAAAATGCAGAACAATTTTTTCAAGCAGCCCTGCAATTACAACCTGAAGCAGGGGCAATATATAACAGTTTGGGGTTTAGTCTGCAACAACAGGGTAAGCTAGAAGAAGCGATCGCCTGTTATGAAAAAGCACTCTTAATTCTCCCAGACAGCATAGAAGTACAAATTAATATCAAAAATATTCTTCACATTCAAGGTAAGCTGTCACCAGAAGAACAAGCCCACTATGCAGAGTTGAACGAGCAGTTTGCTTTAGGTAAGCAAAAGGCAGGCGATTTCAAGATAGCAGAATTATATTATCGCCAAGCTATTGCATTGCAGCCAGATTTGGTATCATCTCATACTAATTTAGGAGAAGTACTCCAAAAACAAGGGCGATTCAATGATGCCATCGATTCTTACCAACAAGCACTGAAAATTAAACCAGACTATCATTACGCCTATCACAACTTAGGGTATCTTTTCCAGGAAAAAGGAAAATTTGCAGAAGCAATAGAAGCTTATGAAAAAACTTTAAGTATTCAACCTAATTTTGCAATCACCTATAACAACTTAGGAAATATTTTCAGGGCGCAAAATAAATTTGATGCTGCCATAGAATCCTATCAAAAAGCGATTAAAATTCGACCTGATGTTGATTATATATATTCCAACTTGGGAACAGCATTGAGAGATGATAACCAAATAGAAGCAGCAGTCCAGGCATTTGAGCAAGCCGTAAAAGTGAACCCAAACTATAATATGGCTAAATTTGGTGCTTGTATGAGCCAACTACCAGTTATCTATTCTAATGTTGATGAAATTGCATTCAGACGAAATCAGTATCAACAGTATTTGCAAGATTTAGCTAAATATTATGAATTAACTAATCGGGAAGGACGGGCAAAAGCATCGGAAGCTGTGGGAGCATTTCAACCTTTTTATTTGACATATCAAGGTTTAAATGACCGAGATTTACAGCGAACTTATGGAGAAATGATTTTCCAAATTATGTCGAGTCGTTATCCCCAAGATTGCCAGCCGCTTGCTCTGCCAAATTTAGATAAAAATCAAAAGGTTCGTATTGGGATCGTTTCTGGGTTTTTATCTAGTCATTCTAATTGGAAAATCCCGATTAAAGGTTGGGTAGAAAATATAGATAGAAGTGAGTTTGAATTATTTGGTTATTATACTGGAGACAAAAAAGATTACTCAACAATGAGTGCCACCAAAACTTTTGATAAATTTGTTCAAGGTGTTCGCTCAACTGAACAATGGTGTGAGGTAATTACAAAAGATCGATTACATATCCTGATTTTCCCAGAATTTGGGATGGACCCAATGGCGCTCAAACTGGGTTGTCTGAGATTAGCGCCAATTCAAATGACATCTTGGGGACACCCTGAGACTAGTGGACTGCCAACAATTGACTATTACTTGAGCAGTGACTTAATGGAACCCGAAAATGCTCAAGAACATTATACAGAAAAATTAGTTAGATTACCCAATCTATCTATTCATTATATGCCTTTAGCAATTCCACCCGAAGAAATTAAGAAACCAGATATAGGTTTAAAAGAGGATGATATTTTCTTCTGGTGTTGTCAATCATTATATAAATATTTGCCTAATCATGATGATGTTTTTCCTTCTATTGCTAAAGAACTAGGAAATTCTAAGTTTGTGTTTATTAAAAGCAAAAGTGAAGAAATAACAGAAAAATTTCGCCAGCGCTTAAATCATGCTTTTGCAGAATTAGGATTAGATTATCAAAATCACTGTTTGTTTTTGTCTTTCCTTAATGACAGGAAGTTTGCTGGAACTACAGCTATAGCAAATGTCTTCTTAGATAGTATTGGTTGGTCTGGATGTAACTCCACGCTCGAATCTATTGCTCATAATATTCCGGTCGTAACTTTACCTGGAGAACTGATGCGATCGCGCCATTCTCTAGCAATTTTACAGATGATGGGTATCGAAGAGACGATCGCTTCAAATAAATCAGAATATGTCCAAATCGCCATCCGTCTGGGGAAAGATGCTAAATATCGGCAATATATTTCTCAGCAAGTTGCAGAAAATAAACATAAATTATATGGCGATTTAAAGCCAGTCAGAGCGCTGGAAGATTTTATTTTGCAGCTGGTTAATAAACCAAGACAATTTAATGCTAAAGAAGTTGCTGAACTGTTTCAACTTGCACTTCAGGAGCATCGAGCTAATCGCCTAGATACAGCCGAACAGCTATATCGTCAAGCGATCGAAAAACAACCAGACTATTCAGAAGCATTATACAATTTAGGGATGCTGCTACAGCACAAAGGTGAATTGCAGGAAGCTCAGAAGCATTTGAGTGCAGCTTCGCAAGTTCAGCCTAACTCCGTGAAAATTTGGTTTAGTTTAGGCAATTTGCTGCAAGGCCAAGGACAGTTACCAGAAGCTGAAGCAGCTTACCGAAAAGCTATTGCTTTGCGACCAGATGCAGGGACAATATACAACAATTTGGGCTACACCTTGCAACAACAAGAGAAGTGGGAGGATGCGATCGCATCTTATGAAAAAGCTCTGGAATTTCAGCCCAACTGCATAGAAGCAGAAATCAATTTAGCAAATGCGCTGTTTGCTCAAGGGAAGCTTTCACCAGAGAAACAAGCCTATTATGCAGAATTGAATTATCAGATGGGCTTTGCCCACCAAGAAGGAGCTGATTGGCAAACTGCTGTTGTTTACTATCGAACTGCGATCGCAATACAGCCTGATTTGGTAGAAGCCCATTATAACTTGGGGGTGGCACTGCAAGAACAAGGGGAGCTAGAAGAAGCGATCGCTTGCTATCAAAAAGCTTTAGAGTTCAATCCCCAACACCAGGAGGCCAATATCAAATTAGGAGAGATTTACCAAAACCAGCAACAACAAGTTACACAAGTGGACTCACTAAAAGTTTCTCGCTAAACGGGTTAGTTGACGCGATCGTCAATTAACATCAATCTAAACTTCAACTTTCAAATTAAGGGGGTAAAATTTATGTCATTAACAATTTTCGAGAAAGTTAAAGAGTTCATAGTCAGATTAGTTAAAGAGGAGGCTTTTTACACTCAATTGATGAGTGATAAGGTTGAGGAAGTGATAAAAGTCATGGAAGAAGGTGGCTATAATTTTTCTCAAGAAGAATTTGAAACAGCCTCAATTAAAATCTTGGAGTTAAAAGAACTAGGCCAGTTTGACGACCTTAGTGAAGACGAATTACTAGGAGCCTTTGGCGGGCTTACAAACAATAAGGATTCAGTCCTTCAGCCATTGTATGGTGTTGTAGTCTCACCTCCCGAAGAAGGTGGAAAACCACCAGTTAAAAAATGTAAATGGATTCCTAAACCAAATCCAAAGCCATGGCCACTTCCCATAGGAAAAATTCCACCTGTACAACCGTTATATGGAGCAGTTCTTAGTTCAACAGAAGTACAATAACCCGATAAAGCGATGAAGAAATAGAATTCGTTCGTTTATTTCGAGGGTTGAGATTGAGAGTTAACCTATGACATATCAGCGCAAAAGCTACGCAGTTTGGGAAATTACCTTGAAGTGCAATCTAGCATGTAGTCACTGTGGTTCCCGTGCAGGACATGAGCGCGCCAAAGAACTTTCCCCAGAAGAAGCTTTGGATCTCGTCAAGCAGATGGCAGAAGTTGGAATTAAAGAAGTTACTCTCATTGGTGGTGAAGCATTTCTGCGTCCAGACTGGCTGGAAATTGCCAAAGCTATCAACGAGGCGGGAATGTTATGTGGTATGACTACAGGCGGTTATGGCATTTCCTTAGAAACCGCCCAAAAAATGAAGTCAGCGGGAATTCGTACCGTCTCTGTTTCTATTGATGGCTTGGAAGCAACTCATGACCGCCTGCGGGGAAAGAAAGGCTCTTGGAAATATGCATTTAAGACCATGAGTCATCTGCGAGAAGTAGGTATTCCTTTTGGTTGCAACACCCAAATTAATCGCCTCTCAGCGCCAGAGTTTCCGTGCATCTATGAGTGCATTCGTGATGCAGGTGCGCGTGCTTGGCAAGTTCAGCTAACTGTACCAATGGGAAATGCAGCCGATAACGCAGATATCCTCCTCCAACCCCATGAACTGCTAGATATATACCCCATGCTTGCGCGTGTGGCGCGTCGTGCTTACCAAGAAGGCGTGCAACTTCAGGCGGGAAATAACATTGGTTACTACGGCCCTTATGAACGACTGTTGCGGGGACGGGGAAAGGAGGATGACTTCTCATTTTGGCAAGGTTGCGGTGCAGGACTTTCCACTTTGGGAATTGAAGCTGACGGAGCGATTAAAGGTTGTCCCTCACTGCCGACTACTGCCTATACAGGTGGTAACATTCGAGAACATACCTTGCATGATATTATCGAGGGTGCAGAAGAACTACGCTTCAATCTAGGAGCAGGCACACCTGAAGGCACAAAACACCTATGGGGTTTCTGTAAAACCTGCGAATATGCTGAACTTTGTCGTGGGGGTTGCAGTTGGACTGCCCATGTTTTCTTTAATAAGAGAGGTAATAATCCTTACTGTCATCATCGCGCTCTTGTTCATGCCAAACAAGGTATGAGAGAGCGTGTAGTTCCCAAAGTAAAGGCGCAAGGATTGCCATTTGATAATGGCGAATTTGAGCTAATTGTCGAGCCTAGAGATACTTTATTGCCAGCAAACGACCGATTACACTTTACTGCTGACAGCATTCAGTGGTCGGAAAGTTGGCAAAAAGAACCCGATCATTATTACTCTCTCGTGAGATAATAAATTATGGCAGAAAATTCCGAAATTAACACAATTTCAGAGGAAAAAACTGACCTTGAGTCATCACCATCTCAAGAATTAGAGAAAATCCCACTACTTCCACGTTCCGCTTGGAATAGTCAACTAACCTATTTCAAAGTACTGTTAAAAGCGAAGCAAATCCTGGATAAAAGCTAACAGGTTTATTAGGGATATCAAGAGATTTAGCTCGTAAATTAGGAGAGAATTACTCCCCAAATATTTACGCGCAAATTTGTTAACTCACAAAATCAACACAGTTTTTTTATGGCATCAAGAGTAAGTCTAACACTGACAGTTCCAAAGTTACTTTCTTTTAATGGTAGAACTAATCTCAACAATAGACCCGATCCCAAGCCCGATCCTAGTCCTAATTTTGTTACCGCTGAAGGGGATGCTACTTTTTCTAACTATAGTGAAAGTGCTGCAAGCATTTTAACTACTACTCAGGCAGATACCTTAGTTAAAGGTGGTATAACTGCTGCAATTGCTGAGGCTCAAGCAAGTTTTGATCCAACTTTTTCATCACTTTTCACTAAGGCTGCTGTAGTTGGATTAAGTGGTCAATTTGAAGGTACTTCCAACAGCGAAGCAAAAGTACTTGCTAGTTTTGCGGTTGGTCGTAATGACAGCTTCTCTTTTGATTTTTCAGCAAATTTAAAATTGGCAGCTAAAGAAATTGAAAATCCTGACGTTGAATATAACAAGGGCCAGTCGACAACAACTTTTTTGGTATTAGATACCACAAATCCTAATCGGGCCAGAGTTTTAGATTATTTTGGCATCCAAGGTAAATTAGTCTCCTCCGACCAAATCGGGGATCTAACATTTGGTCGTAGTCGCAATGTCACAATCGAGAGTCGTGACAAAGATGATGATATTGATGGCGACAATGGTACTGATTTCCTCAATGGTAGTGCTGTTGGTACTTATGAACGGAATTTTAATCGTAATACCAACTTAACTATAGTTAAAATTAATACTACTTCTGTTGAATTGGCAGGAGACACTTTAATCGGCAACCTGGGTAGAGATGTTATCTACGGCACGATTCGCAAGGATAATCTGACGGGAACCAACGGGGCAGACAAACTTTATGCTAGCTTAGGGGATGATAAGCTATCTGGAAAAAGAGGTAATGATAACCTCGACGCCGGCCAAGGTAATGATTCGCTAGATGGTGCCGAAGGCGATGATACACTCTATGGCGGTAAAGGCAATGATACACTCTATGGTGGTAGTGGTAATGATGTCTTAATTGGTGGCGAAGGTAATGACACATTTACTTTCAAACGTAGCGATTCTTTGTTGAAAAAAGATTTTGATGTCATTCAAGATTTTCAGGTTGGTGTTGACAAGCTTGTATTAGATGGCTGGGGAAGTCGAGGTAACATCACAGATACCAGCGATGGCGCTCTTCTCACCTTAAATTCTTTGTCTCTCGGTAATACTTTGTCTATTGGTAACACTTTGTCTATCGGTAATAATCCTCAACAAAGCATACTATTTTCAAACGTGAGTGCAAGCGATATCAGTTCGATAATATAATTTGCTTCAGGTTAATTGCTTGTTTCATTTCCTAACAGACTCTGACTTACAAGCATCTCAGTCAAAACAATCGGGTGCCTAAAAAAAATCTGATTGTACAATAAAATTTCGATACCTTTTCTGGGAGAGGTTTTGCCAACAGCAAACACTATGGTGTACGCACTGAAATTACTTGACTTGGTAATGTTCGATCGCTAGCTTCAGGCTTATTTCTCGTCCATACTGTTGACAAAATCTCTCCCTTATTTTAATTAAATAGCCTTGCTTGATTAACAGGCAAAAATAGGGAAAATATTTTATTAATAGTTATCACTTATCTTCTGAAATTATAGTAATCTATAACAATATAATATCAAATTCAAATATAGTTATAGATACTACAGAGTTATGAATGCTACAAATATTTCAGCATCTAGAGTTAAATCTTTTATTCAAATTGCGATACAAAAGCATCAGTCAGGTGACAAGGATGAAGCTGAATCGCTAAATCAAACAGAAGTAGCTGAAATCCTTGAACTAGCAGTTCAACAGCAACGAGATAATAGTTTATTGGAGGCAGAGCTGCTGTATAGTCAAGTTCTGGAAAAACAGCCCGATAACCATGAAGCTTTATATGGTTTAGGGATGTTAGCACAGCAGATGGGGCAACTCAAAACTGCTGAACAGTGGCTAAGTGCGGCTTCACAAATTCAACCAAATTCTGTTAAAACTTGGTTCAGTTTAGGTAATTTGCATTTAGTTCAAGAACAGTTTTCCGAAGCAGAGAAAGCTTATCGGGAAGCTTTAGTTTTATTACCTAATTCATTACCAATTTACAACAACTTGGGCTATACTCTGCAACAACAAGGATTATTTGAAGAAGCAATTAACTATTATCAAAAAGCTCTAGAGTTAAAGCCAGACTTTATCGAAGCAGAGACTAATTTGGGTAATGCGTTACACGCTCAAGGTAAGCTCTCGATCAATCAAAAAATATACTATGCACAATTAAATAATCAATTGGGTGTTGCACGCAAAAAAGCAGGGGATTTGAAAAATGCTGTTACTTGTTACAAGCAAGCGATCGCACTACAACCAAATTTGTTAGAAGCCCATTATAACTTGGCTTTGGCGCTGCAAGAACAAGGAGAATTAGAAGAGGCGATCGCATCCTACCAAAAACTCTTAGAACTTCATCCCAAGGATGGAGAAGTATACCTCAATTTAGGCAAAATTTACCAACAACTCAACCAATGTCAGAAAGCTGTTTCTGCCTATCGACAAGGATTAAAACTAATTAATCCTCACTATGCCAAAGCATTAGTATCTAGTGAGGATGCTGAAATTCCTCAACAAGTACCAGTCACGCCCTCAATTCCCCAAAGGGAGGTAATTGTAGGGGAATACAGCTTTCCGACTATTCCAACCGTAGCAAATACAGGTAAGCGTCCTTTCTGGAGTGTGGTGGTAACTGTATATAACCGCATAGATTATCTACTCGAATGCCTTGTTAGTGTATTGACCCAATGGCAAGGAGAAGAGCAGATGGAAATCATCGTCATGGACGATGCCAGTACAACGCCAGTATTTGAACTGGTGAATAGTATCGGACAAGGCATAATCAACTACTATCGCAATCCGCAAAATCTCGGTTTGCCAGGAAATTGGAATGCCGGAGTTGCTCTAACTCGCGGTCATTGGATTCATTTACTGCACGACGATGATTATATTCTCCCAGGTTTTTATTCTCGGCTACAAGAAAGTCTAGAAGGGTGTTCGGATTCTATAGGAGCCGCTTTTACAGGTTATGAAAATATTAACGAGAAAGGGGAAGTAATTTTCAGCCAACAAGTCTATGGAGAGCAGCGAGGAATTGCCCAAAATTGGTTGCAAATTATTGGAGTTAGTAACTCATTGAATATGCCTGCGGTAGTGATTCGTCGAGAAGCACACGAACAATTGGGCGTATATCATCCTGAACTGACCTATACAAGCGATTGGGAAGTTTATAAACGCATTGCCTCTGTTTATGATTGGTGGTATGAACCAGAAATTTTAGCTCGTTACCGCGAACATGCTAACAATGTCACCAGCCAACTGTTACTCTCTGGGAAACAGATGATATCCATCCGCCGTGCAATTGAAATTTCAAAGAGTTATTTTCCTATTGAATACTCGGCACAAATTACCGCCCAATCTCGGAGTCATTATTTTCTTTATTGTCTAGAATCGCTGATAATTCCCCTACAGACTGGGAATATGGCTGGAGTTTGGCAAGGGTTAGAAGAAGCTTTAAAAATAGATCGTAGTTCGGAAGCAGTGGCAAAGTTATTCCGATGGTTAACACAAGAAAAAGCAGCTCCTCTGCGTGAAGAAATTGCCTCAAGATTTATCTCACTTCCTTTATAAAGACTTGTTTAGGAAAAAGCAAAAATTTTCTAGTTTTGGACTAAAAAACTATGTCAATTAGTCAAGTAGAGCATCCTACTATAAATGCTTCATCTTTTGAGCCACAAAATCGACAAGATGGGATCAGCGGTCTGATGCGAGTTCGTAATGAAGAGGAGTTTTTGGCACCAACAATCGAATCTTGGATTGATTATGTTGATGAATTGGTAATAGTGTTTCATCAGTGTACAGACAAAACTCCTCAAATAATAGAGGCATTTGCACAAAAATATCCTCAGAAAATACGGGCTTTTCATTACTTACCTCACGTCTATTCGTTTAGTACAAAAGAACAAGTTGAATTGGATGTAAACAACATTCATTCTTTCGTTTTTTATTCTAATTTTGGTCTTAGTCAGACGCAGTATAAAATTTGCGTTTATATCGACGGCGATTCCATAGGTATTCCCGATAAATTAAAAATTATTTATAATTATTTGAAGCAAAATCATCTGCAAAATACAGCCTTATTTTTTTCAGGAGTAAATTTATATCAACGTCCAAACGATCCCAACTACTACACAAATTTAAAATGTGTTGCTTCTGGTGATGGAGATGTGGCATATTGGACAGTTTCACCGCAAAATATTTTCGATAAAAATGCCAAAATTCCATTTTGTGAAGCAATTCAATTTGAAGGCATCACAGCTTATTATTTAGGCTTTATTTTCTGGCATACACATTGGTTAAAGAAGAACGCATTTTCGAGAAATGGCGGCAGAGAATTAGATGGTGAGCTTTTAGAAAAACTGAACGATATGGAGAAAAGGAATAGAGATAAGGAATTAATTTTACTATCTCCAAAATTTAAGCAAGAAAATAAAAACTTTCAAAATATTCCTTACCAAAAGTTTCTCTTGTATTTCGATTTTGCTTCTCTGCCTGATGTAATAGCCCTAGAGTCAAAGCTAGTAGCAATGCATAATAACTTGGGTTATACTTTGGAACAACAAGGTAAGTTTGATGAAGCAGTTACTTGTTATCAAAAAGCCTTAGAACTCCAGCCCAACTTTGCCGAAGTAAAAGTTAACTTAGGCAACGCCCTGAACGCGCAAGGTAAACTATCAAAAGCTCAACAAGCAGACTACGCGGATTTGAATCAGAAATTTGCACATTCTTGCACGATCGCAGGGGATTTTAAGAAAGCAATTAATTATTATCGTCAAGCGATCGCTCTTGACCCAAATTCGCCAGAGACATATTATAGCTTAGGCAACATCCTGCAAGAAGAAGGTTTATCGGAAGAAGCGATCGCCTCATATCGCCAAGCCCTAAAACTCAATCCCTTAAACTGGAAAATCTACGTCCGTTTGAGTCAGGTTTACCAAGCTCAAAACAAGAGAGCAGAGGCGATTTCTGTGTATCGTCAGGCATTAACTTTACTCAATCCTCACTATGCCAAAGCCGTATCTGCTTACTTTGATGCTGCCATCACTCCAGAAATGCTCGTTACTCCCTCCATTCCTCAAGCTGAGGTTACTGTTGGCGACTATCAGTTTCCAGCGATTCCACCTGTAATAGAGCCAGAGAAACCTCGACCATTTTGGACTGTAGTGATTCCGGTATATAACCGCACCGATTATCTCCTGGAATGTCTGGCTAGCGTCTTAGTGCAATGGCCTGGGGCAGAGCAGATGGAAATTCTGGTAATGGATAATGCCAGTACAACACCGTTGTTCGATCTAGTAAACAGTATTGGGGGAGGAGTAATCCGCTACTACCGCAATCAAGAAAATATCGGTGGAGCGAGAAATTATAACGCCGGGATTGCCCTGAGTCGCGGTCAGTGGGTGCATGTTCTCCATGATGATGACTGTGTACTTCCAGGTTTTTATGAACGCCTCCAGCAAAGTCTGGCAACTTGTCCAGATACAGTTGGAGTTGGTTGTACCGGTTTTGAATATATTAACGAAAAAGGAGAAACGATCAACACTGGAGAAGTAGTTTCGGTGTATGGAGAACACAGGGGCATCATGACAAATTGGCTGTCCAACATTGGTGTCTGTGGTCTAGTAACCATACCTGCAATAGTCATTCGTCGAACCGCTTACGAACAGTTAGGAGGGCATTACCCGCACTTAACTGAAATTTCTGACTGGGAAATATTTAAACGCTATGCTGCTAATTACGATTGGTGGTACGAACCAGGCATTTTGGCACGTTATCGCGAACATACCCAAAAATTGACATCTGCAAATTGGCTTTCTGGAAAGATGCCAAAAGCTATCCGCCATGCGATTGAAATTTCTGATACCTATTTTCCCATTGAGCAGCGCGCCAAGATTACCAGAGAAGCTCGCAGCCAAAATTTCAACTATTGTCTGACACGAGCAGCAATTCCTCTTCAGGTGGGCAATATCGCCGGAGCTTTGTCTATACTGCAAGAGTCCCTCAAAATAGATCGCTCCCCACAAGCAGTAGCAAAGTTATTCGCTTTGTTGACTCAAGATGAAGCCGCTCCCCTACGCGAAGAAATCATTGCTAAGTTGCTATTAGCACCTATAGACAATATTCCTACTGAATTAAAACCCCCACAAACTGCGATCGCACTATAGGATATGAAAATACTTGTAACTGGAACTGAAGGCTATATCGGCTCATTATTAGCTCCCCTGTTGATCCAACAAGGTCATGAAGTTATTGGTTTGGATACTGGCTTTTATAAAGTAGGTTGGCTATATAACGGCACCAAATTAACTGCCAAAACCCTCAACAAAGACATCCGCCACATTACAATAGAAGACCTACAAGGTGTAGAAGCAGTAGTTCACATGGCAGAACTCTCTAACGACCCTTTAGGTCAGTTAGCTCCTGATATCACCTACGATATCAACCACAAAGGCTCAGTACATATAGCGAAACTGGCGAAAGCAGCAGGAATCCAACGCTTTGTCTATACATCATCATGCAGTGTCTATGGTTTTGCCACTGAAGACTACGTTAGCGAAGAGTCTACCATCAATCCCCAAACAGCTTATGCCAAATGCAAAGCACTTGTCGAACAGGATGTGAAACTCCTTGCTGATGATAGCTTTTCTCCCACCTTTCTCCGAAATGCCACAGCCTATGGAGCCTCTCCGAGAATGCGCTTTGATATTGTCTTAAACAATCTAGCCGGTTGGGCATGGACAATTAAAGAAATCAAGATGAACAGTGACGGTACACCTTGGCGTCCCCTAGTGCATCTGTTGGATATCTGCAAAGCAATTATCTGTACCTTAGAAGCTCCGCGCGATCTAATTCACAACCAAATTTTCAATGTCGGCGATACAAATAGCAACTATCAAGTCAAACAAATTGCTCAAATAGTTGCAGAAGTTTTTACAGATTGTCAATTGAGCTTTGGTAAACACGATCCTGACAACCGCAGCTATCGAGTTTTATTTGATAAAATTAACCAAAATTTACCAGGATTCAAATGTGAATGGGATGCCCAACGCGGTGCTCAACAACTATATAATGTCTTCCAGCAAATTGATATGGATAAAGGAACATTTGAGTCTAGAGGTTTTACTCGCCTGAAACAACTGGAATACCTCATTCGCACCCAGCAAATCGATCGAGATTTCTTCTGGCAGACTGTTTAAAATATAAATTATGAATTTATCAAAATCAACAAATAATCAACTAATAACTGGTAACTGTCTGTTCTGTGGAACAGGGTTGCGCCATACCTTCGTAGATTTAGGGATGTCTCCTCCCTGCGAAAGCTATCGCAGTCTCAAACAACTCAATGAAGTGGAGCCATTTTATCCTCTGCATGTCTATGTTTGTGAGGAATGTTTTTTAGTTCAACTCCAAGAATACATTAGCCCGGAAAATATTTTTAGTGACTACGCTTATTTCTCTTCCTACTCTGATAGCTGGTTGCAACACGCTAAAAAATACGTTGATTTGGTAGTAGAACGTTTACAATTAAACCAGGAGAGTCAAGTAATAGAAATTGCTAGCAATGATGGTTACTTGCTGCAATACTTTGTTGCCAAAAATATCCCAGTGCTGGGAATAGAACCAGCAGCAAATGTTGCTGAAGTAGCAATTAAAAAAGGTATTCCTACAGTTGTCAAGTTTTTTGGACAGAAGACAGCCCAAGAACAGGTTGCTCAAGGCAAACAGGCAGATTTATTACTCGGAAATAATGTCCTTGCTCACACACCATATCTCAATGATTTTGTCAAAGGGATGAAAATTATCCTCAAACCGTATGGTGTAATTACTATGGAATTTCCCCACTTGATGCGGTTAATCGAGGAAAATCAGTTTGATACTATTTACCACGAGCATTTCTCTTATTTTTCCTTTCTTACCGTAGACAAGATTTTTGCTGCTCACGGTTTGACAATTTTTGATGTAGAAGAATTAACTACTCATGGTGGTTCTTTGAGAATTTATGCTCGCCACAATGAAGACTCTTCTAAACCCGTTAGTCATCAAGTATCAGAACTGAAATCTAGAGAAGAAGCGGCTGGTTTTACGCAATTAGAATACTATTTTTCCTTTGGAGAACAGGTTAAAGAAACTAAACGCAAGTTATTAGATTTTTTGATCGAAGTTAAGCGGGAGGGAAAATCGATTGTTGGTTACGGTGCTCCAGGTAAGGGAAATACTCTTTTAAACTATTGTGGTATCCGCACAGATTTTCTTGACTATACAGTAGACCGTAACCCTTACAAACAGGGTCAATTTTTACCAGGAACTCATATTCCGATTTTTCATCCAGACAAAATTACCGAAACAAAGCCTGACTATCTACTAATTTTGCCCTGGAATCTGAAAAATGAAATTATGGCACAAATGGCTTATATTCGGGATTGGGGAGGTCAATTTGTTGTACCAATTCCTGAAGTGAATATCTACTCTTAAGTATTTGATATTTTTTTATCAAAAAGAGGTAAGTAACATGAAAGTAGTTTTATTTTGCGGTGGTTTAGGAACTAGAATGAGAGAGTATTCAGAAAGTATTCCTAAGCCAATGGTGAATATTGGTTATAGACCAATATTATGGCACGTAATGAAATACTATGCTCACTATGGGCACAAAGATTTTATCTTATGTCTTGGTTACAAAGCTGACCTAATTAAAAGCTATTTTTTGAATTACAATGAATGGCTTTCTAATAACTTTAGCCTTTCCAATGGCAGCAACATTCAGTTGTTTAATCGGGATATTCAAGACTGGAATATCACATTTGTAGATACAGGGTTAACTGCCAATATTGGACAAAGATTCAAGGCAGTAGAAAAGTATCTAGAAGGAGAAGAAGTATTTTTAGCTAACTATAGTGACGGTTTGACAGACTTGCATCTGCCAACGTATATTAATCATTTTTATGAGCGTGATAAAATTGGTAGTTTTTTGTGTGTTAGACCTAGCCAAAGTTTTCACCTAGTTGATATGGATGAGGATGGTTTGGTAAAGGATATCAATGAGGTCAAGCAACGTGATATTTGGATTAATGGAGGATATTTTATCTTTAAAAAAGAGATTTTTAACTATATTAATCGTGGCGAAGAACTTGTTCTTGAACCTTTTCAAAGACTGATTGCCAAAAAAGAACTTTTTGCGTATCGATACACTGGCTTTTTCGGGGTAATGGATACGTTTAAAGAGAAGCAACAGTTAGATGATATGTATGCTCAAGGCGAAAGACCTTGGGAAGTATGGGGAGATGAACAACTAGAAGTTAGCCATCTATGATCCAACTTACCTTGAACAAGACAGAAGAATCTGAGTACAAAATTCTTTGTCTAGGTTCTCATTGCGATGATATCGAGATTGGTTGTGGAGGCACAATCTTAAAGCTAATAGAAAATTACCAAGATGTTGTTATCTATTGGGTTGTCTTTAGTTCCAACGAGCAAAGAGCGCAGGAAGCAACCATAAGTGCTAATCTCTTCTTAAAAGGAATCCCGGTCAAGAAAATTATCATTAAGAATTTTCGAGATGGCTTTTTGCCTTTTGAAGGGATAGAGGTGAAGGAGTGCTTTGAACAGTTGAAGCAGGAATTTTCACCAGATATAATCTTTACTCATCATCGAGACGATCGCCACCAAGATCACCGCTTAATTTCTGACTTGACTTGGAATACCTTTAGAAATCATTTAATTTTAGAATATGAAATACCCAAATATGACGGTGATTTGGGTATTCCTAATTTCTTTGTTCATTTAAATGAAACACTCTGCCATCGAAAAATTCAATATATTTTGGATGCGTTTGCTACCCAAAATAATAAGCAGTGGTTTACAGAAGAGACTTTTCGTGCAATTCTCAGAATTCGTGGGATTGAATCAAATTCACCGAGTAAATATGCTGAAGCATTTTACTGTCGAAAAATGTTTTTCTAAAAAATTAGAAAGAATTTTAATTTCTTTTCATAATTTGTAATATTTATGATTTTCACTGAAACTAAAATAAAAGAAGCATTTATTGTTGATTTAGAACTGCACCAAGATAGTCGCGGCTTTTTTGCTCGGAGTTTCTGTACTCAGGAATTTCAAGATCGTGGCTTAAAACCTACTATTGCCCAATGCAATTTATCTTTTAACTATAAAAAAGGAACGTTGCGGGGTATGCATTATCAAATACCTCCTTCTCAGGAAACAAAATTGGTGCGTTGTATCAGGGGAGCTATTTATGATGTAATTATCGATTTGCGTCCAGATTCTCCTAGCTATTTATCTCATATTGGTATAGAGTTAACTGCTGAAAATCGTCTTGCTCTCTATATCCCAGATAGGTGTGCTCACGGTTTTCAAACTCTCAGCGATGAGACGGAGGTGATGTATCAAATGGGTGACTTTTATGCACCAGAATATGCTGGTGGATATCGCTATGATGACCCAGCTTTTGGTATTGAATGGCCTCTATCTGTGACTGAAATTTCGGATAAAGATCGGGCTTGGAGTTTATTTGAATCGAAAGAAATTGTAACCCCTACGGTAATGTCAGACTTTTAAGAGTAAGAGCAATTTAAAAATATATAGTTGCTGAGTAAATATAGGATTAGGAACGCACAGAGGCGCACAGACACAGAAAATCAAAATTTGAAAAATTAAATTTTGATTTTCATACTTAATACTGTGTTCAAACTTTGTTACAGCAAATGAGGGCGAAGTGAGTACAATTTATTTTGATTCGATTTTTAGTGATGAAATCAGACGCAAGCATCTTTATGATGGACAAGTGTTTGTCTTTTCTCCTTGCGCCAGTGCGATCGCTCTATGCGATTTTGCTCGTGGCATGGTTGAAGAAGCATTTGCCCCTTTAGATCCAAGAGATGCACAACATAGCTTGCCTGTAGAGAAATACGTTGAGATTTTAGCACAACTCAAGCCAGCTTTTATCCATCACCCTGAATCTAAACAACTCATTCAAGGCATCTTGAAAGAAAGTGGATGTGACTTAAACAAAACCTATTTCGATGTACCTCGCCTGAGAACAGCAACCAGCGATCGCTATCTGACTGCTGGCATTGCTTACGCTTTCCATCCTCATCGTGACACCTGGTACTCTGCTCCTCAGTGCCAGATCAACTGGTGGATTCCCGTCTACGATATTACCCCAGAGAATGCGATGGCATTCCATCCCCGCTACTGGAGTCAACCAGTTAAGAATACCTCAAGGGATTATGACTACGCTCAGTGGACTAAAGAAAGTCGCAAAAATGCGGCACAGCATATTAAAACAGATACGCGCAAGCAACCCCATGCAGAAGAAACTTTAGAAATGGAGCCGCAATTGCGGTTAATTACACAAGTCGGTGGCATGATTCTCTTTTCAGGAGCGCAGATGCACTCCACTATTCCCAACACATCAGGCTATACCCGTTTTAGTATTGACTTTAGAACTGTACATTTTGATGATGTCATAGCTCAAAAGGGTGCGCCAAATATTGATTCAGCTTGTACAGGAACTTCTTTAGGCGACTTCTTACGAGGCACTGACTTCTATCCGATTACTGACACATTGTTGTTGTCTACAACAAACAATCTCTTGTAGAATAACTTTTGTTTTCCCAACTCCAGTCTGTATAAATGGTGAACTCTGTTGAAAAATTGTCTGGACAAACAATACTAATTACAGGTGCTAGCGGATTTCTAGGATCTCATTTAGTCCGTCATTTATGCCAGAATGGTGCAGAAGTACATGCTGTTTCTCGCAGTTTTCATACTTCTGATATCAGCTGCTTGCGATGGTGGCACGGTGACATGGAAGACATTAAGTTTGTTCAAAACCTTTTCCACAGCATTAAACCTGACCTGATCTTCCATTTATCCGGTCTTGTGACAGCAGTTCCTAATCTAGAGTTCATATTGCCTACCTTTCACAGTTTACTGACTAGTACTATTAACTTGTTGACGGTAGCTGCCGAAATTGGCTGTAGTCGCATTGTGTTAATAGCTTCTTTAGAGGAACCAGAACAAGATCGTCCTGAAGTAGTTCCTTCTTCTCCTTACGCTATTGCTAAATTTGCTAGTAGTACTTATGGTCGGATGTTCCATCGACTCTATCAGACACCTGTAGTTCTTGTTAGACCCTTTATGACCTATGGGCCAGGACAAAATGTGTATAAAATAATTCCTTCTGTTATTCTTTCCTTGTTGCAAGGGCAAGCTCCAAAACTTAGTAGTGGAAAGCGTCAAGTTGATTGGATTTATATCGATGACGTAATTGCAGGACTTCTGGCTGTAACACAAGTTCCTAGTGTAGAGGGTTGTACATTTGACTTAGGTTCGGGAGAACTAGTACCCATTCATGCAGTTGTGTCCCAGCTTGTTAATCTGGTTAACCCTCAAATCCAGCCTCTATTTGGTGCTTTACCTGAGCGACCGATGGAAAGAATAAGAGTAGCTGATACCGCTTATACATACGATAAACTGGGTTGGCAACCTTCAATTCCTCTAAAGAAGGGCTTAGAATTGACTGTAAATTGGTATACAAAACATCAACAAGAGATTAAATACACCAGTTAACAAGGATTCTACTTATGGTTGCAGATAGACTTCAGAATATTAATTTAGTTGATCCAAAAACCTCTTTTAATTTAAAGGATATCAGTCTAGAAATTTACCAACTAATTTCTGATTTATATCCCATTTGCCGTAGTATTACAGGTGATGGTTTTAGAGAAACTTTAAAAATTATCCAGCAGTACATTCCTTTGTCAGTTCATGAAGTGCCAACAGGAACAGAGGTATTTGATTGGACAGTTCCTAATGAGTGGAATATTAAAGATGCCTATATTAAAAACTCTCAAAGTGAAAAGATTGTAGATTTTACTAATTCAAATTTGCACGTTGTTAACTATAGTATTCCTATACATCAAAAAATATCTCTTCAAGAACTTAAATCGCATCTATTTACACTTGCCGATTATCCTAATTGGATTCCTTACCGAACTTCATATTACAAGGAAAGTTGGGGTTTTTGCCTGACTCACAATCAGTATTTGCAACTAAAAGATGAAGAATATGAAGTATGTATTGATTCTTCTCTGCAACCAGGTTATTTGACTTATGGTGAGTATTATATTCCTGGAGACAGTACTGATGAAGTCTTGATTTCTTGCCATGCCTGTCATCCTTCACTATGTAATGATAATCTTTCGGGAATTGCGATCGCTACTTTTCTGGCTAGATATTTAAGTCAAACGACATCAAGATATTCCTACAGATTTCTCTGGATTCCCGGAACCATTGGCTCAATTACATGGTTGGCTCTTAATGAAGCTCAAGTCAATAACATTAAACATGGCTTGGTATTAACTTGTTTAGGAGATGCAGGCAACTTTACCTACAAAAAAAGCCGTAGAGGTGACACTGAAATCGATAAAGTTGCTGCTTATGTACTCAAAAACTCAAAACAAGATCACAAAATTATAGATTTCTTCCCCTATGGCTATGATGAGCGACAATATTGCTCGCCAGGATTTAATTTAGCTGTAGGTTGCTTCATGCGATCGCCTCATGGTAGTTTTCCTGAATACCATACCTCAGCAGACGATTTAAATTTCGTTCAACCCCAATATCTAGCCGAGTCATTCTTTCAATGTCATTCAATGTTGCATATCCTCAACAATAACGAAATCTACTACAACCAAAATCCTAAATGTGAGCCACAGTTAGGTAAAAGAGGAATATATCGAGCAGTTGGTGGTAATAAAGATAGCGGACTAAATGAAATGGCAATCCTGTGGGTTTTAAATTTATCTGACGGTCAGCATACTCTATTAGATATTGCAGAAAAGTCGGGAATGTCATTTGATGTAATTAAATCTGCTGCCGATACATTATCAACACATGACTTATTGAAGAAGAATTCAGAAGTCATAATTTAGGAGCAAAGCCGGAGACGCTCCGCCTCCGGTCAGAATCAATGTTAACAATTAAAACCAACTAAGCACAGCTAACCCTGAGTTCGTAGCCAATAGACTCAAAACTTACTTTGCGCTCCTTTGCGCTATACTCTGTGTCCCTCTGCGTTTAAACGTTCTGTGAGAATACTTATTTTGTATTCATATATTTAATATTATTTTTACATCCTATTTATAATTACTGCCTAGAAAGTAGCTTAACTTTATAATCTAGAATATACTTCATATTTTCGCTATTGCTGGGAAAAATATCCTATTTAACTTCATGATTACTTGAACTAAATGTCATTACTTATACCATTGTAAGAGCAGTTTAGATGATTGATATTAGAGAAGTAGTTTCAAAAACATACCTTATCTAGTACATGAATAAAAAATGGGCTGTTAAACGACTTACAATCAATCTCACATCAGGCGAGGCACAGAAGCTTGAACAATACTGTTCAACGACAGGCAGACCAGCAACTGATGTAATTCGGGAGTTAATTCGCTCTCTTTATCCTAAAGATGAAAAAGCCTCTGAAAGCTCATGAATTAAACTGCAAAAAAGTGAAACAGAATAAGTACATTTTAATTTGTCAGTGAAATATGCTGCTTAACAGTTATCAGCTAACAGTGAATCCCTATAAGTAAAGTTAGGGAATTTAAATAAGAATACTCTCTTACAAAGTTCAGAGCCGAGGAAATCTTCGCTCTGATTTTTGCTTTGGATATCGTGCAATCATTTTGATACACTTGCATAATTAAAAATATCAAATTAGCAGAATACCCTTCTTGTATCTGGCTCTGCTCCTGAGCTATTTTTTGACAACTAGTAATATTACTGATCTTTCCAGAACAAATTTAAGTTAGATATGGTACTTACCACTTATTTACTTATACTTTCCAAAGTATTAAGAATTTAATCCCTAATTTATTTAGTTACAAATAATGCTTAGAAAAACCTTGGTTATAAATCAGCCAAAGGTAAGCAAGTCCTTGGGCAAACTGAGGATTGTTGCTGGATTTATAACACTCAGCTTTGCGATCGCCCCAATATTGTGCAACTATCAAAATGCAATCGCCCAAACTCCTGAACCTCAGACATTACCCCCAAGTCGGTTAGATGATATTCCTGACACTCCGTTACCGTCGGATGTGCTACCCAAGCCACCAGACGAGAATCAATTGCTTCCATCTCTAAAACTACAGAATCAGCCAATTCTGGAGCAGAATGACCCTAATACCAAATTTCGGGTCGATCGCATTGAAGTTTTGGGCAGCACAGTTTTCAAAGCAGAACAGTTTGCCGCTGTCACAAATCCTTTTGTGGGACGGGAACTGACATTTGCAGAGTTGTTGCAAGTTAAAGATGCCATCACCAAGCTTTACACTGATAACGGCTATGTCACCACAGGCGCATTGATTACACCACAGACAATAGAAGCTGGGACAATCAAAATCCAGGTGATTGAGGGTAGTTTGCAAGAAATTAAGATTATCGGTAATAGGCGATTACACACTCAATACATTCGCGATCGCATCAAACTTGGTGCAGGCAAACCCCTAAATATACCACGTTTAATAGAAAAGCTGCAACTACTCCGCCTCGATCCGCGGATTCAAAACCTGTCAGCCGAGTTACAGACGGGCGTGCAACCGGGAACCAATGTATTGCAAGTGGAGGTTGAAGAAGCAGAAACTTTTAAGCTGACAGCAAGCCTGGATAATGGGCGATCGCCAAGTGTCGGCAGTTTTCGCCGGGGAGTGGATCTGCAAGAAGCCAATTTATTGGGTTTGGGCGATACCCTGAGCGTGGGATACGCCAATACCGATGGCAGTAATACAATCAATGCCAATTACACCCTGCCGATTAATGCCCACAATGGGACTGTATCCTTCGGTTTTAGCCAGGGATGGAACCACGTGATTGAAAAACCGTTCAGTGTCCTTGATATCCAGTCAAATACTCGCTCTTACGAATTGAGCTATCGGCAACCACTGCTGCAAAAACCAACTCAAGAGTTAGCGATCGGGTTATCATTTTCGCGCCAGGAAAGCCAAACTGAGTTGGGTATTGATAACATTGGGCCGTTTCGACTCTCTCCAGGTGCGGATGCGAATGGAAAAACCAATATTTCGGCTCTGCGCTTTTTTCAAGAATATACTCAACGAAGTAATCAGTATGTATTTGCAGCGCGATCGCAATTAAGTTTTGGTGTAGATTGGTTCGATGCTAATGTCAGTAATAATGAACCAGATAGCCGCTTTTTCGCGTGGCGGGGACAGGCGCAGTGGGTGCGACAATTAGCACCAGATACTCTATTTTTAGCTAGGGGCGATTTCCAATTGGCAGCAGATTCCTTAGTGCCTTTGGAGCAATTTGGTCTTGGCGGACAGCTAAGTGTACGAGGGTATCGCCAAGACGCATTACTCACAGATAATGGTCTGTTATTTTCGGCAGAATTTCGAGTCCCAATTGTCCGCGCTGCCAAAATTGGCGGAGTGTTGCAACTGACACCCTTTATTGATGTAGGTAAAGGCTGGAATGTCAAAGGCGAAAATCCATCACCGAGTACCCTTGTTAGTACTGGGTTGGGGCTGTTGTGGAAACAGGGTGATGACTTATCGGTTCGCTTAGATTGGGGCATTCCCCTGATCTCGGTGGAGGGTGATAAGCGATCGCTCCAGGAAAATGGATTGTACTTTTCGGTACGCTATTCGCCGTTTTAAGGCGATCGTTTCAAAACTATACCGTTTGGGGCAACCTAAAATGCAAGGTATAAATAAAGGCTTGGCAATGACAACGAACTCTATTTGGTTGGTTCTGTGCGGTGGAATAGTGCCGTTGATGGTAATGCCTGTGAGTGCCCAAGTAATTCCTGATAGCACATTGAATACTAACGTCTCTCAAAGTGGTGATAATTTTACCATCATCAACGGTAATCGAGTTGGCAACAATTTATTCCACAGCTTCAGCCAATTTTCAGTTCCTAGCAACGGCTCGGCTTTTTTCAACAATGCCGCAGATGTACAAAACATCTTCAGTCGCGTCACTGGAGGCGGTGTTTCCAACATTGATGGTTTAATTAAAGCCAATGGTAGCGCTAATCTGTTTTTGCTCAATCCCAGTGGGATTATTTTTGGTGCGAATGCCCAACTGAATATTGGCGGCTCCTTTGTTGGGACAACTGCCCAGAGCATTAAATTTAGCGATGGTGCTGAATTTAGCGCAATTAGTCCCCAAAATGCTCCATTGTTGAGCATGAATGTTCCCATTGGTTTGCAATTTGGTAGTAATCCAGGTGCAATTGCTGTTCAAGGGTCAGGACACAATGCCCAATTAGGCGACTCACTTCAGGTTTCTGGATTAAACCTCGGTACGAGAGGATTACAGTTGCAATCTGGAAAGACGCTGGCATTGCTGGGTGGGAATGTTGCTTTAGATGGAGGATTGCTCTCTGCACCAGGAGGGCAAATAGAACTGGGTAGCATCACTAACGGAAGCGTCGCCCTCAATTCCATCCCTGAAGGATTTAAGCTGAGTTATCCTAATGCTTCGAGTTTTGGCGATATTCAGATAACTCAACGAGCTTTAGCATCTACACGCGACCTCAGTGGGCAAAGGGGAGGAGCCATCCAAATTCAGGGTAAACAGGTCAGCATCCGAGATGGTTCACTGATATTAGTGCAAAATCGCAGCAATCAAACTGCTGGTGATATTGCCATCAATGCCACCCAGTCCCTCCAGATGATCGGCAAGTCTCCTGATTTTAAAAGTTCCAGCAGTTTAATTAATGAAACTATATCCCCAGGTGCGGCAGGCAATATTATCGTTACCACCCCACAGTTGAATATTGACGGGGGTGGGTATATCTTAAACCGTACCTTTAGTACAGCATCGGGTGGCAATATTGCAATAAATACTGAGGAAATGCGGGTGAATGGTTTTGCATTTGGCGATCCTTCTCCTTTTCGAGCAGTCAGCCAGATATTAGCTGCTTCCTATGGAGCTGGGAAAGGTGGAAATGTTGACATCTCTACTCAAAACCTGTCTGTTTTAGCTGGCGGCAATATAGCAGCAAGACCCTACGCTTCAGGCAATGGCGGCGATCTCATCGTCAAGGCAGATACAATTCAAGTGACAAATGAGGGAGCGCCAAAGGGTTTTTATTTTAGTTTGCTGTCTACTGCCACATTCGGATTTGGTAATGCAGGGGATTTGAAAATCGATACCCGCAAGCTGTCGGTTCAAGCTGGCGGCAGAGTGTCAGCTTCTAGCATAGTTTTAGGAAATGCGGGTTCACTGACTATCAATGCGTCTGAATCGATTGATGTGAATGGTGTCAAAGATGCAGCAAATCCCAGCTATATTGGTACTGCTGTTCGTCCTGTTTTTGGAGTTTCTAATGCTACTTCAGGTAACACCACGATTAACACCCCACTTCTTAACATCAGTAATGGTGCAACAGTTTTTGTCCAAAACCTTGGCTTTGGTAAAGCTGGTACTCTAAACATTCAGGCGAACACCTTACGACTCGACAATGGGGCCAGTATTTCAGCATCCACAAAAGCAGGCGGTGGCGGTAACACTAATTTACAACTGCGGAATCTACTACTGATGCGTCATGGCAGCTTTATCAGTGCAGAAGCAGGTAGCAGTGGTAATGGTGGCAATATTACGATTAATGCTCCCAACATTGTGGGTTTAGAAAATAGTGACATTATTGCCAATGCTGTGAAAGGAAAGGGTGGCAATATTCAAATCGCAACCCAAGGGATTATCGGACTCAAGTTCCGTCCCCAACTCACTCCCGAAAATGACATTACCGCTAGTTCGGAATTTGGGGTTAGCGGTACTGTTCAAATCAATAACATTGGTGTCGATCCAAACTCTGGGTTAGTTCAACTACCAACCAATGTAACCGATCCATCGCAACAAATAGCCAGTGGTTGTTCTGCAAACCAAGGCAGTCGATTTGTGGCAACGGGACGGGGTGGTGTGCCGCAAAATCCCAATCAAGATGTGACGAGCGATGTCTACGACGGGCTACACCTAAACACTTGGTCTGATGTCCGTGATATCTCTGAATACCGCAAAACTGGCGCAGTCACAGCACAAATGTCTCAATCTTCAGAAGTTCTTGTCCAAGCTACTTCCTGGCATCGCAACACCCAAGGCAAAATTGAGTTAATAGCGGCTCAACCAACCTATGTACAACCAAATTTAACCTGTGGTGCAACGAACTAAAGTTCCAGCAATTGCAATGCCTGCGGCAAGTTTCGTTTTCAGAAAGCTACACCAAGATGACTACTAAAACTTTAGATGCTGTTCAAACACAATACCGTTTAGGGAACCCTATATATATTAAGTATTGATAGAAAGTGAGCGATGAAAGCACCCTCTGTTTGCTGGGGTTTGATCGATATAATGCTAACAGGTGGGATGCTCCTTTGGTGTACCTCCGTGAGTGCCCAGCTAACTCCTGATGGCACCCTTAATACTACTGTTTCCCAAAGCGGTAATAACTTTACCATTACTAACGGTAGTGCCGCCAAAAGTAACTTATTTCACAGTTTCCAGAAGTTTTCGGTTCCCACTGGCGGTTCGGCTACTTTTGATTTAACGAACACGCCCAACATTTCTACCATCTTCAGCCGTGTTACTGGCGGTAATATCTCTAACATTGATGGCTTGATTCAGACGATTAACGGCAACAACCCCGTTAGTCTCTTCTTGATCAACCCTAGTGGAATCATCTTTGGAGCCAATGCCCAACTAAACATTGGGGGTTCGTTTATTGGTAGCACTGCCAGCAGTATTAAATTTGCCGATGGCGCTGAGTTTAGCGCAATTAATTTCCAAGCTACCCCGTTGTTGAGTATCAATGTTCCCATTGGCTTGCAACTGGGTAACAATCCTGCACCTATCAACATTCAAGGTACAGGACATACTTTGAGGAATGTCAGTGGGTTGGCTCTGCTTCCGCCGATTCAGACTCTCAGTTCTACAAAACTGCGGGTACAGCCAGGAAACACCCTAGCCTTAGTGGGTGGCGACATAAATCTAAATGGGGCAAACCTGATCGCTGAAAGAGGGCGAGTGGAATTGGGTAGTGTAAACGGTACAGCATTGGTAAACCTGATACCAACCGCACAGGGTTATACACTGGGATATGGCGATGTACAAAGCTTTGGGGATATTCAATTGGCACAGCGATCGCTCTTAGATATCAGCGGTGTGAATGCAGGTTCCGTTCAAATTCAGGGTAGGCAAATTCAATTCACCGATGGCTCTCTGGTACTGGCGCAAAATTTTGGCAATCTCCCCGGTGGTGATATTCGCCTTCAGGCCACAGAGTCCATTAATCTGATTGCCAAAACAGCTGATGGCACAATTCAGAGCGGAGTGCGTAGTAATGCTTTTGGTATAGGAGCTAGTGGGAATATCAGCGTTATTACTCCCAACCTCACTATCAAGTCAGGAGCGGGGTTGAATAGTACAACTTATGGAGCAGCTCCGAGTGGCAA
The DNA here is from genome assembly GCF_034530995.1 of Nostoc sp. DedQUE04. Lineage (NCBI taxonomy): Bacteria > Bacillati > Cyanobacteriota > Cyanophyceae > Nostocales > Nostocaceae > Nostoc > Nostoc sp. DedQUE04. The sequence continues at coordinate 78,128 of NZ_JAVRCA010000004.1, read as the reverse complement.
TATTTATATTGATGCAACCGCCATTGAACTGTCTGGCTTTTCACCCAATAATCCTGCTGACGTCACCATACTCAACACTACTACACTAGGCACTGGGAATGCTGGTGATGTTTTCGTCAATAGTAATAGTCTACTAGTATCAAGCGGTGCCTCACTATCTTCGGCTACCTTTGGCAGTGGTTCTAGCGGTAAAGTGACGATTCGCAACACCAACACCACGGTGATGGGAGAAAGTCCCTCTGGACTTTACAGCAACATTAGCTCAACTACATTTGCAACCGGAAGTGCCAAAACCTTGACCCTGAATACTGCGAAATTGCAAATTTTGGATGGGGGAGCAGTTGCGACTACCGCATTTTTTGCAGGTAATGGGGGAGATTTGAGGATCGATGCTACTGAAGCGATCGTCATCAGTGGTCAAGGTCGGGCAACTAATAGCACCATTAACGCCTCTACCATCCGACCCGATCCGTCATTGCGGAAACGATTTGGTCTACCAGATATATTAACAGCGAATGCTGGCACTGTGAGCATTACCACACCGAACTTAACGCTGACGAATGGCGGGACAGTCAGTGTCACCAGTCAAGGCAGTGGAAATAGTGGCAATATTAACATCAATGCAGCCAGCATCCAATTAAAAAATCAAGGGTTTATTCAAGCACAAACAGAATCCGGTAATGGTGGCAATATTAAATTGTCCGCTAAAAACCTGTTACTTCTGCAAGACAATAGCCAGATAACCTCAACAGCTGGCGGATCGGGGAATGGAGGTAATATAAACATCAATGCACCCATCATCGTCGGCTTAAAAAACAGCGACATTATTGCTAATGCAGTGCAAGGCAGAGGTGGTAATATCCAAATCACTACTCAAGGCATCTTTGGGCTGAAGTTCCGCAACCAACTCACTCCTGATAGTGATATTACTGCCAGTTCCCAATTTGGGGTAAGTGGCACGGTTCAAGTTAATACTATCGGTATCGATCCAAATTCGGGTTTAGTCGAATTGCCTGCAAATGTCACCGATCGATCCCAGCAAATTACTACAGGCTGCGCGGGCAGTGAAGGCAGCCGCTTTGTGGCAACGGGACGAGGTGGTGTGCCGCAAAATCCTAATCAGGTGACGAGTGATGTCTACGATGGGCCACGCCTACGTACCTGGGATGATATACGAGATTTATCTGCTTACCGCAAAACTGGCGAAGTGATAGCCCAAATACGCACAAAAGAGGCAGTTATTGTCCAGGCTACAGGTTGGCGACGTAATACACAAGGAAAAATTGAGTTAATTACAGATAAATCTCCTACTCAGGCGCAACAACCATTAACCTGTGCTGCTGTTCCTAAAAGTTAATGATGTTATAAATAATGCTCTAAAGGGGAACACTAACTTGAAATCAGGTTAAGGAAGTTTTTTGTGATGAGAGCCGTACCCTTTCTATTGATATTAATAACTGGGTTATTCACTCCAGAGATAATGCTAAAGGCAATACTCCCTTGGAGTGGCTCCGCCAACGCACAGGTGACATCCGACGGTACAACGAACACCATTATTAACTCAAATGGTAATAATTTCACAATTCTGAATGGGAGTGCAAAAGATAATAATTTATTTCACAGCTTCAATAATTTCTCTGTACCTACAGGTGGTTCAGCCAGATTTGATTTAATTAACACACCAAATATTACAACTATATTCAGTCGGGTTACAGGTGGAAATGTTTCCAATATTGATGGGTTAATTAGCACGCTTAATAGTAGTAACCCGGTAAGTTTGTTTTTGATGAATCCTGCGGGGATTGTGTTTGGGGCAAATGCCCGCTTGAATATTGGTGGCTCCTTTGTGGGGACGACGGCGAATAGTATTAAGTTTGCCGATGGGACGGAATTTAGTGCTGTAAATGCTTCGGGTACTCCTTTGCTGACTATAAGTGTACCTATAGGTTTGCAACTTGGGGCAAATGCTGGAGCGATACAAGTTCAAGGGGCAGACTTGCGAGTTAAAACCGGACAAACACTAACGTTAGTTGGTAGTCAAATCGACATGACAGGGGCAAAACTGACGGCACCAAATGGACATATCGAACTATGGGCTGTGCAGAATGCTGGGATTAAAATGGAAAATCAAGCTCAATGGCAACTGACGAGTCCTGTGGCTACAACAAATTGGGGCACAATTACGTTACAAAAAGCTTCATTGGTTGATGCAAGTGGAATTAACGGGGGTGCAATTAACATCCGTGGACGTGGGTTGACGGTGCAGGATGGATCAAATATTAGTTCTACTACCTTTGCTGGGCAAGGTAAGGGAATTACTGTCAACACCACAGACTTTGTTGATCTGCTGGGTGTTTCTCTCCCAGGACAAATTAATCCTGGCATTGGAACTTCTTTAGGTACCTTTTTTGGGCCTCCAGCAACTGGACGAGCTGGAGATGTAACAGTAGAGACAGGACGCTTAAAGTTAGCAAATGGAGCTTGGCTTCAGTCCTTTTCTAATGGCAACAATTCTCGATCGGGAGATATAACTGTTCGGGCTTCAGATGTAGAGGTGGTAGGTTCTAATCCATTTATTCAAATCCCCACCTCGATTACCACCACTCTCTTTGGTGGCAAGAACAATCAGAGTGGAAATATTTCCATCGAAACAAATCGAATGCGGCTGCAAGATGGTGGAATCGTCAGTACATCTTTGATACCCTTTAACGGTATCTCTCCTCCCACGGGCAAGGCTGGAAATATCTCAATCCGAGCAACTGAGAGCCTTGATATCTCAGGATACACACCCTCTCTACTACTGTCTGGAGTGGGTACGAGAATTGGTCAAACAGAAGGAGACGCGGGAAATATCTCAATCGATGTTGGACGTTTGCATCTCTTTAATGGCGGGTCTATCCGCAGTACTTTATCAGGAAAAGGGAAAGCGGGAAATATCACCATTCACGCGCAAGAGGTAGCAGTTAGCGATCCAGTAATTGATGTTATCAGCAAATTACCTGGTGGCATTACTGTTTCCGTGGGTGATAATTCAGTAGGTTCAGGTGGAAATATCGCCTTAACTGCTGACAACCTACGGCTTTTTAATGGAGGACAGATCACCTCTTCCAGCCAGGGTCAGGCAAATGCGGGCAATATTAACTTACAAGTTAAAAACATTGATATCCAGGGTATGTCTCAACCTTTAACTAACGGTCAAATTGTGCCCAGTGCGATCGCAGCATCTTCGACAACTAATTTTAACGCCGGAACGATAAAAATTACATCTGATACAGTTAACATACGCAATGCTGCGGAAGTGACCGTGAGCAATACAGGAGGCGGAGATGCAGGTAATTTGAATATTACAGCCAATAATATTTTCCTCGACAATAAAGCCAGTCTGCGATCGGAAGTCAAAGGAGGCAGTCAAGGTAACATTCACCTCCAAGCAAATGATGTTTTGCTGTTACGTCGTGGCAGTAATATTACAACTAATGCCACTGGTACTTCTACCGGAGGTAACATTGATATTACTGCTGGAGCTATTATTGCCGTTCCTGACGAAGATAGCGATATCGTTGCCAATGCGGTACTCGGAAGCGGTGGAAATATTCAAATCACCACCCAAGGCATCTTTGGGCTGAAATTCCGTCCTCAACTCACCCCAGAAAGCGACATCACCGCCAGTTCCCAATTTGGAGTGAGTGGCATTGTTCAAGTTAATACTATTGGTATCGATCCAAATTCCGGCTTAGTCGAACTACCAGCAAATGTCACCGATCCATCCCAGCAAATTGCGACAGGCTGCGCGGGCAGTGAAGGCAGCCGCTTTGTGGCAACGGGACGGGGTGGTGTGCCGCAAAATCCTAATCAGGTGACGAGTGATGTCTACGATGGGCCACGCCTACGAACCTGGGATGATATACGAGATTTATCTGCTTACCGCAAAACGGGTGAGAGAAATGCCCAGATTCCAGCATACTTAAAGGTTCTCGTTGAAGCTACAACTTGGCAGCGCAACGCTGACGGTAAAATTGAGTTAATTGCAGTTCAACCAGCGTATATACAACCATCTTTAACCTGTGCTGCAATGCCAAATTAATCAGTCCTAAGAGTTCACCATACAACCGTAATTTATTAGTTAAAACAAATAGGTTCTAAAACTTTGTTAGGTTGCGCTTTACTTCAACCCAACCGACAATTTTTCTTAACTGAACTGGATTTAGACGCACTCCCATCTACGCAAGAGCGCTCAAAGAGTTTCTTTGTCCCTGCTGTTAGCAGCAATACCATTTAGGGAATATTAAAATTGCCACCCAATCTACTGCAAATAAACAGCCGCAGTTAACTTGTGCATCTGTTCCAAAAAGTTAAATTGCTCAGGAATTCTCTAAGCAATCCTATCAAGATTAAAGTAACAGAATATGGAAACTCCTAAATATGTATACTGAGAACTACTGATGATTTTCCCAATTAAACAACGTCGTTGGCTATATATTAGTCTCAGTATTTTGAGCTTGTGTTTGGCAGTAACCATCACACCTGCTAGAGCATCTTTGCAAATACCAACAACTTCTACCCTAAATGTGTCAGTATCAACTTCCCAGCCTAGCAATTGGCTAGAACAGGGACGAAAACTTTACCATTCAGGACGCTTTGCTGAAGCAGTGACGATTTGGCAAACAGCAGCACAACAGTATCATACCCAAGGCGATCGCTTGAACGAAGCTCTAAGTTTAAGTTACCTCTCACTAGCACAACAGGAACTTAATCAATGGCAAGCAGCCCAACAGTCTATTGAGCAAAGTCTGAAACTGTTGCAAACAGGTAAACCCCCTGCTGATGCAATTCTTTGGGCACAAGCACTTAATACGCAAGCAAATTTGCAATTGCACACTGGCAAAGCCGAAACTGCCCTCGACAGTTGGCAACAAGCTCAAAAATATTATGAGCAAGCAGGCGACACAATGGGAAGCTTAGGTAGTCAAATCAACCAGGCACAAGCTTTACAAACTTTAGGATTTTATCGTCGTTCTAAACAACAGTTAGAAGCACTGACTCAAAAACTCCAAAGGATGCCGGATAATGAAGTCAAAGTCAGTGGACTGCGATCGCTTGGTTTGGCTCTGCAAATAATTGGCGATAGTAAAAGTCAACAGGTTTTAGAACAAAGTTTAGCGATCGCTCGCCAAATTTCAGCCCAACCTCAGTTAAGTTCTATTCTGATCGCCCTGGGCCAAACTGCCGTTGACTTGCAAGATCCAGAAGCCGCATTAGATTACTTTGAACAGGCTCAACTCTTAACAACTAACCCAAGCGATCGATTACAAGCGCGTTTAGCTCAGTTCAAACTTTTCCTCAATTACGACAAACTGGAGTTTGTTAACCCACTCGCACCTCAACTACTCCAACAACTCCGGGAACTGTCCCCCAGTCACACCTCACTCTACGCAGCGATCAATTTTGTTGCCACTCTCAACCACCAGTCAAATTCTGAGCAAATTCTACCTCTGAAAGATTTGGCGCAACTAATGGCAATCACAGTCAAATCTGCACAGCAAATCCAGGATACTCAAGCCGAAGCTCATGCACTAAATCAGTGGGGAAAACTCTATCAGCGTACACAGCAGTTATCCCAAGCACAGGAGTTAACTCAGAAATCCCTTAACATTGCCCGCCAACTCCAAGCTAACGATATCATTGCTCAATCTGCTTGGCAGGTGGGACAGTTGTATAAACAACAAGGCGATCGCTCAAAAGCGATTACTGCCTATACAGAAGCAGTCAACGCCTTAAAGGCACTGCGGGGAGATTTGGTGGCTATCAACCCTGATGTCCAGTTCTCTTTTCGCACCAGTGTGGAGCCAGTCTACCGAGAACTGGTTGATTTACTTCTAGAGAATCAACCGAGTCAAGCAGAACTTATACAAGCTCGTGAATTGATTGAAGCACTCCAAATTGCCGAACTCGATAACTTTTTTCGGGAAGCTTGTTTAGATAGAACTCAACAGATCGATCGGGTCGATCCAACTGCAACGGTCATTTATCCGATTATCCTGCCAGATCGTTTAACAGTAATTCTCTCCAAAGCAGGGCAACCACTGCGTTCCTATGTCACTCACAAATCTCAAGCTGAAATTGAGCAGACTCTAGACAATTTTTTGGTTGCTCTTAACCCTGTCTCAGATTCTAAAGACCGAGATCGATTATCTCAACAAATTTATGGTTGGTTAATTCGTCCAGAGTCAGCAGAGCAAGCATTTATTGATACCAAGACATTGGTGTTTGTTTTGGATGGTCGATTGCGGAACATTCCCATAGCAGCTCTTTTTGACGGTAAGCAATATCTGATCGAGAAGTATGCTGTGGCACTCTCACCAGGATTGCAACTAATGGCGACGCGATCGCTTCATCAAAACCACATCAGTGCGATCGTCGGTGGCATTAGCCAATCTCGCGCTGGCTTTAGTGCTTTACCTGCTGTGGAATCAGAAGTGAAACAAATCTCCAAGGCGGTATCTTCTTCTAGGATATTACTGAATCAGGAATTTACCAGTCAAGCCCTTGCTGAACGTGTGAAATCTAGTAGTGCAGGTATTGTCCACCTAGCAACCCACGGACAGTTTAGTTCCCGCCTCGAAGACACCTTCCTGCTCACTTGGGATGGACAAGTCAATGTTAAAGAATTATCTGAACTCCTGAAAAATCGCGGTAGCGATCCATCGAAAGCCATCGAGTTGCTGGTACTAAGTGCTTGCGATACTGCCGCAGGCGACGATCGCGCCGTCCTGGGACTGGCGGGGTTGGCTGTCAAATCCGGCGCTCGCTCAACGATCGCCACCCTATGGCCCGTCAAAGATCGGGCAGCCGCGATGCTCATGACTCGCTTCTATGACCAACTCCGACAACCCAAAATCACTAAAGCTGAAGCACTAAGACAAGCACAAATTAGCTTAATTCGCCAAACTGATTTCCACGAACCGTTCTTTTGGTCTGGCTTTGTTTTGATCGGCAACTGGATTTAACTAAGTAATACAACGGAGTTTATTGTAATTAAATTAGACCATTTTTTACAGTATTTATTCTCAATTTCGCCTATACTGTTAGTAGAAGTTCCTTGATTTTACTCTTAAATAGACTGAATATCTGAGCTTCTGAACATAGTCGAAAGAAACGTATTTTGTTTGTATCATATTTCAACGACATAGGTAAAAAGATCGTGAAACGTCGATATTTAGCTAGTACATTGAGCGTCATCGCTCTGATCGCTAGCAGTACATGGACTACTGCCCATGCTGTTACATTTACCCCACCCCCCAACAGTAGCTCTCCTAGACAATCAACTGGAGGAGCTTCTCGCGGCAACCTCTTTACCCCTGCTGTCGGCAAAGGTGCGCCCAGACAAGCAACTGGAGGAGCTTCTCGCGGCAACCTCTTAACCCCTGCTGTCGGCAAAGATGCGCCCAGACAAGCAACTGGAGGAGCTTCTCGCGGCAACCTCTTTACCCCTGCCCCTGGCAAAGGTACGCCCAGACAGGCAACTGGAGGAGCTTCTCGCGGCAAGCTCTTTACACCTGCCCCTGGCAAAGGCGCTCCCCAACAAGCAAGTGCAGGAGCTTCTCGCGTTGGTAGTTACTACTTGAATCCATCGACTACAAATACAACGCAACCAGCAGCGCTAATCGCCCTCTTGCCCCAAAATTTCTATGGCACAACAGTATCTGAACGTCCCACAATCTTGGTGTATCTTCCAGCTTCCAATGCCGAAGAAGCAGTGTTCAGCCTCAAAGATGAAGCTGGCAATATGCAACATCAGATGAACATTTCAGTTGCAGGAAAAACCGGAGTAATCGCGATCGAATTACCAGCTAATGCACCCGCTTTAGCCGTTGGTAAAAACTATCAATGGTTCTTAGCACTGAAAGTAGATGGGCAACTCAGTCCAAGTACGCCTTACGTCGATGGTTGGGTTCAGCGTATCCAGCCCAGTGCTGAGTTGGCAACAGCAATCCAAGAGCAAGATGCTCTGAAGCGGGCTACTATTTTGGGTAAAAACGGTGTTTGGTATGACTGTGTGGCAACACTTGCATCGGTATACACCACTCAACCTAACAATGCAACTCTCCGCAAACAATGGGAAGAACTTCTATCCTCAGTGAGTTTGAAGGAGATTGTAACAGCGAACTTATTAGCATCTACTAACTAATACCAATTTGGGCATTGGGTATGGGAAGAGACAAGCTAGACAAAGGAGAGGGGGAGACAAAGAAGAAACTTGTTCAATAATTCCCCCTTATCCCCTTTGTTTCCCTCTTTTTACTTCCACACAGTCACCATTACTTCTTATCCCCAGAGGGAACCCTACCTTTCCCAATCCCCATTGCATGACACAAATATGTGGCGCAGATTCCAGGCTTTGATCCAACGCACTCGCAGCGTTTTGATTATTACTCCTAGCGTTGCCTTAACTGTTATGGTTGGGCAATCTTTGGGACTTTTCAATTTACCGGAATGGAAAATTCGCGACGAATGGGTTCGCCAGCGATCTTCACAGGCGATGCCTATGGCGGGCTACGCCTACGCAGATGAGATTGTGATTGTTACAATTGATGAGCGCGATATCCAGTCAGTGCGTAAATGGCCAGTTCCCGACTGGGCGCTGGCACGATTACTAGAAAAAATCCGAGCGCAGCAGCCCCGCGCCATTGGTTTGGATCTTTATCGAGATTTACCGGAAGGAAGCGGACACGAGCAACTTGTTCGAGTCTTTCGCAACACTCCCAATTTAATCGGAGTTGAGAAAATTACTGGCGAACGCGTCAATCCCCCGCCGGAATTGAAAAAACAGGATCGGGTAGGATTAGCAGATTTAGTCTTGGATGGCGATCGCTTTGTACGTCGCGCCCTCTTGACATCTGAAGACGCCAAAGAGAAAAACACCATTAAAGCCGGACTAGCAACCCTTGTAGCCTTAAAGTACCTCGAAGCTGAAAAAATTAGCTTAGAAAGCATTGACCCCCAAAAACAAAAGTTTCAGTTGGGCAAAGAAATTTATTTACCACTGCAAAATCAAGAAGCAGGTTATACCGATGCCGATTTAGGAGGCTATCAAATTCTGTTGAATTGGCATGGAACAGAAGCCGCATTTCGGACAGTTGCGATGCGCGATGTGTTAGCAGGGAAAATTCCGGTAGATTTGATGCGCGATCGCATGGTATTTATTGGATCGATTGCTTCCAGTACCAATGATTTCTTCAGCACACCCTTCTCTTCTTGGGTATCTGCCCAAAAACCGACTCCAGGTGTGGTTGTTCATGCCAATATTGCTCATCAACTAGTACGAGGAGCAAAAACAGGAAATGCCAGTCTGCACGGTGTTTCTGGCATTTATTTATCACTCTGGATTGTTTTGTCGTCTGTCATTGGTTCTACAGGCAGTTGGTTGTTATCCAGTAGCAAGCTGCGGATTCCTGGCGGCAAAATTCTTTGGGCAACTGTAGGTATTAGTGGAGCCTATATATGGGGTGGCTATGGGATGTTTTTGTATGGTGTTTTAATTCCGGTAACACCCACCTTAACTGCGTTTATCGGTAGTGTGATTGCAACAACTAATGCCTATAAACAGCGCAAGTTAGAAGAAACAAATCGCCAACTAGAAATTGCCAACAGTCAACTATTGGATTATTCCAAAACCCTAGAGACAAAAGTCGAAGAACGCACTCATGAATTAGTGGAGGCAAAGCAAGCTGCCGATGCTGCCAATCAGGCCAAGAGTGAGTTTCTCGCCAACATGAGCCACGAACTACGTACACCTCTCAATGGCATCCTTGGTTTTGCCCAGGTACTAGAAGGATCGCCAAATATGACAGCTAAAAACCTAGAAGGAGTCAGCATTATCTACCAATGCGGTTCGCATCTTTTGATGCTGATTAATGACATTCTCGATCTCTCGAAGATAGAAGCAAGGAAATTGGATTTGGTTCTTACTAGCGTGCATCTGCCCAGTTTCTTACATGGTGTGACTGAGATTTGTGGTATCCGGGCTGAACAGAAAGGGATTAAATTTAATATCTTAATTAGCGATCGCCTACCACTTGCTATTGAAACTGATGAAAAACGACTGCGACAAGTGTTAATTAACTTACTGGGCAACGCGATCAAATTTACAGATAGCGGTAGCGTAACCTTCACAGTGGAAGCCATTAGTGATTCGTCACTTGTACTGAGCGAAGCCGTTGGCGCAGCCTCTCATAGAGAAGTATTGGTCATTGGTCACGAGTCTAAACAAATGACACATCAGAAAATTCGTTTTCAGATTGAAGATACAGGCATTGGGATGTCACCAGACCAACTGGAGAAAATCTTTTTGCCCTTTGAGCAAGTGGGTGAAGCAGGGCAACGATCTGAAGGTACTGGCTTGGGATTGGCGATTAGCCAAAGAATTGCGGCATTGATGGAAAGCCAAATTCAGGTGCAGAGTCACCTGGGTGAAGGAAGTCTGTTTTGGCTGGATTTGACAGTATCGGTACCACTCGCTCATGACTGGCGTGGAGGAGCGATGTCTACAACGGATTACACGCCAACTCCCCAGAAAATTACCGGGATTCAGGGTAGTGCGCCTCAAATTCTGATTGTCGATGACGATCGCAACCACTGTTCTATGTTGACCAATTTGCTGCAAGAAATTGGCTGTCGAACCTTGGAAGCAACCGATGGCAAACATGGGCTACAAGTAGCAATTGAACACAATCCAGATGTGATTCTACTCGATTTAGCGATGCCTAATATGGATGGTTTTGAGCTAATGGTTCACCTGCAAGCGAATCCACAAACCTGTTCTATTCCGATTATCGTCTCTAGTGCCAGCGTTTTTGAGTCAAATCGTCAGCGGAGTTTAGAGGCAGGGGCAACAGCATTCCTACCCAAACCTCTCCAGATTGACGAACTACTCAATAGACTGCGATCGCTCTTGGGAGTGGAATGGATATATGCCGAATCTTCGCCTTCCAAAGATGAGCAGATAACTAGTAGTGAATGGGTTCTACCATCCCAAGATGTTTTGCAACAACTCTATCATCTGGCAATGATGGGAGATATCTCGGCAATTGAGGGAATGTTAAGAGAACTAATTGAGGAAAACAGTCAACTAACTCCCTTCGCAGCAGAGTTAAGCAAACTCACTGCCAATTTCCAAACCGGAAAAATCCGTAAGTTACTCAAATCATTTGTCACAACGGAGTTACATCCATGATCGCTGTTCCGATCTCGAAACCCATACATATTTTGTTAGTGGATGACAATCCAAACAATCTCAAGGTGCTATCTGAAGCGATTCAGAAGTGTGGCTGGAAAGCTCTCATGGCAACAGATGGAGAGTCAGCGATCGAACAAACAGAATATGCTCATCCCGATCTGATTCTTTTGGATGTGATGATGGCAGGTATTGATGGATTTGAAACTTGTCGCAGACTGAAAACCAATCCGATCACCCAGAATATTCCAGTAATTTTCATGACTGCCCTATCTGATTCTACAGACAAGGTGGCCGGACTGGAAATAGGTGCAGTTGACTACATTACCAAACCCTTCCAACACGAAGAAGTTATTGCCCGTTTAAAGTTACACCTCAAGATTTCTCATCTCACCCGCACACTAGAAGAACGCGTGCAAGAACGCACCAGAGAATTAACTCAATCTCTACAGCAATTACGGCAAACCCAACTACAAATGATCCAGAGTGAGAAAATGTCCACATTAGGGCAGTTGGTTGCAGGTATTGGTCATGAGATTAATAATCCGGTTGGTTTTGTTGGCGGAAATTTATCTTATATTGAGGAATATGTAAATAATTTACTTCGCTTAGTAAGCCTGCAACAGCAGAAGCTAACGCAGCCAGACTCGGAAATTCAAGAGCTTGTTGAAGAAATCGACTTGGAGTATCTGACAGAGGATCTGCCAAAACTACTGGCATCAATGCACCAAGGAATTACCCGTCTGAAAGATATCAGTCTTTCTTTAAGAACTTTTACTCGCGCAGATATTTCATCTCAGGTGGAGTTTCAGATTCACGAAGGAATCGATAGCACCTTAATGCTGTTGAAACATCGACTCAAAGGCAATGGCGATCGCCCTAAAATCCAGGTTGTCACACAATACGGTGAGTTACCTCCAATCAGTTGCTATCCCGGACAACTCAACCAGGTATTTATGAATATCATCGCTAATGCCATTGATGCATTTGATGAACTCCATCAAAACAATTGCGATCGAAATATTCCTGCTTGCCCAAGCATAATCACTATCACCACATCGCTCGATCCTCAACAACAAACCGTCACAATTTGCATCCAAGATAACGGGCCCGGTATGCTTGCTGAGGTACAATCTCGAATTTTTGAGCAATCTTTCACAACCAAGGCTGTGGGCAAGGGAACCGGGCTAGGATTAGCGATCAGCTACCAAATTATTGTTGACAAACACAACGGACAAATCAAATGCTTATCAACACCTGGTGAGGGGACAAAATTTATTATTACTCTGCCAATGTAATTGAATATACATTATTTTTATCAGAAATCCCGCAACTCAATATAACCCAATACAGTTCATATAAGCTCAGATAAGCCCAAAACACTTGTAAAGACGGCTATTTATCGTGTCTAAAAAAACCAAAATTTTTGCAGTAGCCCTTAACCCAAGCGTATTCTCAAATAATCCATAACAGCAATTAATCTAATTTTATTCCTTAAGATAGATGAATTTTTTAATTAAATTAAGTTTTTTTAATACAGTTTTCAATTATAAATTTAATACTATTTTTATTATTTCCATAAATTTTTTCAATATCTAAAACTCTAGTTTTAAGTAGCAAATAAAATTACAATAAACTGTTAATTGCTGGATGTAGCAATTTGTACTTGATTAAATCAAATTTGAAAGTTATTAGGTTAGGTAAACCGAAAAGTTTAAGTAGGTCTTGTACCTTTTGGCTTTACCTTACCCAATAAACTTGGTGAACTATTAGGTATCAAGAAATAATGTTGAAACGTCGCACAATACTAGTTGGTTTAGCTGCGCTTGGCTTAACGTTAGCTGTTAGTACACAAGTTCATAGACAATCTACTAGCGGGCTAGAAGCTTGGCAAAGTGTCTACAATGAGGCGGCTGCTGGGGCAACAACGATAGTTACAGTTCCACTTTTGAACTCCTTATTATCATCTATCTTGCAAGTAGTCTTCAAATTGGCAGGTTATTGGGGTGGTTAACCCGCATTTCTCATACTCAAACAGAGAAAGAGCCTAAAAGAGCCTAAATAAAGACAGGTGCAATGTAATTTTTGAGTAATTCCTGCGGTTGCGATCGCGTTTCGCACGCTGTAGGCGAGTGCCTGACTATATCTCTTACTTGAAGAGTGCAGATTTTCCTATAGCTAAATATTCCAAAAACCGTGAGGAGTATTCTTTCCATGTTCAAACCTCGCCCAATTTTTAGCGCCTTAGTTGCAATTATCCTAGCGTTTGTCATAGGTACACAGATACATAAACAACCCGCCATTGCTACTGGAGGGGGTTGTAATCCAACGGCGCATAACCTACCTATATGTCCAAGCACAGCACCTTCAGAGTCAGCTAGTTTCATTGACCCAACTGCAACAATCAGAAATCCAACAAATATAAGCTTGGGCAAAAAAGTCTATGTTGCACCATTTGCCAAGTTAGACGCTACTACTGCTCCCATTAGCATTGCAGAAGATTCTAATGTCCAAGACCAAGTGAAAATTACAGCTTCGGGAACGGGAGTAGAGATTGGGCGACGAGTTATTTTGGCACACATGGCCATTGTCAAAGGTGCAGCCAAAATCGGTACTCAAGGTTCTACTGGGCCTTTTACCGACCCGATTACCAATGCTCAGTTCAACAACAATATTCCAGAGACATTTCTCGCTTTCAACTGTGAAATAGACGGTGCAACTGTAGAAAGAAACACGGTAATCAACTTTCTCTCACGGGTTGGCCCCGGTGTTACCTTGCCTGCCGGGAAAGTAGTGCTGCCAGGTAAAAACGTCACAAATAACTTTGAAGCTACTAGCGGCAGTTTGGGGAAAGTGGCAAACCTGACCCAAGCCGACGTTGCATTAATGGAAGGCATTATTGAAGTCAATGATGCACTTGCCAAAGGTTACACAGAATTAGCTAGAGCAGATTTGACAAATGTACGAGGCATAAATCTCGCTCCAGTCACAGCTTTTAACCCTGGAGGTCTGCCGCAGATAGGTGGGATTGTTACTCGCGATCCAAACTTTCGTAACCGCATCATCGGCAATCTCGTTCTGAAAGATTCTTTAGCAAGCCTTACTAAAAAAATAGGTAATAGAATTTCGCTGCGTGCTGATGAAGGTCAACCTTTTAATGTCGGCAAAATTGCTGGTATGGCAAACGATGTTGTGTTTCACGCTTTAACAACAACTAGCCTGACTCTTGGTAATGGAGTTGGTTATGGGCCTCGCGCTCTAGTTCATGGCGGTAGGCAGGTTGTCAATGGTGTTGCTAATGGCCCTGAAACTAGCATAGGTGATGCCGTAGGGCTAGGGCCGAACTCTGTTATATTGCGCGCCAGCATTGGCAAAAACTCAGCAATTGGGCAAAAAAGCGCAGTCTTCAATTCTACATTAGCTCCCAAAACAGAGGTGCGTTCTCGAACAATCTATGCCGACAATGGCAGTATGATTCTACCTGTGGAGTGGTAAAAGGAGACCGCTTTCACTCCTATACCAGCCGTATTTTTATCTGCTCGTTGTGTAGCGTGGATCTCTTTTATGACGGCTGGTATCTTCTTTCTTAGCTTGTGCCTAAGCAATTAACTTTTGCATAATTTATGAATCTGAAAATCTTGTCGTTAGTGCAATTACAATGCCTACGATTAATGCTGCTGTTAACTTTGATATTCGGGTTGATACTAATTGTTGATGATGGTTCATCTATAGCTGCACAGAAGGTTGGGCAACCAGGATTTATAAACCCTGTAACTGCTGATATCACCTCCAGTCAGCCTCAAGTGGTACAACCTTCAGTCATCGGACTTGTGTCTACATTGTCGGATGAAGTCGAGGAATTACCAGCCCAGTTAGTTCGCTGGTCGACTTACTGGCAACTTTGCTGGGAAGCATATCCTGAAGCTGAAGCATACGAACTACAAACGGTGCTTATGGAAGGCAAGTCTCCCAAGTTGAAACGACAAAGCGATCGCTGCTTTCGGATACAAGCTGCATCTAATGAAAACCAAAAATCACAAGGATTACTCAACCGTGATTTAATCTTGTTAATGCATAAAATTCAGCTTGGTTATCGAGTGCGAGCTGTCTTAGATAACAACCGCGTCAGTGAATGGTCTCAAGTAATGGCAGTTGGTGCAACTACTACCTCTTAATTAAATGGTACTAATAACACCTGTAATAGTGCTTGTGGCATCAAAGATAGCATCAGGAGTGAGTTTTTCTAATGTTTGTGGTGTAATCCCAGCGCGAGGATACCTTAATAAAGGTGCTTGTCCTTCATAAAGGATTGATATACGTGCAGGGAGATTTTCTCTGATGAGAATAGCTTGTGCCATTTGGGAGCGCAATGGATCAATGAGATTTGCAACACTTTGGCTATCCATTCGGTTGAATAGTGGAATTTTAGCTTTTAAACTCATCATGAAAAACGGAAAGATTGACAAGAGTCCCCTGAATTAGTTCGTCACACATACTGGTGTCGTTAGTGCACCATGAATGTCTAACTCAATATACAAATCTCAGACAGTATTAGTTATGCTTCCCCTTGAACAATTGTTTTGTCCTTGTTGTACTCCAGCCATATTGCATTTGCTAACTCAATCCGAGCTGACTCAGCATATACTCCAATTAAAAACGGGGTCAGTTTCTGCGGCTATCAGAAGGAATCAAAAACAGCAGGAGCTTTAAATGAGTATTTGTCTTGAACTACCATTTTTTTGACAGATAGTTATCATCAGATGCTAGAGACAATAACTTTACAATGACAGCCATCTGGCTTCATACTCTTTTTTTGGCGAAGGTATTGTTACAACAAATAAATTATCCAATCTTGTCAGATGGAATGAAAAGCCCGCATTTGGATACGGGCAGGCGAGATACCCACCCTAATTAGGCAATTTCAATTTGGATAGCTTATTTCAAAGCGCAGAACTATCAAACGCAGTTTTGTAAGCATCAGCAGTTTCTATGCCAAAACCTCCAGCTTCGATATGACGAACTAGCGATTGAATAATGGGTGTAGCAATACTAATACCAAATAAAGCATTGAAGCCTGCAACAACAACTGGTGCTGACAAAATAACTGTAAATTCTGGAAATAAAGCTAACACAGCCACCAAGACTAAAAAAACAATTGGTGTCGCAATACCTGCTGCCTTTGCTGCTTCAAAAATTAGATTTTTATACTCTTCAACAGTAATGTCATCTCGATAAAGATCCAAAGAGTAGGAAATCGCCGTGACTACAACCTGAGTAAGAATAGCTGTTCCCGTTGCAGTAATCCCAAGTTTCGCGATCGTCCCAGAATTGCTGACAATAGAATCTACCGCATTATAAACTCGAATATAAAACTGTTCGCCAACGGTCATTACTTTGGCTCCTCGGCGAAGATTATCAACACCTACTTCCCAAAGAATATTATCAGCAGCATTCGAGCCACCTTGGGAACGTGGATTGATGTGGCTACCATGCTTATCTCTAAGAAATTGACGAATTGTATATTCTTTACCTCCAAGCTTTGATGTGCCAGGAATTTTCTCAAAAAGCTTCATGACATCTGCATCAGAGCGAGGTAAGTCTCCTACCCGAACACCAGCACGATATCTCAGCCGATTTGCAATCTTGGGCATCTCTTGGGCTAATTCGGCAGCTGTCTTTGGTAAATTTTGCAAAGCATCAGCCATAACCATGCTAGATGCGGCAACTCCAACAGCAGTTTGTTGAAATGTTTGACTAACATTTTGAACAGTTTGAAAACTTGATTGTGTTGCGATAGTTGACAAACTTTGTAAATCATTGACTGCATGAACACTTGAAGTAGTCATCTCGCTAGTAGCGTTCTTGATTCCATCAACTACCTCATTCATCCCGTTTACTACATTGTTGGCTGCTTCTTGAGCTTTATCTCTAACTGTATCTGCCAACTTTTGTGCTTCGTTAATAAAATCCATGTTTTATGCCGTGGAGTGTTTGCTCCAGTTTCTCTTTCTCAAACTAAGAAGCACCTCAGCATTCATGACGAATTTGCTTCCAAAAATTTTAAAGATATAGTAATCATTTTATATTGTTTGTGTATGTTATTTTTAAAAACTTCACTGTCCGATTATGTACAGCAGATGATGCCATGCAGTCTCAGCCATAAAGTTACAAGTATACTAACAGTAATGGTCATACCAATTACTAAAAAATAGCCTCATGGTTTGAGGTTTAGCGATTTAATAAAAGATGCACCATTTGTTTTTAGTTCTTCAGATGATGGGGTTATTATTACAGCTTCAACAGCATAATTTTTCTTCATACAAAGCAGACTTCTCTGATATAATAATTTATTATTTATATTCAATCCTTTTTTCTTAATTTCTTCTTGCAAGGAAGTACTGGGTTTGCCCATTAAAGTAAAGTCTTGACAGCTATATCCACTTTGATTAACGGAAGACTGAGATATTTGTTTACCTTGAATAAAATTTGTTTGATTAGCAGTTTTAACTAGAAGCTGTAAAACTTTTGGAATTCTCTGCGGGGCTATTTCTTTGGGAAGAGTTGAATGGGTCACTGAATATATAGATTCACTCTTAATAGTTGCCCAATTTCGGTTATTAATCCCTTTTGTTGGAGAACTAGCTTCTTCTAAAATAGTCCCTGGCATTAAAATACTAAAATTTCCTTCTTTGGATGTTAAAAGTTTTTCTTGGGATGATGCAGGTGTGCAAGCCGATAAAACAAATATCCCGAAACAATTAATTATCCAAAAACGTTTAAGAATGTTGATAAGTAAATCCATAAGTGTTACTGTTTAATAATTTTTATTTAAAATGTCAAGTTATTCTTTCAACTCATGCACAGGCTGTTGTAATTTTTAGCGTTTGGCTGACGAATTACAGCCAATATCTTCAACACAAGGTCTTGTTTTAAGTTTTCCCCTAAAAGTGGTTTTTGTAACACAAAAGCTGCCAAATTAAATCTTGACTCAATATTTCCCAACAAAACGGCACTCATCATTTCAATAACCCACATCAGCAAGGCTTTCGGTAATTTTGAGAAAATTGATTGTTACTGCGATGGACTACACCCCGCCTTCTTGCGATGTCTACAACAGGCTGCGCCTACGCGTCCTTCCTTTATCCCCAGCTTTCCTTAATACTAAGGAATTTGTCACTTACGCCGCTAAAAAAGGTGACTCGGAAAATACGATTAAATTGAGCTTCCAAACTCGGAACTTGAGCTTTAGAACTTGAGATTACGAGTTCTCTACTCAAACTCCGAGTTTCTAAGCTATAACTTTCAACCTTTTAAGCAAAATTGCCGATAGATTTTCTGCACTATTGATGCCTACGGCTGCACTTTTCCAGATTTACAGATGAAATTGCGCCTCGATCAATTTTTAGTTTCTACCTTTGAAAGAGTTTAACCATTCTTGAACTTGCTCTCTTGCAATATCGCGTCCCCCAAGACCAAAGGCTAGGGCAATAGCAACTGCGATCGCACCTAGTAAAAGTCCAAAGGCTAAATTCACAATATCACTGGCAACCCCAATCTGTTGCAGTGCCATTGCCGAGACTAAGGCAATAATTGCAATCCGTGCCACTTGTCCCAAAATCTGGGCTTGGCGATCGCCTGAACTGGTAATGATGTTAAAAGCCAAATTTGCCAGGAATAAGCCAATGGCAAAGATTACCAATCCGGCCAAAATCCGCCCGAATATAATCACAATCCCAGACACTAATGCTGTCAGGGCTGGAATATTCAAGATATTCACCGCCGCCACTGTAGCAAACAGCATGATCCCCACTAAAGCAACAATGCCTACAACTTCTGATGGAGTGCGGGTTGGAATCGGTGGGGTTGCTGATTCTGTGGAAATGACGATTCGTCGACCGGGTGTAGTCAGACCCAAAATAGTGAAAATGTTATTAAACCCTAAATTGGTGAGGATACTTGTAACTAAGTCCGCGATAAACCGCCCAATGAAATAAGCAACAATCAAAATTGCTGCGGCTGTAAAGATGGCAGGTAAGGCGTTGAGAATCTGTTGCAGCATAGCGATCGCCGGGACAGATATCGCATCAATTCGCAAGGCATTCAGCGCTGCGATCGCTACAGGAATCAAAATCAAAACATAGACAATTGTGCCGATAATACTCGATAGAGGTTGTACCCCTGCACTTGTAGATAATCCCAAGCGACTACCTAAATGGTCAAGACCAGTTGTCGCCAGCAAGTTTGTCACAATCCGCCGTACTACATTAGCGATGAACCAGCCAACTACAGCAATCAAGATCGCCGCTAAAATGTTCGGCAGAATTAGCAGAACTTCTGTAATTAGAGCTTGTACTGGTTGTAGAGCCTGCTGTAGTCCGAGAGTATCCAAAATTGGAGCGAGAAACAGTAAAAATATAAACCAATACAGAGCGTTGCCAATCGTCTCACTTAGAGACAGCTGATTGAGGCTGGGTGCTCTGTCTTCTGGTTCTGGATTCAAACGCTCATCCAGGTTAAATGCCTGTAATGAGCGCACAGTGATAATCTTCACAATCGTCGCCAAAAACCAGGCTGCTACCAAAATGATTCCTGCACCAACCAACTTTGGCAAAAAGCCAATAAGTTGATTGAGAAAATTATTCAGGGGTCGAGAGGCTATCTCCAGATCCAATGTCTGTAAAACAGCAACCGCCGTTAACAGGATAATGCTCCAAAAAACTAAACTGGAGATTAATTTCTCCACTTGGGGAACATCTTGACGACCCGTTATCCCAGCAGCAATGCGGTTATCTATGTTTGTGCGCTTGAGGATTCCTCGCGTCACTGCTGCTGCGATCGCTGCAATCAGCCAACCTACTAGTAAGATTGCTACTGCCCCTAAAAGACGAGGCGTAAATAGAATCAACTGTTGAACAATACCTTGCACATCAGCGATTCCTTGATTCACTGCTGGTTGTATTGGTTGCAGGCTGGGCGATGATTGTGCCAAAAATTGCTGCACCTTTGTGGATAAACCAACTCCATAGGCGTAGCCCGTCGTAGACATCACCTGGGTTATTTCTTGCCAAGTTGTGTTCATGGTTTTCGGGAATTATGCTTAAGTATTCGCCGCAAACACTGAGTCAGTGTTTTGCCTATCAATTTACCAGTAAAAACATACATATTTACTCATATTTGATTTAATATACGAGCATTGGGCATTGGGCATTGGAGAAAGACTTACTGCAACTTCTCCTCTCCTCCCCTGCTCCTCTGCTCCTCTGCTCCTCATCTCCCACTTTGCTGAATTTTGCGTTACTCTAATTGCAGCAACAGCACTCAAGATGTGGAATGTCCCAAGTTTTGGAACAATCGATTCAAATTAATGCTACAGCTACAGTGGTGGAGCGCTGTATTAGCGATTTAGCTCTTATGCACCGTTGGCTCAACCCCGTTCTTCGTTGCGAACCTGTAGGCGAAGCTTGGAGTACCGATGTCGGCAGTAAAAGTCGTTTTATTATTCAAATTCCTCTACTGAAACCCACCTTGAATAGCGTAGTTGTAGAACGACAACCGGGTTTGGTAGTCTGGGAATTTCAGGGGTTTTTTCAAGGGCGCGATCGCTGGGAATGTCAGCCAACAGAAAAGGGAACGCTTTTACTCAACCGCTTTGAGTACGATATCCCTAACCCTTTAATTAGTTGGGGCTTCAACACTTTTGCTGCATCTTGGACAAAAGAAGATATGCAAGCCCAACTCCGCCGCCTCAAACGAGTTGCAGAAGAACAAAATTAGTCATTAGTCATTTGTCATTGGTCATTTGTCATTGGTCATTGGCTTACTAAAATTTTCCCAGTTCCTAGTCTTTATTCCCTACTTGTCTTTACCCAGTTCGGTAAGTAGCCGCTGAATCACAGATGCATCTTCGGCGTCGGGAACTTTTGCTAAATAATTTTGTAAGTCGTCTACGGCTTGGGGGTAGTAACCGAGTTGATAGTAGATCAAGCCGCGATCGCGCAATTCTAAGGTTAAACCAGGAAACAACAACAAAATTCGTTCGACTGCTGCCAGCGTTTTTTCTAACTCTTGCTGTTTGAGGTAAATAAATTTTAAATTTGTCAACATCCGGGCCAAAAATTGCCGATTACTAACTACAGCCAAAAATTCTGGTTGTAGCGTCACAGGTTGCTGATAAAGTTGAGATAGGCGTTCTTCGCAATCTTGGGTAAATATTATTTCACCACCATCGAAAGCATCCACAAAAATCTCTATATCAGGAATATCTGGGCGGATCAGGAAATGTCCTGGCATACCTATACCGACCATCGGAAAATCAATACGTCGAGCAACTTCCAGGTAAACCAGCGCTAAGGTAATGGGAATCCCTAATCGGCGATCAATTACATCATTGATAAAGCTGTTACGGGGATCGTAATAGTTAATTTTATTACCAGAAAATTTTAAATCATCGTAGAGATACTGATTAATAGTTTGAACTATTCGCAAAGGATAACGTGAATCAGGCAGGCGTTCTTGAAGCTCCCATGCCATTGTATCAAGGGCGTTGAGATATTCCTCTGGGTCTAACTTGGGATATTCTTCTTGTGCAATGTACAAAGCTGCCTTTGCTAGGTCAATTTGCTCGTCAGACTGCTGAATCTCCTGGTAAAAATATTGTCGTGCTGACGAGAAGTTCATAGGCTATTGCTCGGTGTAAGTGTGAGGATGAAGCCGCAGGTACGCCCAATTCAAGCATCGCGGCTTGGCTAAAAACTGTTTTTGTATCTATCTTTCTTTATCTTATGGATATTCAGAAGTTTTGGAAATGTAGTTTATGGATAGCTTTATATATCTATTACTAACTAACTTTTAGTAAATGCTGCCTTGGTGATGTATTTTATGGGCTGTAACCACGCAAAATATATGACGTAATACAAATATGCATTATTTTAAGACCAAAGTTTAGATATCAAAATATCTGCTTTTTGCCTGCAAGTGTAAATATTTAGGGAAGTTAGAATAATAGTATGTTTTGATACAGTATAGGAAAATTAGGGCGATCGCATTTGAAAAATGAAATTAAGATAAACTTGAGCGTATTCTGTCAATCTGGTCAGGATCGGGACTACAACCCCAACCACCAAACTCCTTTTTAAGGAATTACTAAGAGAGTTATGTCCCCGTCCGATGCTAGAGTGAAAGGTGACATTTCTTATTCTTATGTCTTCTCCGACCTTATCTGAAATCTAGCTTCACTCATTAGGCGCAGCATGGTCACAACCGCAGAAAAAACAAACATTGGCTACATTACCCAAATCATTGGCCCAGTTGTAGACGTTAAATTTCCCGGCGGGAAATTGCCACAAATCTACAACGCTTTGAAAATCGTTGGCACCAACGAAGCTGGACAGGAAATCAACATCACCGTTGAAGTACAGCAACTGCTGGGCGACAACCAAGTGCGGACTGTTGCGATGAGTTCCACCGAAGGCTTAGTGCGCGGTTTTGAAGTCACCGATACAGGCGCTCCCATTAACGTGCCAGTTGGTAAAGCCACTTTGGGTCGAATTTTTAACGTCCTTGGCGAACCTGTGGACAACAAAGGCCCTGTAAATGCTGAGGCAAGTTTACCCATCCACCGCTCTGCTCCCAAATTCACCGACCTGGAAACCAAACCTTCCGTGTTCGAGACTGGGATTAAAGTTGTTGACCTTCTGACTCCCTATCGACGCGGCGGTAAGATTGGTCTATTCGGCGGTGCTGGTGTTGGTAAGACCGTAATCATGATGGAATTGATTAACAACATCGCTACTCAGCATGGTGGAGTATCCGTATTTGCTGGCGTGGGTGAACGTACCCGTGAAGGCAATGACCTTTACAACGAAATGATTGAATCTGGGGTTATCAACAAAGACAACCTCAACGAATCAAAAATTGCTCTAGTTTACGGTCAAATGAACGAACCACCCGGAGCAAGAATGCGGGTTGGTCTTTCAGGATTGACAGTAGCAGAATACTTCCGCGATGTGAACAAGCAGGATGTGCTGTTGTTTATTGACAACATTTTCCGGTTTGTACAAGCAGGTTCGGAAGTATCGGCGTTACTCGGTCGGATGCCTTCAGCGGTGGGATATCAGCCCACATTGGGAACCGACGTAGGTGAACTGCAAGAGCGGATTACCTCGACTACCGAGGGTTCGATTACCTCCATTCAAGCAGTGTACGTACCAGCGGATGACCTCACCGACCCCGCACCTGCTACCACCTTCGCCCACTTAGACGGAACTACAGTACTATCTCGTGGTTTGGCTGCTAAGGGAATTTATCCCGCAGTTGACCCCCTTGGTTCAACTTCCACCATGCTTCAGCCCAATATTGTCGGTGACGAACACTACAATACGGCGCGGGCGGTGCAATCAACTCTGCAACGTTATAAAGAACTCCAAGACATTATCGCCATTCTCGGTCTAGATGAATTGTCTGAAGAAGACCGTCTGATCGTAGCGCGGGCGCGGAAAGTTGAGCGTTTCTTGTCTCAGCCGTTCTTTGTGGCAGAAGTATTCACCGGTTCTCCTGGTAAGTACGTGAAGTTGGAAGATACCATCAAAGGGTTCCAAAAAATTCTGTCTGGTGAGTTAGATGCTCTGCCAGAACAGGCTTTCTACTTGGTTGGCGATATTAACGAAGCGATCGCTAAAGCTGACAAAATCAAAGGTTAGTCATTAGTCATTGGTCATTGGTCATTGGTCACTGGTCATTAGTCATTGGTCATTAGTCATTAGTTCAAGGCTAATGACTAATGGCAATTACAAATGACAAAGCGCAAAGTCTGAGCGCCGACTTCCGGCGTTGGCGCAGCCCGCCGTAGGCATCAGAACTTTGTAAGAGAGGACAAAAGACAAAAGACAAAGGACAAAAGACAAAGGACAAAGGACAAAAGACAAATGACATTAACCGTTCGTGTAATTTCCCCAGATAAAACAGTCTGGGATGCCCCGGCTGAAGAAGTAGTTTTGCCTAGCACCACTGGTCAACTAGGTATCCTCACTGGACACGCACCCCTTTTAACCGCTCTGGATACTGGTGTAATGCGAGTTCGCGCCGCTAAAAATCAGAATTGGGAAGCGATCGCCCTTTTGGGTGGCTTTGCCGAAGTCGAAGAAAATGAAGTGACAATTCTGGTTAACGGCGCTGAACGTGGCGACAAAATTAACCTTGATGAAGCTCGTACTGCTTACAACCAAGCAGAAACACGTCTAAGTCAAGTTTCCGCAGACGATCGCCAAGCCCAAATTCAGGCAAACCAAGCCTTCAAACGCGCCCGCGCTCGGTTTCAAGCGGCTGGCGGTTCGGTCTAATTTAACTTTCTATTTCAACTTTGTAGGTTGGGTAATGTCCAACCTACAAATTATTTATGAAGAACTCAGGAGTCAGGAGTCAGAAATCAGTATTAATTATGTATGGGTGCTAAAACTTTCTCCGTAAATGGATGGAGTATTCTGAATCCTGAATTCTGAATTCTGAATTCTTGTTTATTAAATTTTAAAAAAATTACGTCAAGTTTAAGAAATCGAGGCAAGCCTTAGTGAAGTGTTAACTTAGCTAATTAGTTGCCCAGATGGGCACAGATTATGAAAAGCCTTTCATCTTTGCTTGGTACTCGTAAACAAAATAAGGTAGCTCGTTTTGCAGCATCGATCGTAGCAACCTTAGCGATGGCTTCGCCAACGTCTTTGACGATCGCTGAAAGTATTCACTCTGCCAATGCCACGCCTGTAAAAACAACTACTGCATCAGTCCAGCTAAATCAGACCAAACCAAATATTGCTCAGTTACAAATTAGCAGGACTCAATATCAAGCTGCTGGAATTAATCCTGTTGTAGTGGTTCCAATTCTACTTGTGGGCGGTTTAGTTATATTTGTACCCTTATTCTTTGGCGGACTTGTAGTAATTGGCGAACGTGAAGTCGGTATTGTAGTTAGAAAATTTACCCTTTCCGGGCGCGGACTCCCTGCCGGCAGTTTGATTGCCCTCAACGGCGAAGCTGGCTTGCAGGCAGATACTTTAGCTCCTGGTTGGCATTGGGGTTATTGGCCTTGGCAGTATTCTGTAAAAAAAGAGCCAGTGGTTGTCGTCCCCCAAGGAGAAATCGCTTTGATTGTGGCAGCAGATGGTCAACCCAACCCACCAGAGCGGATTTTGGGTAAAATTGTCAGTTGCGACAACTTCCAAGATGCTCGAAAATTCCTCACCGAAGGCGGTGAAAAAGGGCGGCAAATGGGTTTTCTCACCGCAGGTACGTACCGGATCAATACCGCCCTGTTTAAAGCGATCGTGGCAGCAAATGCCAGCGCTCATGGCATGACACCAGAACAGTTGCGGGTGTACAGTCTGGCATCGGACAAAGTTGGCATCGTTACTACCTTAGATGGTGTGCCAATTTCTGCCGGCGAACTTGCAGGCCCCATAATTGAGGGACACGACAACTTCCAAAATGGTCAGAAATTTATTAATGGCGGTGGGCGGCGGGGCTTACAAGAGCAAACCTTGCTTTCTGGTTCTTGGAACTTAAACCCTTGGTTTGTCCAGGTTGAACAAGTGCCGATGACGGAAATTCCCATTGGGTATGTGGGTGTGGTAATTTCTTTTGTGGGTAAGGCACATCAAGATGTCAGTGGTGCAGCTTTCACCCACGGGAACTTGGTGAATCCTGGACATAAGGGCGTGTGGGTCGAACCGCTATATCCTGGTAAGCACCCGATTAATTCCCGGATCATGAAGATGGAACTGGTGCCAACGACCAACATTGTCTTAAATTGGTCAGATCGCACCGAACGCCACAGCTATGATGCTCAACTGGCTTCCTTGACAGTGCGATCGCGAGATGGGTTTGCTTTTGATTTGGAAGTAGCGCAAATTATCCATGTGGGTGCTTTAGATGCTCCGAAGGTAATTTCTCGCGTTGGTGCAATGCAAAATCTGGTAGACCATGTATTAGAACCAACTATCGGTAATTATTTCCGCAACTCAGCCCAAGACTATACTGTACTAGACTTTCTTACCGCTCGGAGTGAACGACAATCTGAGGCTGCTGAGTATATTAAAACAGCATTGCGGGCTTATGACGTGCAAGCGATCGACACCCTGATTGGTGATATTCAGCCACCAGCATCGTTGATGCAGACACAGACAGACCGGAAAATTGCTGAAGAAGAACGCAAGACTTATGAAGTCCAGCAGATGGCGCAAACCCAACGGCAGCAGCTTGTCCGAGAAACGGCACTGGCTAATATCCAGCAAGAAATGGTGAAATCAGAGCAGAGTGTGCATATTGCTGAACTAAAAGCTCAAGCCCAAATCAAAGAGGCGAACGGTGAAGCTGAGGGGACAAAACTCCGGGCAATTGCTGAGGCTGAAGGTATACGGGCCACAGGTAACGCCAAAGCTGAAACCTACCGCGCTGGTGTGGAAGCCTTGGGTTCACAAGGTTATACAGCAATGCAACTAATGCAGATTATCGGCGATCGCAATGTCCGCTTGATTCCAGATGTCTTAGTTGGCAGTAATGGCAGCAATAACGGCTTAGTGGATGGGCTACTATCCATGATTTTATGGAATCAAACTGGTAAAGGTGAATTGACACCAACACCTTTGCATCCACAACCAGTAACCAAAGCACAACCAACCCCAGAAAACGGTCATCCACCGATAGTTGTGAATTTTCCTGTAGATAAGTAACATCAGGAAGATCAGGTAGGGGCATAACATTGTTGTGCCCTTACAAAAAACAACGATAGTATCTTATTGTGGGCAAAATGCCCACCTTGTAGGTAAATTTTGCTTTTACAAGAACGTTATCGTTTAATCAAGCACATTGGTAAAGGGGGATTCTGTAAAACCTTCCTCGCTGTAGATGAGGGTGAGTTTCCTCCAATTCCTTGCGTCGTTCAAGAATTATCGCAATACGAGACTTTTATTACTTTTGAGCAAAAGGCGCAACAACTAGAAAAATTAGGGAAGCATCCCCAAATTCCCGCATTACTAAATTATTTTCAGCAAGATGGGCATTTCTATTTAGTGCAAGAGTTTATTGTAGGCACTAATTTAGCTCAGGTGGTTGAAGAAGAAGGCGCTTTTAATGAAACTCAGATTTGGCAACTTTTAGAAGATGTGTTGCCAGTTTTTCAGTTGATGAGCGATCGCCACATCATCCACCGCGATATTAAACCC
The DNA here is from genome assembly GCF_034530995.1 of Nostoc sp. DedQUE04. Lineage (NCBI taxonomy): Bacteria > Bacillati > Cyanobacteriota > Cyanophyceae > Nostocales > Nostocaceae > Nostoc > Nostoc sp. DedQUE04. The sequence goes on along the minus strand of NZ_JAVRCA010000004.1, from coordinate 50,684 downwards.
CAAAATATCATCCGTAGATCCCCAATTACCAAGAAGGGGGATTTCGTCATAGTCGATTTTACCACTGCGAAAATCGTCACAGAAATCGATCGGCTAACATCTGAAACCAGTATCGGTAATCCAGAATACGCTGCACCAGAGCAAGTGAAGGGAAAAGCGGTTTTTGCTAGTGACTTATATAGCTTGGGTGTAACTTGTATTTACTTACTTACCCAAATTCCTCCCTTTGATTTATTTGATATTGCCAATAATTGTTGGGTTTGGCAACAATATCTTACGACCAAAGTTAGCGATGTCTGGCGACAAGACTCAAAGAGTCTACGCTTGGCCCAAATCCTCGACAAGCTGCTGCAAAATGCTGTTAACCGTCGCTTTCAATCAGCTGATGAAGTTATGCAAGCAATGGGTATAGAATGTAAAACTCAAAATTTTAAATTACCAAATCCTCCTTGGCGATGTTTACATACCTTAACTGAGCATTCTGGGACATTTAGTAGTGTGAATGCCCTTGCCATTAGTCCTGACGGTTACACTTTAGCCAGCGCTAGTGATGACAAAAACATCAAATTGTGGGATTTAAATACTAAAAAAGTCCTAGCTAGCTTGTCAGGACATTCCCAAGCTGTAAAATCAGTTACCTTCAGTCCTAATGGTCAAATTCTGGCAACTGCTAGCAATGATAAAACTATCAAATTGTGGCAGGTTGAAACATTAGAGGAAATCTGCACCCTCTTGGGACACGCACAGGCTGTAAAATCAGTTGCTTTCAGTCCAGATGGGCAGATTCTCGCTAGTGGTAGCTGGGATAAGACAATCAAACTCTGGGATGTCAATACTGGCAGAGAAATTTGCACCATAGCTGGACACCAATTAAAGATAAATTCAGTAGCATTTAGTCCCCAAGGACAGCTTTTAGCCAGCGCTAGTTATGACAGAACGATTCGCCTGTGGCAATTGAGAGCATTTGGAGGCTTTGAGGAAAAATTTGAAAACCGCCCATGCTATAGCTTGTTAAGCACCCTTTCAGGTCATGCATGGGCGGTTTTGACAGTCGCTTTTAGTCCTGATGGTCAAATTTTGGCGACGGGTAGTGATGATAACACTATTAAGTTGTGGGAGGTAAACACTGGTCGGCTAATTTGCACGCTTGTAGGCCATTCTTGGTCTGTGGTGGCTGTGGCTTTTACTGCCGATGGCGAAACGCTCCTAAGTGCAAGTTGCGACAAAACAGTTAAACTTTGGAGGGTAAGCACAGCAGAAGAGATTGTTACTCTCTCTGGTCATGTAGACTCAGTATCTGCTGTTGCTGTGAGCAAAGTTACACAATTAATTGCAAGCGGCAGCCGGGACAAGACTATCAAACTGTGGCAGCTTGTAGAACAGGACAATAGCTAATTTTGTAATATCAAGCGCTACCTGTAAAGGCAACTTCTGGAAATTTCAACTGAGCTTCTGCCATTGGACGGTTTCTGCCTTCCTCTTGCCAATAGTTAATCACTTCTGTTGCTTTGTTAAGCAACTCAACACGATCCAGATCGGTAATCCAATGTTTGGACTCTAATTCCTTTTTTAACTCTTCCCAGGCATCATTTCTGGGCCAAAAAAAGTACTTAGTCAAGGGACTGGTGCCTTTGCCTACAACTTGGTCGACTGCGAGAGCAACGTTCTCGTCTAACCACAAAATTTTCAAAATAAACTTGGTCAATCACACCTCCGGGAATTTCCGGGCATTATTTAACTAGGATAGCGATCGCTTATTTTAACGCAATACCTTATCAAATGACCAAACTGTAATTAGATTGGGCTAGCATAAGGTATAGTCGGCGCTAACTAAAGAGGCTTATGACTGCCCAACTGCCCCAATCTCAAACAACATCTGGTTCAGATTTGTATGAGCAAGACTTTTACCTGTGGATTCAAACCACGGCAGAACTGCTCAAACAAGGTCGGCTCACAGAACTGGATTTAGAGAATTTGATTGAAGAAATTGAAACGATGGGCAGGAGTGAAAAGAAAGCACTGAGAAGCAATTTGGAAGTGCTGCTGATGCATCTATTGAAGTATAAATATCAAGCCGAAAAGCGCTCTGGTAGTTGGCGAGCAACAATTCGTGAGCATCGAAAACTCCTCAGACAAGCTCTAGAAGAAAGTCCTAGCCTTAAACCCTATTTTGATGAAGTTTTCGGGCTGTGTTATGACGATGCTAGACTCTTGGCTGCTGATGAAACGGAATTGCATTTGGCTACCTTCCCGGAACACTCTCCCTTCACGCCAGAGCAAGCCCTTAACCCCGATTTTTTACCTGAGCCATAATCACACCCTGATTTAGAAAATTTTGCTGTTAATTTTGAATTCGGAGCGAAGCGACGTGACTGCCCAATTGCCCCAATCTCAAACAACATCTGGTTCAGATTTATATGAGCAAGACTTTTACCTGTGGATTCAAACCACAGCAGAACTGCTCAAACAAGGTCGGCTCACAGAACTGGATTTAGAGAATTTAATTGAAGAAATTGAAACGATGGGCAGAAATGAAAAGCGGTCATTGGAGAGCAATCTGGAAGTCTTGCTGATGCATCTGCTCAAATATCAAATTCAAACTGAAAGACGGTCAAAAAGTTGGCAGTACACAATTCTGGAACACCGCAGGCGAGTCCAAAAGGCACTTCAGGAAAGTCCGAGTTTGAAACCTTACTTTGAGCAAGTTTTCGATGAAAGCTATCAAACCGCTAGACGACTGGCTGTGATTGAAACTGGATTAGCGATCGCTATCTTCCCCGAACAATCTCCTTTCACGCCAGAGCAAGCCCTCGACCCCAATTTTTTACCTGAGTTATGATCTCACGTTTTATGATGATTTAAAACTCTTTTGCTTCCTACCCCATGACCCCACAAACTTCTACAAAGGCGATCGCTATTTTCGATATTGATGGCGTTGTACGCGATGTTAGCGGTTCCTATCGTCGTGCGATCGCAGATACCGTAGAATATTTTACCACCCAAGCATATCGTCCAACCCCGCTAGATATTGACCAACTGAAGTCTGAAGGCGTGTGGAACAACGATTGGGAAGCATCGCAGGAATTAATTTACCGTTATTTTGAAAGCCAAGGACAGAGCCGCGAACAACTGCAATTAGATTACAGTGCGATCGTTGCTTTTTTTCAATCGCGTTACCGCGGCCTAGATCCAAACAATTTTACAGGGTATATCTGTAATGAACCTTTATTATTACAACCTAGCTATTTAGAACAACTTACTCAAGCTGGGATTGCTTGGGGATTTTTTAGCGGTGCAACTCGTGCTTCTGCGAACTATGTCTTAGAAAAACGCTTGGGTTTGGAATCTCCGGTGTTGATTGCGATGGAAGATGCACCAGGTAAACCAGACCCCACCGGACTTTTCGCTACAGTTCGTGAATTAGATAATGGAATTGAGCAAAAATTAGCGATCGTGTATGTGGGAGATACGGTAGCAGATATGTATACCGTCGAGAAAGCGCGGGGTCTAGATTCTTCTCATACTTGGATTGGTGTAGGAGTTTTACCTCCCCACGTACAGGAAACAGCAGCGCGTAGTCATGCTTATGGTGAGACACTAATAGCAGCAGGAGCAGCAGTAGTTTTGCGTAATGTCCAAGAATTGACTCCAAGGCAGATTCAAGAATTGGTGAGTTCATCTGCTTGATCTGTGGTCTAAGATTAATCAAGCTAGGGGTGCATGAATAACTGGCTGATAACAATCTTGCTTTAATCATTGGGAGATTAATAAAAATGTCTGCACTTAAACTTCCTAACGGCCCTCAAACTCACCCTTGGGTACAAACGTATCAGTGGCTAACTAATCCCTTAGAATACATGGAAGACTGTGCTAAAAGCTATGGTGATATCTTCACTCTCCGAATTGGCCCAGTTTTTACGCCTCAAGTATTCATTAGCAATCCTCAAGCGATTCAGCAGATTTTTACGACAGATCCCAAACAGTTAGATTCTGGTGCAGCAGCAGGTTCAGGAACCCCTTTATTGGGGCAAAATTCTCTACTATCCTTAGAAGGAAAAACTCACCAACGCCAGCGTAAACTGCTGACACCTCCTTTACATGGGGAAAGAATGCAAGCTTATGGTGATTTAATTGGCGAGATTACCAAGCAAGTAACTAGCGAGTGGCCTATCGGGGAAACCTTTACAGTCTTATCATCTATGCAAGAAATCTCCTTTGAGGTGATTTTGAAGGCTGTATTTGGTCTAAAGGACGGACTTCGTTATGAAAAACTCAAAGAAATCCTAATTGCTATCCTGAATCCAAAAAGACCTATTTTGCGGGCAATATTCCTCCTGTTCCCATTATTACGGCAGGATTTAGGGCCTCGCAGTCCTTGGGGAAGTTATCTACGTTTGCGGCAGGAAATGGACGATCTCATCTATGCTGAAATTCAAGAAAGGCGATCGCTTGCTGACCAGTCTCGAAGTGATATTCTGTCTTTAATGATGGCGGCTCGTGATGAAGCAGGTGAGCCGATGACAGACATAGAATTACGTGATGAATTGATGACTTTGTTGATTGCAGGTCATGAAACTACCGCTAGTTCCTTAGCATGGGCACTGTATTGGATTCATCATCAACCTGAAGTCCGTGAAAAACTGGTGCAAGAATTGGATAGCCTGGGTGAGAAAAAAGACCCGAACGCCATTTTCCGATTACCCTATTTGAATGCAGTTTGTTCGGAAACAATGCGCCTGTATCCGGTGGCGATGTTGGGATTAAATCGATTGGTTAAATCGCCTCTAGAAATTGCAGGCTACAAATTTGACTCTGGGACTATATTAGTTCCTTGTATTTATTTGAGCCATCATCGAGAAGATTTATACCCCAATTCCAAGCAGTTTAGGCCAGATCGTTTTCTAGAAAGACAATTTACTCCAGCTGAATTTTTGCCCTTTGGTGGCGGGAATCGTCGCTGTATTGGCATGGCATTTGCCCTGTTTGAAATGAAACTGGTATTGGCAACTATACTATCTGATTGGCAAATGAAACTAGCTGATACAAAGCCAGTACTGCCAGTTCGCAAAAGCTTCCTGTTAGCACCAGGCGGTGGTGTACCAATGGTGGTAACTGGAAAGCGTCAGCAAAATCAGCGAGTTCTTGAGACTAACTCAGTGTAAAAACTTGCACAATTAGGTAGGAGCGATCGTTTCGCTTCCCCTGTTATTTACCTGCTAATTACTGGATTTTCAAGAACTTATCCAAAGCAGTAACTAGGCTGGGAGGCCAACGGCGGATATTTTTTACCCAGTCGATATCCTTGTAGCGGTTATCAAGTCCATAAGCTGCTACCCAGTTGCTTTCGGCTTCACCTTGTTCTCCATTTACCCAATATGCAGCTGTGAGGGCGGCACGCACATCAGCAAATTTGGAGTATTTACGGGCGATATTTCGCATTTCACGGATTGCTTGCTCTTTTTGACCGATTTCATACAAAGCCAAGGCGTAGTTAGCACGGGCGAAGGCAAAATTTGGGGCTATCTCATTAGATTTTTTATAGTCTGCGATCGCCGAATCCCATTTTCCTAAACCTGTTTTGGCATTTCCGCGATTGTTATACGCCATCGCATCATTAGGATCGAGTTCTAAGACATGATTATAATCTGCGATCGCATCTTCCCATTTTCCCATCCCTTCCAACGCCGCGCCCCGATTTAAATATGGATCGGTGACATTTGGTGCTAGTTCTATGGCTTTGTTATAATCTGCCAGCGCCTCTTGTAACTTATTCTGACTCACCCGCGAATTTCCCCGGTTACTCCACGCCCCTGCATTAGTGGGAAATTGCTCAATAATCTTTGTCCAGTAAGTTTCAGCTGTAGCAAAATCACCTTGATTCGTTGCTATAAACGCTTGATTGGCCCACTCATCGCCTTGTTTTAACTGTTCTTCAGTAATAGGCGCTTGAGATTGTGCCATGACTGGCGCACCCCAGCCAAACAGAATTAACAAACTGAGAAAAATACTAATCAACTTAATCATCTAGGTTTACCTGTTTATCTTGAAGATGGGGAGTGGGGAGTGGGGAATGGAGTTCAAAGACTCATCGTCGAGTATTAAAGACTCATTAACGGAGTTCAAAGACTCATTCACGAGTATCAAAGACTCGTCGTCGAGTATCAAAGACTCATTCACGAGTATCAAAGACTCATTCACGAGTATTAAAGACTCATTCACGAGTATCAAAGACTCATTCACAAGTATCAAAGACTCGTCGCCGAGTATCAAAGACTCATTCACGAGTATCAAAGACTCATCCCCTATTCCCATTGCCCAATGCCCAATGCCCAATTTCCCATAATTACAATAATGACAACTGTTCATTAGGCGGTGTAAAGCCCAAATGCTTGTATGCTGCCTTAGTCGCCATCCTGCCGCGATGAGTCCGAGTTAAATACCCAATCTGCATCAGGTAAGGTTCGTACACCTCTTCAATTGTTTGGGTATCTTCACCCGTGGCTGCTGCCATTGTTTCTAACCCCACTGGCCCGCCATTAAATTGTTCAATTATTACACTCAACATCTGGCGGTCTGTCCAATCTAAACCGCAAGGATCTACTTGGAATAGTTGCAATGCCTCAGATGCAATATTTTCATTAATCTCCCCAGATTCTTTTACTTCCGCATAATCACGCACACGCTTCAGTAATCTATTAGCAATCCGTGGTGTTCCGCGGGAACGACGGGCAATTTCTGTAGCACCATCTTCTGTAATAGGGGTTTTGAGTAATTGAGCGGTTCGCAGTACAATTTGAGTCAGTTCGTCAACTTCGTAAAATCGGAGTTTTTGAATCAAACCGAAGCGATCGCGCAGTGGTGAAGTTAAAGCACCAACACGGGTTGTAGCCCCTACTAGAGTAAACTTTGATAGCGGCAAACTTCTGATCCGAGCGCTAGAACCCTTACCAATAGTAATATCTAAGCGATAATCTTCCATCGCTGGATAGAGAATTTCCTCTGTCATCCGCGAGAGGCGATGAATTTCATCTACAAATAAGATATCTCCAGGCTTGAGATTTACTAGTAACCCAACAATATCTCGTGGACGTTCTAGGGCTGGCGCACTAGTAATTTTGTAATTTACCCCCATTTCCGATGCTAAAATCATTGCCATTGTGGTTTTGCCCAATCCCGGCGGCCCATACAGCAGCAAGTGATCCAACACCTCACCACGAGACTTAGCTGCTTTAATGGCAATATCTAGCACATCCTTTAAATCTTTTTGCCCAATGTAATCAGCAAAGCGGTGTGGTCGAATACCTTCTTCTTGCTGTTCTTGCTCATCAATAGCAGCTTCAGGCTGCAAAATATTTTCTGTGGATGGTGCTTTCGCGGACTCTCGACGCTGCTTTGGTTCGCCGTTGGGTTCTGGAGGCTGTTTTTTCGATGAGATTATCGCCATAATTCAGCTATCTATGTTTAAGGGACTGGGGACTGGGGACTGGGAACTGGGGACTGGGGAAGGGAATAGGTTACAGGTTATAGGGTACAGATTATTCATCTATAACCTGTAACCTATAACCTAATTCCAATGCCTCATTCCTCATACTTGTGAAAATTTTCGTTTGAGAATACCCGCGCCAATTTAAAATTTAAATTCCGGCTAATTACCCAGAAGTACAAAAGTTATTATGTTATCTAAAAGAATCTTACCGTGCTTAGATGTGAAGGCGGGACGGGTTGTAAAAGGAGTTAACTTTGTTAATCTCCAAGATGCAGGCGATCCGGTAGAGCTGGCCAAGGTTTACAACGAAGCCGGTGCTGATGAGTTAGTATTTCTGGATATTACAGCTACTCATGAAGACCGAGCTACAATTTTAGATGTGGTCTACCGCACTGCTGAACAGGTCTTTATTCCATTGACTGTAGGTGGTGGCATTCAATCCTTAGAAAATGTTAAAGCTTTGTTACGGGCGGGCGCAGATAAGGTTAGTATTAATTCTGCGGCAGTGCGGGAACCAGACTTGATTAATCGGGCAAGCGATCGCTTTGGTAATCAGTGCATAGTTGTTGCTATTGATGCCAGACGCAGAAATAACCCGGAGAATCCAGGTTGGGATGTGTATGTGCGGGGTGGCAGAGAAAATACAGGCTTAGATGCCCTATTGTGGGCACAGGAAGTTGAAAAACGGGGGGCCGGAGAACTGCTAGTCACAAGTATGGATGCTGATGGAACCCAAGCTGGGTATGACATTGAGATTACACGGGCGATTGCCAATGCTGTAGAAATTCCAGTTATTGCTTCTGGTGGTGCAGGTAATTGTGAACATATCTACACTGCCCTTACTGAAGGCAAGGCTGAAGCCGCATTACTCGCGTCACTCTTACATTACGGGCAATTAAGCGTAGCAGAAATTAAAAGTTACTTGCGCGATCGCAACGTGCCAGTCAGAACATTCTGTTGATCCACCATTACTCATTTAATGACATCTATCTAAGGTTAGACACACTTCCTGAAAAGGGTGTTAATATTATTTTACAAGTATTAACAAATATTAAGAAATATGTTGCTTCCTATTTTACTTTTTGATGTCGCCCTGGTAGCGTGGTCGCTGCACTTAATGGAAAAAGCCTACGAGAGTAAAGAATTTTCTCTAATGTTAGCTGGTACCTTGGTTGCTCTGGCTGCTGCTGCCATGTTAGTAGTTTACTTTTTGATGGGGCATTGTATGACCTATTTGTTGCAAGTATCCTAGAGAGTGCTGACTGCTAGAGGGGATATTTAAAATTTAGTTTCCAGAAAGCTTAACAAAGTAATAATAACTAAGCAATTATATATAGCTGATTTTAAGAGGATGTTTTAAAAGTATCCGAAAGTATAATTTTTGCCTTCTGGAATAAGTAAGTGCAAGGATAAATATGGCTGACCAAACCTAATTTATACATCACTTTTTGAGTTTTACTTTCTGGAGTAATTCATCTTTAATCCGGTTAAGAATTGAAGTCTCATCCAAATTTGTCAAAATTCGATTAATCACTGCTTTCGGCCCATCAGGCCCCCAAGTTGCGCCATTGGCTAAATAAACTTTGGTAACTTGTCCAATACCGTAAGAAGAAACACCAGCTACTCCTCCTTGGGTAATCGCCACCGATATATAAGGGCCTAGTGCAATGCCACCCGTAGCTGTTGCAGAAATTCCCAGTAAAGTTTTTAATCCACTCAAGCCTAAATTTGCTAACAATTCACTAGCACCGATACCGCCCATACTCAGGGCGATTTTTTGTAGCAGCTGTACAGCCCCAGCTTCGGTCATAGAGAAGCCATAGAGTTTAGATAAACCCAAAATCAGAGCAATATCAATTACCACACTACTCAGAATATCTACCACAGTTAGAGGATTGAGTGCGATCGCTAATGCCTTAGTCATCACAGCTTTCCAAATCAACTGATTGGCATTCTGTTCCCGAATCATCAGTTTTCGTTCAACCAATTGCTCATTTACAATGTCGGCATAAAGCATGGTATTAAGGGCAACCAAGGCTTTACCTTCACGATGCAGAATTTCCAATATTTTCAGCTTCAGTTCCTCGACTTGGGCATTCCCTGTACGCAACTGTATGCCCCTCGTACCATCAGGGCGACGAATCGCCGTCTTCACCAATGGCGATGCCGCAGCCATAACAATTTCCAAAGGTGTGAGTAATTCCCGCACCCTTTCATCCCGGATTTTGTGATAAATTGCCATCCGGTCTGCTTCTGGATACTGGTCTACTTTGTTAAACACCAAAACAATCGGTTTACCTGCTTCCCGCAACTGAGAAAGGGCTATGTATTCCAGTTTTGTCATATCGCCAGAGATCACAAACAGAATCAAATCTGCTTGTTTTGCAATTTGTTCAGCCAAGGCGGCACGAGTTGCACCATCTACTTCATCTAACCCAGGAGTATCAATTAATTCCACCTGGGATTGACCTACACCAGGAAGAGTCACACGCAAAGCACGTTCAGTTTCCCCAATCATCTCCTCGCTAATACTCCAATTAACTGTTTGTGCAGTACGGGTGACACCGTGCAGCGGCCCAGTTTCAAATACCGTTTGCCCAACCAAAGCATTTAGTAGCGAAGACTTACCACGTCCCACCATGCCAAAAGCCGCAATCTGCACCACCATGCGGTCTAACTTCCCTAGCATAATTTCCAAATCAGCAATTTCTGCCTCCAATCCGGTTTTTTCCTGGGGAGTAAGATCGAGATTGGCTACCAAGTTTCGCAACGCTGTTTGTGCTTGTTTATAGTTCAGTTCCGTCTGAATGTCTTCAAAACTGAAAATAGCACTATCCAATTCTTCCTCCCAGCTGAGAGAATTTGCGTCAGTGTTAGCGGAATCGCTTTGATGAGGTTCAGGCACGGGCAATGTCGAAGTCATATTAATTTTAGATTTTAGATTTTAGATTTTAAATTTTAGATTTTAAATTTTAGATACAGTTCATTTACTATCCTAGTTATTTTTATGAGGGGTTTGGCGAGACGATGCAGACAAAGGAGACAAGGGGCAAGGGGAATAAATATGCCCAATGCCCAATGCCCAATGCTCAATACTTCGACTACGCTCAGTACAAGTGCCCAATGCCCAATGACTAATGACTAATGACTAATGACCAATGGCTAACAAAACGTCATAAACTGAAAAATGCATCTAATATAACGCGTTAGGATCTTGACTAAATTACCTGTGCGGAAAATCGTTATTGCCGGCAACTGGAAAATGTTTAAAACCCAGGCAGAAACCCAAGAGTTTTTACAAGGATTTCTGCCTCATTTAGAGGAAACCCCCCAAGGGCGAGAAGTGATATTGTGTCCTCCTTTCACTGATTTAAACGTTTTGTCCAAGACCTTGCACGGTAGCCTCATCCAACTGGGGGCACAAAATATCCATTGGGAAGAATATGGAGCCTATACGGGTGAGATTTCTGGCCCAATGCTGGCAGAAAGTGGTGTGCGCTTTGTGATTGTCGGTCATAGCGAACGACGGCAATATTTTGGAGAAACGGACGCCACCGTTAATCTGCGCCTCCGAACTGCTCAAAGGTTTGGTTTGACTCCAATTCTTTGTGTTGGCGAAAGTAAACAACAACGAGATGCGGGAGAAACTGAATCACTTATTGCTCTCCAACTCGACAAAGCCTTGGTAGATATCGATCAAGATAATTTGGTGATTGCTTACGAACCGATTTGGGCGATTGGCACTGGCGACACTTGTGAAGTAGAGGAAGCTAATCGAATAATTGGCTTAATTCGTAGCCAGTTGACTAATCCGAATGTATCAATTCAATATGGCGGCTCAGTCAAGCCGAATAATATTGATGAGATTATGGCTCAACCAGAAATTGATGGTGTCCTCGTGGGAGGAGCAAGTCTAGAACCTGAGAGTTTCGCTCGGATTGTGAATTTTAAATCAGTGTGATGTGCTTTTTTCTCGTTCCCATGCAGAGCATGGGAATGCCTAATGTAGATAAGAAGAATTCAGAACTCAGGAGCAAAGCCGGAGACGCTCCGCCTCCGGTCAAAATTCAGAATTGAATTTTGTACGACTGTTTTTAATGACAAATGTTCCAGATATTAAGTATTCAGAAGTTGGAAATCTTTATTTCCCACCCACTTACTTACCCTAATAGATGTTGCATCCAAATGAGAACCGCTATATATATATTCCAAGACCAGATCAAATTTAAGTTCATCTATGATCGCAAAGCCTTGGGATGCTCAACTTGCTTACTGGCTAATTAAACCTCTAAAAGACAGTTGGGTAAATCCCAATCATCTTACTACAGTGCGACTTTTGACAGGGTTGGCGGCTGCTGTCGCCCTCGCAGTTGGCGATCCCATTTGGGTTAATGTTGGAGCATGGTTATTTGCTTTATCTAACTTTCTCGATCATACAGACGGTGAATTAGCTCGTTTGAGTGGGAAAAGTAGCAAATGGGGACATCAATATGACCTTACTAGTGACGCTATCATCCATATTCTATTGTTTGTGTGTATGGGATATGGTCTTAGGGAGGGAAAATTTGGTTGGTGGGCGTTGGTGATGGGGATAATATCTGGCGTGTCTGTTGCTTGCATCTTTCATTTGCGAAACCAAATGGAACAACGTTTAGGTAAAGATGCCAGCCGTCAACCAAATTTCGCCGGCTTTGACATTGAAGACGTGCTATATTTGTTTCCCATAGTTCCCTTACTGAATGGACTAGAGCCGTTATTAATGGCAGCGACAATTGGCGCGCCAACCTTTGCAGTATGGGTAATTTGGCAATTTTGGACACTCCCGCAGCCGGAATCAAACTAGATAAGGAAGCAGTGAGAGAATAAATAATTATCAATGGAGCTTCAAACTGAAATTGATAAAGCTATAGCAGCCGTTGATTACCAGAAACTTCAAGCTGAGTTTCAAGCTCAAAATGAATTTTTGGTGGTTGAAAACTTTGTCCCTAGCTGCATCATCGAGCAGTTTTTGGCGCTGTTGCCATCTTTGCAACCTGCTATCAACCGCAACTATATTCCCAATCATAAAAAGGGCGGTAGTATCAGCCGCTATAGCTTAGATAGCCTTGCTCCGATTTTCGGAGAGTTTTATCAACTCAGTGCCTTTTTCGAGTTCCTGAACAAAATTACGGCAGAAAAGCTCCTTCCCTGTCCTGATTCCGATCCCCACACTTATGCGCTGTACTATTACACTGAGCCTGGAGACCATATCCAGTATCATTACGATACTTCTTACTATCGCGGGAAACGCTATACAGTGTTGCTTGGTTTGGTTGATAATTCATCCAGTAAGCTGGAATATCAACTCTACAAAGATATTCCAGAACGGGAGACGGAAATGCGATCGCTCTCCATAACCCCTGGTACTCTAGTATTATTCAATGGTGACAAACTTTACCACAGAGTTACTCCTTTAGGTGACAACGAAAAGCGCATTGTTTTGACTTTGGAATACGTTACCGACACCCGCATGGGTATGCTAAAACGTTTTGTCTCAAATATGAAAGATGCGATCGCCTATTTTGGTTTTCGCCAAGTGTTTCGCTCTTAGCACTACCATTTTCCCTTCTGCCTCACTTCGACTACGCTCAGTGACCACCTGCCTCCTCTATGTTAAGAATTAATTAACAAATATTGTCTTGAGCAAAAAACAGTCATTATAAAATACTGGGAAAATTTCCAGATTTCCTGGTGTCTAAGCTACTGTTGGTGATTTGACGATGAAGGCAATTATCTTAGCTGCTGGCGTTGGACGACGCTTAGGTAAAGATGGGCAAATCCAACCCAAATGCTTACTGAATTTTAACGGCAAATCTTTACTAGAGCGCCATTTTAACAATCTCCGTCATTACCAAATTGATGAAGTAGTGATTGCTGTGGGTTATCAAGCAGAAAGAATTCAGGATGAAATCAAAGCATTAGGAGCCGAAAGTTGGGTCAGTACAATTTATAATCCTGACTACACCAAAGGCAGTGTAATCAGCCTTTGGACTGTACGTCAGCATTTAGTTGCTGGCGATGACATATTATTAATGGATGCAGATGTATTGTGCGATCGCCGCATCATCGAACGATTGGTAAAGACAAATATCCTCAACAGCTTTTTATTAGATCGGGATTTTGAACCGGGAGATGAACCCGTAAAGCTTTGTGTTAGAGATAATTATCTCGTGGAGTTTCGTAAACAACTAGCTCCTGGTTTAGCTTATGATTTTGCGGGTGAGTCAGTAGGATTCTTTCATTTTGAAAGTGCTGTTGCTCGCCGTCTTGCGATTCGCACAGAACAATATGTTGCAGACGGACGGGATAATGAACCTTATGAAGAAGTAATTCGGGATCTGCTCTTAGAAACTCCAGAAACATTTGGCTACGAAGACATTACTGGTTTACCTTGGCTCGAAATCGATTTTCCCCAGGATATTCAACGCGCCCAAAACGAGATTTTACCTCAGATAGAAGTCGCAGAACATGTCTGAAAATATCTTCATTTATAGCGGTTTTGGTTTGGATGCATTACAGTTTGACCTCTCTCCTAAAAGGAGAGAGGCTTTGAATTCTTACCCCCCTTCCCTTGTAGGGAAGGGGCTGGGGGTTAGGTCTGTATTCCATGTAATTGAGAATCGCAATATTATATAGGTTGAGAAAAGCAGAATAAATGCATCAAATATTTGCACCCAATGATACCTCTGCAAAATTAAATAAGTGTGCCCAATTAAGGTTATTACTAGAATCGCCTCAACTCGACTTCATTATGGAAGCTCACAATGGGATTAGCGCCCGGATTGTGGAAGAGGCTGGATTTAAAGGAATTTGGGCGAGTGGACTAGCCCTTTCAGCTCAGTATGGCGTTCGAGATAATAATGAAGCCAGTTGGACTCAAGTTGTAGAAATGCTAGAGTTCATGTCTGATGTCACCAGCATCCCGATTTTATTAGACGGGGATACTGGTTATGGCAACTTTAATAATATGCGCCGCCTGGTTAAGAAGTTAGAACAGCGAGGTATTGCTGGAGTTTGTATTGAAGATAAGCTTTTCCCCAAAACCAACAGCTTTATCAATGGTAGTCGCCAAGCTTTAGCTGATATTGATGAATTCTGCGGCAAAATTAAGGCGGGTAAAGATAGTCAAACAGATGCAGATTTTTGCATTGTCGCCCGACTCGAAGCTTTGATTGCTGGCTGGGATCTTTCGGAGGCTTTGCGCCGAGGTGAAGCTTACCACGCCGCAGGAGCAAACGCGATTTTGATTCACAGTAAATCATCGCGCCCCGATCAAGTGCTAGCCTTTGCTAAAGAATGGGCAGGTCGTTCCCCGTTAGTGTTTATACCGACCAAATATTACAGCACACCTACTGATGTTTTTCGCAAAGCGGAAGTTAATTTGGTCATCTGGGCAAACCATCTGATTCGAGCTGCTGTTGCTAGTATGCAAGCGATCGCCCGCGAAGTAAAAGCCAGCGAAACTTTAATCAACATTGAAGATGATATTGCACCCGTAAAAGAAATCTTCCGGCTACAGGGCGCGGATGAACTTATAGAAGCTGAAAAACGCTACTTTAACAACGGACGACAAAATACCCAAGCGATCGTTTTGGCTGCTACCAGAGGCCAAGAATTAGCCGGATTGACGCAAGATAAACCAAAAGTAATGTTACCCCTTGGAGGTAAACCTCTACTCAGGTTGTTGGTAGACAAATTCAAGAAACTTGCTATCAATGATATTACGGTTGTCGCCGGTTACAAAGCAGAAACCATCAATGTTCCGGGGACTAAAGTCATCCGCAACCCAGATTATGAAACAACGGGAGAATTAGCATCCTTAGCCGTAGCTCAAGCTAGTTTTGGCGAAGAAATGCTGGTGCTTTACGGCGATTTACTATTTAGAAGCTACATCCTGCGAGATTTATTAGAATGTCCCGGAGAAATTGTGGCTGTAGTTGATTCTGTGGCGAACAGCAAGTCTGTTAGCGGTTCACCTGACTACGCCTATTGCTCAATTACAGACGATCTTTCTCTGTTTGGACAGGATGTCAACCTGTTGAACGTTTCTAAAACGACACAAACGCAATTAGGAAACTCTAGCGGACGCTGGATTGGGATGTTGCGCTTGCGGAGTCAAGGTAGACAATGGGTTAGTGAAGCACTCAATGAGTTGCAAAAACGACCGGAATTCAATAGTCTGGGTTTGCCAGAATTATGCAATTATTTAATCGAGCAAGGCAAACCGATCAAGGTACTTTATATTCGCGGTAACTGGTTAGATGTTAATTCTTTAGACGATCTTGACCTTGCTTTTCAATTGAAACAATAGAAATGGGGCATGGGGCATGGGGCATTGGGCATTGTGAGGTCGGAGTTTTGAGTGCAAAGGCTGAAGTTTCGAGTTCAAAGGCTGAAGTTTCGAGTTCAAAGGCTGAAGTTCCGAGTTCAAAGGTCGAAGTTTCGAGTTCAGAAGTCGGAGTTTCAAGTTCAGAAGTCGGAGTTTCGAGTTCAGAGGTCGAAGTTCCGAGTTCAGAGGTCGAAGTTCCGAGTTCAAAGGTCGAAATTCCGAGTTCAAAGGTCGAAGTTCCGAGTTCAAAGGTCGGAGTATCGAGTTCAGAGGTCGAGGTTCCGAGTTCAAAGGCTGAAGTTCCGAGTTCAGAGGTCGAACTAATAATCTTTCCTCCCCACTCCCAACTTCCCACTCCCCATTTCAATCGTTTAAATACCTGAAAATAGCTGTAAATTTATAATTATGATTCAGGCAGAAGAATTTGTAGAAGCTGCGCGTAATCTTGGCTTTGGGTGGTACACTGGCGTACCCTGTTCTTTTCTCACGCCTTTTATTAACTACGTCATCAATGACGTTCAACTTAAATATATCTCCGCAGCCAATGAGGGAGATGCAGTAGCGATCGCAGCTGGAGCCGCAATTGCTGGAAAACCCGCAGTGGTGATGATGCAAAACTCTGGTTTGGGAAATGCAGTTAACCCGCTAACCTCCCTCACTTATATCTTTCGGATTCCATTACTGCTGATTTGTACTTTAAGAGGCGATCGCTTGTTGCAAGATGAACCGCAACATCAATTAATGGGGCAAATCACAGAGAAATTGCTGCAAACAATGACTATACCTTGGGAATATTTTCCTACAGATGCAGCAGAAATAGAACCAGTTCTGCAAAGAGCCACAGCCTATATGCAACAAGAACGCTGTCCTTATGCTTTAATTATGCGTAAAGGAGCGATCGCCCCCCATGCACTCACTCGTTCTTCTATCCCCGAACGAGAAAATAGTCATAGCGCTCATATTCAGCAAAGCTTTTTTCGGGATAACAAAGAACAACGCATTTCTCGCAGCGAAGCATTAGCTCGGATTGTGGAACTTACCGATCCAGAAAACACTGTAATAATTGCCACCACCGGATATACGGGACGGGAACTCTTCGCCAGTAAAGACAGCGCCAATCATCTTTATATGGTCGGCTCGATGGGCTGCGCTTCCTCAATGGGATTGGGATTATCCTTAGCGCGGAAAGACCTGAAGGTAATAGTAATTGATGGTGATGGGGCAGCATTAATGCGAATGGGTAATTTTGCGACCATCGGCACTTATGGCGGTGCTAACTTGACCCATATTCTGTTAGATAATGAAGTCCACGATTCCACAGGCGCACAAGCCACCGTATCTGCGGGTATTTCCTTTGCCAAAATTGCCGAAGCGTGCGGTTACGGCGTGACATTAGCCGGAGATGATCCTTCGATTTTAGATGCCTTATTTACCGCAGATAGCGACACTAGACCTAAATTCGCTCATTTGAAAATCCGTCCCGGAACTCTAGAAAAGCTACCCAGACCCAACATCACCCCAGAAGCAGTTTTACAACGCTTCATGAAACACATTGGTAATTCGTAATTCGTAATTCGTAATTCGTAATTAATAAATTCAAAGTACAAACTCTTTATTTATTAATGACCAATGACAAATGACCAATGACCAATGACAAATGACAAATGACAAAATGATTTTACTAAATCCCGGTCCCGTTAATTTGAGCGATCGCGTCCGAAACGCCTTATTACGTCCTGATTTATGCCACCGTGAAGTAGAATTTTCTCAACTTCAAAGCAGAATCCGCGAACAGCTACTTCAAGTTTATGGGCTTGGAAAAGATCGTTGGGCAGCAGTTCTCCTGACCGGTTCTGGAACCGCCGCGATGGAAGCAATGATTAGTAGTTTAGTACCCACAAACGGAAAATTACTAGTCATTGAAAACGGTGTATATGGCGAACGACTATCCAAAATCGCCAAAATCCACGGCATTGATTACATCACACTTTCCCATCCTTGGGATGGCGAAATAGATATCAATGCTTTAGTCAAACTCCTAGATGAAAACACCGACATCACCCACCTTGCTGTCGTCCATCACGAAACTACTACCGGCCGCTTAAATAATTTGGCAGAACTTGCGCCAATTTGCCAAGAACGCCGTATCAAACTATTAGTAGATGCAGTCAGCAGCTTTGGTGCTGAGGAATTAAATTTTGCAGATTGGGAAATCACTGCTTGCGCTGCGACAGCGAATAAATGTCTGCATGGTGTTCCCGGAACGTCCTTTGTTATTCTGCAACGGGATGCACTGCCATCAGTAGACACGATCCCCCGCACCTTATATTTAGATTTAGCAACTTATTACCAGCAGCAAGAACGAGGCGGCACACCTTTTACGCAATCAGTACAGACATTTTATGCTTTAACAGAAGCTTTGCAAGAAATGGCAGAAGCAGGGGGTTGGCGTGCCAGACACAACCATTACAACCAACTTGCCAGCTTAGTTAGAGACGGGTTAGCCTCAATCGGAATTAAACCCCTACTTCCTCTTGGCAGTTCATCCGTTGTCTTGAATGCCTACTACTTACCAGACGGTTTCAGCTATGAAGAATTTCACGACCAACTGAAAGCACGAGATTATATAATTTATTCTGGACAGGGGAATTTAGCTCAATCAATCTTTCGAGTCTCGACAATGGGAGCCATTACCCAAGCCGACATGGAACGCTTTGTTGGCGTTGTTAAGGAAATTATTCGTTAAACTGACTTGAAGCGTAAGTTTTACCCCTCCCTAACCCTCCCCTTGCAAAGGGGAGGGAACCGGATTTTTCTTGTTTCCCCCCAATACATCGGGGGGATTAAGGGGGGTAATTCGACTTATGTGTACACCAGAGAGGTTATTTTCCCTACTCCCCATTCCTTAAATACTGTGCGATCGCATTTACCAGTGGGAATCATAACAAACAGATTTACCACAGTAAATAACCAATGGCTTACCAAAATATTACAGGCTCCCTTTCCCCAGCAGATATCCAAGAAATTAAAGCAGCGTTTGCGACTATCCAAGCGAAGATGCCTTTTCTCGTAACCCTGAGTGTAGAAGAACGACGCAAGTTATTTAAGATGGGCGATAAAAGCCTAGCTTTCGTCAATACCAGCCTGACTGCGGCCCAGTCTAACCGAGATATTCTCCCAGCCAGCTTTGATGTCGATGAATTTGTGCGGGATTATCAATTAGCAATCACACTTACTGAGCTTTTGATTGGATTGCGACAACTGACAGAACAAGTAGATGATACCTTAATGGCTGTCGGTAGCGAAGCAATGGGCAGCAGCTTGACAGTTTATGATTACGTCAAGACTGCTGCTAAGAAAACTCCAGGGTTAAAAAGTCTTGCCGAACAGTTAGGCGATCGTTTTAAGGCTATTAAAAGTAAACCTGCTAAAGCTGCTTCTAATTCATAAGCTGTAGTTCAACGCACAAGATAAGATCCCCGACTTTTCAAAAAAGTCGGGGATCTGGCATTTAAACGCAATTTTAATCTTGTAGTGCAATATGTAAATGAATGAGTCTTTGATACTCGTCGGCGAGCCTTTGATACTCGCGCGAGAGTCTTTAATACTCGTGGGCGAGTCTTTAATACTCGTGGGCGAGTCTTTTATACTCGTGGGCGAGTCTTTGATACTCGTGGACGAGTCTTTGATACTCGTGGACGAGTCTTTGATACTCGTGGGCGAGTCTTTGATACTCGTGGACGAGTCTTTTATACTCGCGCGAGAGTCTTTGATACTCGTGAGCGAGTCTTTGATACTCGTCAATCAAAATTAAGGCATTTCCAACTAAAAAATATTTAACTATTCTTGTGGGATGGGCGTCTCGCCCGTCCTATGAACTGTGACGGCTAGACAGTTTACCCCATAACATCCGACTTTCTCAATCAGGAATTAGGAATTGCAAGCTTGTTGTTATACTCATAACCGCGTGCAATCTGCCGCCTTGCCCTGATTTATGCTCACAACTCCCTGTCACACTAACAAGCTTTCGCTCTTTTTCCTTTTCTGGTTTACCCTACTCTTGACTCTCTTCCTCTCTCTACCTTGGGTAAACGCTGAAGAAAAACCTAAGTTGGAAGCATGGCAGATTAACGGTATCGTAGCAGCCCTGAAAGACCCAAGACCCGAAGTCAGGGATACAGCAGGGCAAAACTTACAGAAATATCAGCTAGATAACCCTAAAACCCAGATAAAAAACTATGATGAGCTTGTAAAACAGTTTGCCAAACAGTTGCAGGATAAAGATTCAGCAGTCTCCCGTAAAGCAGCAGCAGAGGCACTAGGGCAAATGCAAGCCAAGGAAAAAATTCTACTAGTTGCTAAACTGCTCAAAGATTCTGACGGTGGTGTCCGTGGTGCAGCAATAGAGGCACTAGGGCAGATGCAAGCCAAGGAACAAGCTCCACAAGTTGTCCTGCTGCTCAAAGATTCTGACAGTGGTGTCCGTAAAGCAGCAGCAGAGGCACTAGGGCAGATGCAAGCCAAGGAACAAGCTCCACAAGTTGCTAAACTGCTCACAAATCCTGACGGTGGTGTCCGTGGTGCAGCAATAGAGGCACTAGGGCAGATGCAAGCCAAGGAACAAGCTCCACAAGTTGTCCTGCTGCTCAAAGATTCTGACGGTGGTGTCCGTGGTGCAGCAATAGAGGCACTAGGGCAGATGCAAGCCAAGGAAGTAGTTCCACAAGTTGCCCTGCTGGTCACAAATTCTAACGTTGATGCCCGTTATGCAGCAATAAAGGCACTAGGGCAGATGCAAGCCAAGGAACAAATTCCAAAACTTGTCCAGCTGCTCGAAGATTCTCAAGGTGTTATCCGTGATGCAGCAGTAAAAGCACTAGGGCAGATGCAAGCCAAGGAAGTAGTTCCACTAGTTGCTAAACTGCTCGAAGAAGATCCTGAAACCTATATCCATAAAGCAGCAGCAGAGGCACTAGGGCAGATGCAAGCCAAGGAACAAGCTCCACAA